>JBOGIQ010000150.1:0-13123 GCA_050742535.1 Vicinamibacterales bacterium | reverse complement strand
GACGCGGTCATCCTGACGACCCCAAGCGACCAGCATCACGACCAAACGGTGATGGCCCTGCGCAAGGGCAAGCACGTGCAGGTCGAGATTCCGATGGCGTTGAACCTGGCCGACTCGCAGCACATGCTCGAGGAGTCGAAAAAGGCCGGTAAAACGCTCATGGTGACGCACACCCGCCGGTTTGCGAATCCGCATCGGGAGATTCGGCGCCGCATTCAGGAAGGCACATTCCACCTCCATCACATGGTCGTGGAGACGTACTTCTTCCGCCGCACGAACCTGAACATGCACGGCCAGCCGCGCTCGTGGGTGGACAACCTGCTCTGGCATCACGGTTGCCATTCCGTCGATCTGGCGCACTGGGTCCTCAGCGAACCGAACTGGGATGTCTGGGGCCAGAGAGGCCCAGACCACCACGAACTGAAGATTCCAATGGACATCACCGTCGCCATGAAGTCCAGGAAGGGTCCGCTGTTCACCATGGCGATGTCGTTCAATAACAAGGGACCGTTCGGCGGCTTCTACCGCTACATCGGCGAAGAGGACACCTACAAGGTGTATCGCGATTCGATGACCGACAGCGAAGGCAACGACGTGGTGTTCGACGACAATACCGCCGCGTTCGACCGCCAGGACATCGAGTTCGTCGGCGCGATCCGCGAGGGTCGCGAGCCGGAGTCGGGCGCTGCCAGCGTGGTGCCGACGATGGCGTTGTTGGACAAAATAGACAAGGCGATGAAATGAGGTAGAGGCCGGCCTTCAGGTCGGCCTTAAGGAGACCGCAATGGGTGAAATTGTCGCAGCACTGGGCACCTGCCATACGCCGTACCTGTTTACCCGGCCGCCGGACGAGAACGCCCAGCAGCTCGATCAGGCCGCGGCCGCGATCGAGGAGCTCGGACGGGCGCTCGACGAGAGCAAGCCCGACGTCATCCTGATGTTCGGAGCCGACCACGTGGAGACCTTCTCGGTCACGTGTGTCCCCAGCTTCGCGATCGTCGCCGGCAGCCGCGCCATCGCCAAGTTCGCCGGCCGGGAGCACAATCTGCCGATCCATCGCGAGATGGCGGAGGACATCCTCAACAAGCTGGTCGTCGATCACAACTTCGACATGGCCTATTCCGAGGATGCGGAGCTCGGCCACGCCTTCTCGATCCCGTTCGAGTTCCTGATTGGCAAGCGCAACATTCCGGTCGTCCCGTTCTTCACGAACGTCTACGTGCCGCCGCTGCCGACCCCGCGCCGCTGTGAGGCGCTCGGCAGGGCGATCGCCGAGATCGTCAAGGGGCGGAAGGAGCGCGTCGCCATCGTCGCCAGCGGCGGGATGTCGCACTTCCCCGGCACGACGAAGTACACGAGTCCGGAGTTCGATTTCGACCGCTGGCTGATCTCGCAGATGGAGGTCGGCAACACCGACGCCCTGCTCAACATGACCGGCACGCAGCTCGACGAAGTCGGCAACACCGAGATGCTGAACTGGGCGGTGATGTTCGGCGCCATCGGGGCGCAGGAGGGCGAGCTGATCGACTACCTCCCCACCTGGCATCATGGGCTGGCGATGATGCGCTTCCTGCCGCATCGTGAACGCAAGCACGCGCCGACGAAGGTCGAGAAGCAGTACGGCGGGTTCCAGTTCAAGGATGAAGGCTACATGTTCTACAAGCATCCGCCGGCCGAGGCGTATGCGCTGAACAAGCTGCTCTTCGAATCGCGCCACAGCCAGCCGCTTCGCGACCGGATCGTCGACGACTTCGAGAACGTGGCGAACGAGTACGGCCTCGAAGGCGTGCACCGGAAGGCGGCGCGCGCGATGATCGACGTCGCCAAGGGGCCGCTGGTCAGCGACCATGTGAAACCGCTGGCCGACGCCGGCTGCCACCCGCTGCAGGCGCTGATGTCGCTGCACGTGATCTTCTCGACCACGCACAAGCCGCGCGCGCAGCAGATGGCCGGCGCCGGCAAGCACTAGCGCGGATTCGATTGTGTGGCGAACCCTTCGGGTTCGCGAGGCGAGCCTGACAAGGCTCGCCCCACGAAATCCGCCAGTTAGAAAGTCACCGTCAAGTTGAACCGCGCGAATCGCGGCTGGACGATACCCGTCGGCCGCAGCCACTCGCCGCCGGGTCCGAGTCCGGCTGCGGGCGTCCTGTCGTACGTGCCGTCATAGAAGGTCGGCGTATTCACGTTGAAGATGTTATTGAGGTCCACTCCCACATCGGCGCGTGTGCGTTTGTAACGGAGGATCTTCGCAAACCGCATGTCGAACTGATAGTGGCGCTTTTCTGCGTACATCTGGTTCGAATCGAGCAGGTTGACGTTCTGGTTTCCGTTGAGCAGCTGCCCCGGCGGCAGATGGCCGAGCTGCGCCTGCAGGATGCTGTTCGGGAACAGATAGTTGGCGGTGATCCCGGGCGGCGGCGAGATACGCGCGATCCCGCTGACGAGGACGTCCACCCACGGCACCGTATACGCAGCGGAACCGCGGAAGCTGGTTCTGAACGGTTCGACAGTGCGGCAGTTACGCGGATCGGGACTGTCCATCTTGACCACAGTCGCGCATCGGTCGGTGACTTCACGGCCGGTGCTCGTGCCCCCCTGGAAGGTAAAGCCATTGCGCATCCGCGCGTTGGCCGTCACTTCGACACCATGCCAGTAGTTCGTGCGGGCCGGACCGAAGTCGGTCTCGAACGTGACGTAATCGTTCGATACGATTCCCGCTGTTGACGGCTTCTGAACGTAGCGGACGATCTCGTACCCGCCGCCGCCCGGCAATCGCTCATCGACGGGTGCCGTAGCGATCCATGTCTCATAATCGGCCGGCCCGATATTCCGGTCATCCTCGACGGTGAAATTGCCCCACCATCGCCGGTTGTAGGCAACCTCGACCGAGACGCGGGGAAGCACTTCCTGCTGGATGCCGATGCCGAATTGCCAATCGTACCGACGCACGCCCCATCCGCCGAGGATCGCCGGGTTCACTTCGGTGAGACCCGTCAACGCGTTCGCGAAGCGCAGCGAGTTGCCCGACAGCGAGCCGCAGCTGTCAACCGAACCCGTCAGCGCCGGGCTCTGCTGGACCGGACTGAGCACGTTGCAGTCGACCACTTTATCGCCATCGTTGTCGGTCCAGCTGCGCGTCATCGTCTCCTGGATGCGGTTCGCCGGGTTGTTCTCCGTGTAGTTGCTGTCGTTGGTCGCCGCATCCAGATACTTGCCGATGTTCACGCGGACGGCCGTCTTGCCCGTCCCGAACACGTCGTAGGCGGCACCGAACCGCGCCGTGACGTCGTCGAAGCCGCGCACGCTCACGGTGCGTGGGAATATGATCGGCGCCGCGTTCCACGGAGACGTCTCCGCCGTTCCGTTGTGCTCGGACGGGCTCCAGCTGTACGCGTGGTCGTAGCGAGCGGCGCCCTGCAGCGTGAGACGCTTCAGGGTCCAGCTGTCCTGAACATAGGCGGAGTGCTGCACGGTGCGGTCGGCAGTCTGCCAGTTGGGCAGCCGGATCGTGAACTGGTTGGGGCTGCGATTGCTGAAGCGGTACGAGATCAGATTCGAGTTCGTCCGCGTCGTCGAATCCGATTTCTGGATGGCTCCCTGGTAGCCGGCTTTCATGTTATGGGCGCCGGTGACGTAGGAGGCGGATGCACGAAGCTGGGTCGGATTCGCCCAGTTGTCCTGCCACGTATTGATCCCGCGATAGGTAAAGTTGGCACGGTGACCATCGATGGCCTGCTGCTCGGTCACCGGAATGAGGTTGGTGATGCCGTCGGACGGCGGCGTGCCGAAGACCGGCTGATAGGCAAAGCGCGAGAAGCCGGCCTCGAGCAGGAGGCGGTTCGTTTTCGGCATCGTCCAGGTCGCCTGCGTCAGGTAATACGGCGAGGGGAAGTAGCCGGCCTCCGCCTCTGGAGAGGTGGTCGTTCCGCCGAGTGCGATCCAGTCCGAGCCGCGCTGCCGGCAGCCATCGCCGTTGACGGTCAGCGTCGAACCATCACAGCGGTACTGGTTTTCCTGCGACACCGTCACGCGATGCTTGCCGAACTGCCCGGTGACACGCCCCGAGAGCGCGTCGCGCTTCTGAGCGTCCAACGAGAGCGTGACGGATGTATCAGGCGCGTAACCCCAGCTCGTCGGGTCGCCGGCGAACAGGTTCGGCAGTGCGCCGGTCTCCTGGACGCGATGGCTGCCGAAGTTGCGAACCGTCCCGTAGAACCAGAGTCGATCTCGCTTGATCGGGCCGCCGTAGGAGCCGCTCACGTCCCACGCCTTTCGGAGCGCGGGGCCGCGGACGATGCCGATGGCGGCCAGCTCCGCGTCGATGTTCTCCGAGCGCGACCACTCGCCGGCGCTGCTGACGAACCCGGACCCCCTGAATGAGTTGCCGCCCGATCGCGGCACGATGTTCAGCGACGGTCCGCCGGTCTCGTTTTCGCCGAGGCCACCGGAGATGACGACCTGCAACTCCGTGGCGTCCGAAGTGTTGTAGGTGAAACTCGATACGCCGCCGCCGTTGAACGCGGCCGCGACCGTCATGCCGCCAACCATTATTCTGCCCTCGTTGGTGCTTCCTCCACGAGCGCTGAACAGTTGCATCTCGGGCGTCACTTCGGTGCTGATTGCAAATCCCACAGTGAGCGCCGGAATTGAGTTGAGCAGCGCGGCATAGTTCCGCGTCGCTGGAAGCACACTGACGAAATCGCCCTGGAGCACAACCTCCCGTCTGACGCTCTGCACATCGACAATCGGCGTTTCAGACGTGACCTGGATGGTCTCCTGCACGTTGCCGACACTCAGCACGGCCGGGATCGACAGCGTCGCCGATCCCACCAGCTCGACGCCTTCGCGCTTGAACGTGCTGAATCCCGGGATGCTGAACGTCAGGGTGTAGATGCCGGGCGGCAGCTCGATGATGCGATACTGCCCGCTCGCATCCGTGACCGCCGTGCGCGTCTTCTCGATGAGCGCGCCGCTCGACGCCTCCACGGTGACGCCGGGAATGATGGAGCCCTGGGGATCTCGGACGGTTCCGGTGAGAATTCCTTGCGCAAAGCTAATCGAGGGGAGCAGCACGAGCGCTGCACTGACAACGATGCCGTAGGCCGCGGCACGCATAGTCGCTTCTCCTTCCGGCGACTTGCCGCCGCCGGCGATGAACGGTTAGCGTTCGCTGGCGTCTCTACTCGTTGCCACGCCTTCGAGAGGGACGTTGCGAAAGACGGTCGAGGTGCCGGGATCCTGCACCAACCGTCCGCGCGCGTCAATAGAAACCGACGCCGTGAGCGAGACAAATCAGGAAGGAATTCGTTATTCTCGACAGGCTCTGGCCAATTCGCGCGTCTATCCACCGGTGGCGGAGGGAATCCATTCGCCCGACTACTTCGAGCCGAACCGCGGCACGCATCTTCGCCATCCCAAACAGGCGCGCATCGTGATCCCACAGACCCGATCGGAGCTGACCGGACCGCTGTTTCCGTACGCAGCGATCGGTGCACTGGATACCGACCTGACCCGGCAACATGCAGCCGAGCCGATTGGCGAGCGAATCATCCTGCACGGGCGCGTGCTGGATGAGGATGGGCGGCCGGTACCGCAGACGCTGGTGGAGATCTGGCAGGCCAATGCCGCGGGACGCTACGCGCATGGCGTCGACAACCACGCCGCGCCACTCGATCCGAACTTCTCCGGGACGGGCCGCGCGATCACGGATACGAACGGACGGTATCGCTTTCTGACGATCATGCCGGGTCGCTACCCGTTTCAAAACCACTACAACGCGTGGCGGCCGGCGCACGTGCACTTTTCGCTGCTGGGGCCGAACTTCCTGACGCGGCTGGTCACGCAGATGTTCTTTCCCGGCGACCCGCTGCAGGCCTTCGATCCGATCTTTCACGGCGTCCCGGCGCACGCCCGCGATCGCGTCATCGCCGCGTTCGACCTCGACGCCACCGAGCCGGACTGGTCGCTGGCCTTCCGGTTCGATCTCGTGATTCGTGGACGTGAAGCAACGCCGTTTGGTATTTGAGCTTTTTTCTCTTCGTGACCCTTCGTGATCTTCGTGGTTTCGTTTGGGAGTTGGGGTTCGGAGTCTTGTTACGGCGTCGTCCGGCGGCGGCCCTCGGCGTCCCACTCCTCGATCGCGCCGAACTCCGCGAGCACCTTGCGGATTTTCGCCGCGTCGCCAACGGCAACGATCACCAGATCGTCGAGCGGCACGTATTTCTGCGCCACGCGCTGCACGTCGGCCGCGGTGACGGCGGCGATCTTCTCGGGATACGTGTCCCAGTAATCCGCCGGAAACCCGTAGTCCTTGATCTGGGTGGCGTTCGAAAGCGCCGTCGCCTGGTTCTCCGTACTCAGCGCGAAGCTGGCCACGAGGGCGCGCTTGGCGTTCTCCAACTCGTCGGCGGGCACGGGCCGGTTGCGGATGTCCGTCAACTCCTTGAGCATCTCCCGCAGTGCCTCGCCGGTCACCTCGGTCCGAACCGACGTCTGAACCGTGAACATGTTCATGTAGTGGCTGGCGGCGAATCCGCTGCTGATTCCATAGGTGTATCCCTTCGCTTCGCGGATGTTCCGGAACAGGCGCGACGCCGGGCCGCCGCCGAGCACACGGTTCATGACTTGGGCGGGTATGTAATCCGGGCTCCGGCGGTCGAACGCGCGGTTGCCGAGATAGAACGCGGTCTGGACCGAGTTCGGCCGGTCGACGAGGATGACCGTGCGCCCCTTGATTGGGCCAGGCAGCGGAAGCTGCGGCGGCTTCGTGCCAACGCCCTTCCAGTCTGCGAGCATGGCCTCGAGCTTCGGCGTGATGTCACGCGCCCGGACGTCGCCGAGCACGGTGATGCGCCCGCCCTCGGGGCGGTAGATCCGCGCGTAGTGCGCGACGAGCATGTCGCGCGTCAGGCTTTTCACGCTCTCGACCGTTGGCAGCACGAAGGAGCGACGATCGTCCGGATACATCGCCTTGGCAATCCGCTCCGTCGCCAGAAAATCCGGGATCGACCGTACCTGTTGCAGCTGACTGAGCTGCTGATTCCTCCACTTGTCCAGCTCGTCCTGCGGGAAGGTCGGAGTGAACAGCATGTCGGACATCAGCGCCATCACCGCGTCGAGGTTCTCGGTCAGCGTCGAGAAACGGGCATAGGCGTAGCGGTCGCCGATATTGAATGAAATGGACGCACCGAGCTCGGAGAGCGTCTCGGCAATGGCCCGCGCATCACGCGTCTTCGTGCCAAGACGCATCAGGCTGGCGGTGGCACCGCTGATCGCCGTGCCCTCCGGGTCGTTCAGACTGGATGCAGGAACGGCGATCTCCACTTGAATAGTCGGCGAGCGGTGCTCCTCGAGCACCATCAGCTCCATGCCATTCTTCAGGCGACTCTCGGTCGGCCGCGGGAACTTGACCTTGAGGACCTCGCTGGAGATTGGCGCACGGTTTTTCAGCTGGACGCCCGTGAAATCGGTGGGCTGCTGCACACGGGGCGAATCCTGTGGGGCGGGTTCCGCGAGCACGATGGGGCCCGCGAGCGGACCGGCCAACGCCAGCAACAGGCAGAACGCGGCGAATGTTGTGCGATCCATATGCGTTCTCCTCCTCAGCGCGACTGCGTGGACGGCGGCGCCGGCGGCGTGCCGGCCCCGGGCAGCGTGTGCATGACGATGCGGTTGGTTGGGCGCAGGTAGGTGCGCGCCACCCGCTGGACATCTGCGGCCGTCACCGACGACAGCCGGTCGGTCAGCGTGTTGATGCGATTGGGATCGTTGTAGAGAACGGCGTTGTCGGCCAGCGTCAGTGCACGGGTGAGCGCGCTTTCGCGCATGCTGACTGCGGAACGGCGCGCGGATGTGCGAACACGCTGCAGTTCCTGCGGGGTGATCGGCGCCGTATGGGCGGCGGCAATCACTTCTGCGATCGCCGCGTCTGCCTCTTTGATGTCCTTCCCCGCGCGGACCGAACACGTCACGTTGAAGAGTGCGGGCCCGATTCGCGCGCCGCTCCCGGCGCCGGTACCGGTGCACAGCTCCTTTTCTTTCACGATCGCCTGGTAGAGGCGCGAGCTCTCGCCGCCGCCCAGAATCTGCCCGAGCGCCGAGAGCGCCGGCCAGTCAGCATGGGTCGCCGGCGGAATTCTGTAGCCCATGTTGATCTGTGCGACGCGCGCCAGCGGGTCGACCATCGACTCGCGCCGTTCGGCGGTCAGCTCCTTCTCCGCTAGATCGACCGGCTTCGGGGCCGGCTGCCGCGGAATGCTGCCGAAGTACTTCTCAATCTTGGCGAGTGTCGTCTTCGTGTCGAGATCCCCGACCAGCGCCAGCGTCGCGTTGTTGGGCGCGTAGTAGGTCTTGAAGAAGCTCGCCACATCGTCCACGGTGGCGGCGTTGAGGTCTTCCATCGAGCCGATGACGGAGTGCTTGTAGGCGAAGTTGTCGTACGCCATCTCGTTGAAGCGCTCCTGGCTCTTGCCGTACGGCTGGTTGTCCAGCCGCAGGCGGCGCTCCTCCTGTACGGCGTTCCTCTGGTTGTCCAGGTTCTCTTTGGTAATGGCCAGCGACTTCATGCGATCGGCCTCGAGGAACAGGCCGAGGTCGAGCTGGTTCTTCGGCAGAATCTCGTAATACAGCGTCCGGTCCGTGTTCGTGGTCCCGTTCATCGACCCGCCGTAGTTGAACACCAGGAAGAAGTGCTCGCCGGAGCCGATGTTCTCGGACCCTTTGAACATCATGTGTTCGAAGAGGTGTGCGAAGCCGGTCCGGCCCGCCCGCTCGTCCTTCGAGCCGACGGCATAACTGACCGCGATCGCGAACACCGGCGCGTAGTGATCCTCCGAGATAATCACGCGCAGACCGTTGCTGAGGCGCGTATCGCTGAACGTCACCGGCTTGAGCGCGGACTGCGCGAACGCCGTTGCCGCCAGGAGCGCCAGGGTGAGGATGCTAGCCAGGAGACGGGCAGCGGACATGGGACGACCTCCTAAGGACCCGCCTTCGCCGAGGCTCGGCGGACAGGCGTTTGGACGCACCGAAGCCTAACGCAGTTCTAGGGCATCTTCCAGATGCGTGTAGCCTGGCTAAAAGTGGACGCCGCGGGCGGCCAGCAGCCGCTGCAGCTGCTGTTGCGCCACGGCTGAATCGGGCTTCAGGCGCACGGCCGCCTGCGCCGCCGCAATCGCTTCGTCGGTTCGCCGCTGCAGTCCGTAGGCGACTGACAGATTGTGGTAGGCATCGGCGTGGAGCGGGTTGATCTCCACCGCGCGCCGCAGGTGCGCGATCGCCGCGTCCAGTTGGGCGCGCGGCCCGAGGATCACCCCAAGGTTGAAGTGCGCGCCGGCATTTTCCGGGTTGAGCGCAATCGCCGTCCTGAACTCGCGCAGCGCCGCGTCCGGCTGCCCGGCCGCGAGCAGACCGGCCCCCAGATTGAAGCGCACCGCGTCGTCCTTCGGCTTCAGGCGGACCGCCGTGCGAAGGCGCTGCATCCCTTCGGCGAGCCGGCCCTGCGCCTGCAGCACCGTTCCGAGGTTGCTTTGCGCCTCCGCGTCGCGGGGATCGAGACGCACCGCCTCTTCGAGCTGTGCCTGCGCGTCGGCGACACGTCCCACCTGCAGATACCGCGTCGCGAGAATATTGTGGGCGGCGGCCACCTGGGGATCGAGACGAACGTCGAGCTCGGCGGACGCAATGGCGGCAAGCATTGAACGGCGAACGAAGTCCGCGCTCAGCAGCGCGGCATCCTCCGCGCGGCGCGGTACGACTTCAATCCAGAGCTGGCCCATCTCGTCGGTCGAACGCGGTCCCGATCGCACACGCTCCGGCGGGTGGTTGCGGTTGTTCGGATTTGCCGCAGAGTTGTCGTACGTGAACCGCATCGACAGCCGCGTGCCCCGCGGCAGGAACACCGGCGACTTGTAGCGATACCGGTCCTGCCAGCGAAAATCCCACCGGCGAATCCACAGCAGGTCCTTCAGCGAACCGTCGGGAAGCGTCGCCGTACCGCGCATCTCCTTCCCGATGTAGTGCGCGTGCGGATAGATGCTCACCGCGTCGACGTCGACCGGGAGCACGTAGCTGTCCTCGACCACGTAGTTCGGTTCGCCGGCGGGAATGGCAATCCCCTGCGCTTCGAGCTTCACGCTGATCGGCGTGCGCGTGGGCGGCGTGTCCGAGAAGAAGAGGCCGATCGACGGCTGCACCGTGTCGTTCGTTGCTCCGGCGATCATGTGGAGCAGCAGAACGAAGTCGGTGCCGGGCTCGAGCGTCCACGCATTATCTGCGGCCTCCATCACCGGAACCTTGCCGGGCGACCAGCCGTACACGTTGTACACCTGACCGCCGTCCATCGTCCCGAAACCGGGACCGGGTTCGGCACGATCGAGGACGCGCGAGACGCGTCCGAGATCGATCGCCAGATCCGCGTGATGCAGCACCTGTGGGCGATCGGCGCGGAACTCGACGGCGCGCACGTAGCGTCTTGCGGTGATCGGCACCGGTATGACGAAGTTGCGGAACACGTCGCGGCTTCCTGCCTGGAGCACGTACGGCTCCGGCAGCGTCAGCACGAGGTCGGGCGTGCCAAGCTGCCACCCTCCGGAAAACGTCGGCGGCTTCGGCACCTCGGCGGGATGTCCCTGGGGAGCCCCGCTGTCGACCCACTTCCTGATCAGGGCAATCTGATCGTCGCTGAGCCTGCGTTCGCCGGCGAACACGCCGTGTCCCGGCTCGGGCAGCCACGGCGGCATCGACCGGCGCTCCACGGCAGCGGCGATTGCGCGCGCGTAGCGGCGAACCGGCTCGTAGTCGAGCACGCTGAACGGCGCCCCGGCCACGCAGATCGGATCCGCCTCCGCCGACGGCTTCGGCGAGACAGGTCCGGACGTCCCGCCTTCGCTCTCCGGGCTACGGCGGACAAGTCGCGGGTCAGGCTGCGGCGGCTCGTCGATCGGGCGATGGCAGCTCGCGCAGTTGTCGAAGAGGATCGGCGCGATTTCGTTGAACGTCACCGCGCGGGCCGACGTTTTCTGCGGCTGTTCCGGCGTCTTCGAGCAGGCAGCGACCGCGATGACGGCGATGCCAGCGAGTACGCACCTTAGCCGACTCCGCCGCATGCGCCGGAACGCAGGCGACCCCGGCCCGGATCTCGCGATTGGTATCCCGTTCATCCCCTGGTTATATTTTGTCCTGCGCCGCTCCATGTCCCAACTCACGCCTTTCTCAACGGTCGGACCGTTCTTCAAGCTGCTGGTCAGGGATCGACTCGAGGGGACCGATTGCCTGGTGTCGGATGCCACGCGCGGCGAGCGGATCACCATCGCCGGCAGGCTGATCGCCGGCGACGGCGCACCCGTCGAGGACGGTCTCGTGGAGATCTGGCAGGCCGACGCGGATGGCCACTATCACCATCCCGGCGACCCGCAGAGCGATCTGGCGGATCCGGCGTTCACCGGCTTTGGCCGCGCGGCAACCGGGCCTGGCGGCGCATTCCTCTTCCGGACGATCAGGCCCGGCGCCGTGGCTGGACCCGCGGAACAGCGCCAGGCGCCCCACATCCTCGTCAGCGTCATGGCCCGGGGCGTCATGTCGCGCTGCTGGACGAGGCTTTACTTCGAGGACGAACCGCTCAACGCCACCGACCCCATCCTCCACCTGGTACCGGCGGAGCGTCGAGACACGCTGATTGCCAGGTATGCTGGGAGTGGCATCTACGAGTTCAACATCGTGCTGCAGGGAACGGACGAAACTGTCTTTTTCGAGGCTTGATCCCGGATCCGCGTGGCGGTATCAGTGACACGTGCGCTTAGGGTCCCCAGCAGACATTAGTTGCTACAGTCGCCGGTTTGAGATCTAACAGTAGTCGTTGAGACGCGACATCGATCTCGAGGCCACGCTCGTCGCGGAGTACATCGCGTTGTCGCCGCTGTTGAACGAGCGCGCGGCCGCGTCCGGCAATACCTCGCGGAGCGGGGCGCACTTCCTCGGCGCGCTCCGTCTTCCCGACACTGCGTTCGGCAAATCCGCGAAAACGTCAGTCGTCCGGAAGCCGATGCGCTCAGGAAGAATCCGAGAACGCCTTTACGGCGACGTCGTCGAAGGGCCCGGCAAGGCACAGCGTGTTGCCCTCAACGCCGTACAAGGTCCGACTCGTGGGCGTGGGTGTATAGCCGACAATCCGGGTGCCTCGCTGTTCGCGAATGGCGAGACCGCGGACGTGTCCTGCGGCCTCAGCGATCACCAGCCAGCGCGGGCCGCCCGGCGCTCTGTATCGACCGGACACACGCAGCCCTGCGCCGCGCGCCTCCAACTCCACAATCGCTTCACATCTCGCGGCCCCCACGGAAAACGTGTTGGTGACCGGGGTGCCGACGGCGCGGGCGAGCTGGTTTCCAAAGAACCCGTACTGCTGCTCCATCAGGAATACCGATAGCCCGATTGGCACCTGCGGGTTCGGATGCCTACGGATGTACGCCCAGTCCGCACCGTGCTTCAGCAGTTTCCGTAAAGACTCACCTCGATAATTCCGGCCTTCCGTCAGCCACTGCCGAAGGGTCCGCGCGCCAATGCGGGCGCGCTTCGCCGCAGCGAGCCTCTTCCTCGCTCACCGAGCACGGCGAACGCGCTGGCGACACGCTCGAATTAATTGGCCGCCACACGTCCGGTCATCACCCGCATGCCGTTGACGCGCATGATGAGTGAACGGCCGGATCCCGAGCGGCAGCCGCGCCATTTCGACGCTGAACAGGCCCGCCATACCTTGGTGAGCGGCGTGGAGCGCGATCTGTGTCGCCAGGGCGTCTTGCCCATACTCGGCCGTGGCCCAACGATGACCAGGTCGCCAGGCGCAGGCCGCGCGTTAGTCTTCCGGGCCCAGTTGTCGGCCAGAACAAAGTCGCTGCCGGTCGCCTCTTGCGAAACGCCGAGAAGGTCGCGGAGGTTCCGTTTTTGCCGGCAATATGACTCCTCTGCCGACAGGAGTTCTGGCTACTTCTTAACTGTATTTTTGCAACAATTTTACGTTTACTTAACAAATGTGTTGACAGGTTGTGACTCCAGCCATACAAAGCCGCAGAAACGCCTGGAAAGCGAGCTGACGTTCATTCGCGGGGGGATCGTCGGCGGTGTTCCGGGC
>JBOGIQ010000149.1:0-13148 GCA_050742535.1 Vicinamibacterales bacterium | reverse complement strand
AAACCGGCGCAGTCGATCGTGGTCGTTGGAGAAATGCGGCAGCAGGATCTTGACCGCTACATCACGGCCAAGACGTTCGTCGCGTGCGCGCCACACTTCGCCCATGCCGCCGGCCCCGAGGAGGCGAGTGATCGTGTAAGCGCCAATGCGCGCGCCAGGTTTCAGGCTCCAGCCTTCAGCCCCGATGGTTTCCGCGAGTCGATCGAATGCCGGTTTCGTCAGGAAGTCGGACGAGGCGGCATCAGCCGCCAGGAGTGCCAGGGCCTCACGGCGCATCTCGTCCGAATCGCAGGTGCGCGCGACGAACGCGGCCTGCGTGTCGGCCGGCAGCGTCCGCGCTTCCTCGAAGATCCGCTCGAGCTCCTTCCAGTCGGCGCTCATGTCGGCTCGCCGCCGGTCAGCGTCCGATAGAGCCAGGCGCGTGCGAACGCCCAGTCGCTGTGCACGGTCCTCAGCGACACGCCAAGCGCCTGCGCCGTTTCCTCCATCGAAAGGCCGCCGAAGAATCGAAGCTCGATGACGCGCGCCTTGCGGCTGTCCTTCAGCGCCAGCCGTTCGAGTGCGCGATCCATGGCCACGAGGTCAACGTCGATCGACGGTGCCGCCAGATCGACCTTGTCGAGCGGGATCTGGACCGCACCTGCGCCGCCTCGCCGATCCGCCCGCCGGCGGCGCGCGATGTCTACCAGCACGCGGCGCATCATCCGCGCGGAGACGCCGAAGAAATGATCGCGATTCTGCCAGCGGCCCTGATCCCAGCCGAGGAGGCGGATGCAGACTTCGTTGACGAGCGCCGTTGCCTGCAGTGAGTGATGCGCACGTTCGCCGGCGAGATGCCGGAGAGCCATGCGATGCAGTTCCTCGTAGACGAGCGGGACGAGCTGCTCGAAGGCACGGTCGTCCCCGGCCCTCCAGATATGGAGCAGGTTCGTAACGTCGCCGGCCGGATGCTCGGGCGGGCCCACCTGGGACGATCCAGAGGCCGGATTCTAACAGCGCGTTGCGCCTTCGCCCCCATATCTCAGAAGGCGCAGGCTGCGGTCGAATCCTGCAACTGCATCTTTCACGGCCGACTGCGCCTTATCAGGTGAGGCGCTGGAAATCGTCAGCCTCGTGGAGGGGATATGCAGGCTCAGGCTATACGACCGCTTCGTTATGTCATCGCTGTGTTCGCACTCGCCGGTCTGGCCGCGGGCTGCGGCGGGATCACCAATCCGACGGGACCGTCCCCGTCCGCCGGTGAATTGTCGTTACGAGCCGACGTCCCTCTCAAAGGCACGCTCGATGGAGCTTATGCCCTCGAGTTTGCCGGTCCAACGTTGCTCGTAACTGGAGCAGGCACGGGTAACGCCACGCAACTCGGGCGGTTCACGTTCGAGTACGACGAAGTGGTCGATCTGTCGACGGGCACCGGAAGAGGCACCTACGAATTCACTGCTGCCAATGGTGACAGGCTGACGGCCGACTGGACCGGTTATGGTCTCCCGACTGAAACCCCCACTGTGCTCCTCGTGGTCGAAAACGCGACGATCACCGGCGGAACAGGACGCTTCGCGAACGCGAGCGGCAGCTTTACGATCGAGCGCTTGTTCGACTTCATCACCAACTCAGGCGGTGGCTCGTTGAAAGGAACGATGCGTCTTAGGTAGCTGGCAACCTATTCAAAACACAGCATTTTCCGTTGATCTCGCGCCCCTCGCTTGTCTAGACTTCGCACGGGCGGATCAGTGCGACAATTGACACCAAGAATGAAGGGCGCTTTCAGAACAGGTATCGCGACGGCGGCCATTTTAGCCTACGTCGCGGCGGCAGGCATTCGTGTGACGGGAGGGGCCGCGCCCGCGCAGGCTCCCGCCTCCGCGCAAAGCGCTCCGGCGGGCAAGCCGGCCGAGGCGCAGCCGGGCGCAGTCAAGTCGGGCACGACGCCGCAAAGTGCGGTCGTCGATCAGTTCTGTCTCGGCTGCCACAACGACCGTGCGAAACAGGGTGGTCTGGTGCTCTCCGGGGTGGATCTGAACGCACCGCAGAACGCCGAGGTCGCCGAAAAGGTCATCCGCAAACTGCGCGGCGGCCTGATGCCGCCAGCGGGCATGAAGCGCCCGGACAGTCAAACGGTCGCGACCTTTGTCTCGTGGCTGGAAAAGGAAATCGACACCGCGTCCAATGCCGCGGCGGCCGCCGGACGCGTGCCGCTGCGCCGCCTCAATCGGCGCGAGTACGAGAATGCGATCCGCGATCTGATTGGGCTGAACGTCGACGCGAAGGCGCTGCTGCCCGACGACAACATCAAGGGCCACTTCGACAACGACGCGTCCGCGCTCCAGGTCTCGCCCAACTTCATCGACCAGTACATTTTTGCCGCGCGCTCCGTCGCGATCGAGGCGGTTGGCAATCCGAAGGCCCCTCCGATCACAACGACCTACGGCGACGTCGAGAACATGGTGATTTCGCTGCCGCCGGGCGGCGCGCCCGGCACGGGCCGCCAGCAGCATCGCCTCGAGGGAATGCCGTTCGGGACGCGCGGCGGCTTCTACGTCGAGCACAACTTCCCGGCGGACGGTGAATACGAGCTCACCGTCGGCGACATGGCGATGGCGCGCGAAGTCCCGCGGATGGAGTTCGAGAACACCGTGGTCGTGCTCCTCGACGGCAAGGAGATCTATCGCACCAATATCGGCGGCGAACCGGACCACAAGGCGATCGATCAGCGGCTGGACGCTGCCGTTGAAGAGATCAACAGCCGCCTGCGCAAGATCCGCTTCAAGACCACGGCCGGTCAGAAGAAGCTCGCGGTGACGTTCGTGCACCGCAGCTTTGCCGAAAGCGACGAGCGGACACGCACGACGGCGCTCGAAGGCGGCCAGGAGCGCATCCAGGCGGCACACGCGCTCGAGATTCGCGGGCCGCTCACGGTGACCGGCATGAGCCAGTCGCCCAGCCGCGCGAAGATTTTCATCTGTCATCCTGAAACCGCCGTACGTAGTGTCCCCGCCTCCGCCGGGGCCGTTCGTAGTGTCCGCCTTCAGGCGGACCAGAACGAGGCGGCATGCGCGCTGAAGATCGTCGAAAACCTGGCGCGCCGCGCGTTCCGCCGTCCGGTGACGCAGGAAGACGTTGCGCCGCTGATGGCGTTCTACAAATCAGGCCAGGCCAAGGGCGGTTTCGACGCCGGTGTCCGCGACGCCTTGAGCGCCATCCTCGCCAGCCCGCATTTCCTCTACCGCGTCGAGGCCGGGAACACCGCGGGTGCGTCGCGCACGTTGAGCGACCTCGAACTGGCGTCGCGCCTGTCGTTCTTCCTGTGGAGCAGCATCCCGGACGATGAGCTGTTGACGCTGGCGACCGCCTCGCGCCTCAGCAGACCCGACGTGTTGAGCGCACAGGTCACGCGGATGCTTGCCGACCCGCGCGCCAGCTCGGTCAGCGAGGACTTCGCGTTCCAATGGCTGCAGGTTGCCAAGCTGGACGAGATCACTCCCGATCGCGGCCAGTTCCCCTATGCGAGCGGCCTGCTGGACATCCGTGAACCGCTGAAGGATGAACTCCGGCTGTTCGTCGACAGCATCCTGCGCAGCGACCGCAGCGTCATGGATCTCCTGACCGCGAATCACACGTTCCTCAACGAGCGCCTGGCGATGCACTACGGCATCGAGACGGTCAAGGGTGCCCACTTCCGTCGCGTGACGCTCGAGCAGACTCCCCGTCATGGCCTGTTGGGTAAGGGCGCCGTCCTGATGCTGACGGCCTATCCGAATCGAACCTCGCCGGTCCTGCGCGGCGCCTGGATTCTGGAGCGGCTGCTCGGCACGCCGCCGGCCAACCCGCCGCTCGACGTCCCGGCGTTGCCGGAAAACGGACGCGGCCAGCCGGCGCGTACGCTGCGGGCGCGGCTCGAGCAGCATCGCGAGAAGCCGACATGCTTCGCGTGCCACGGCATCATGGATCCGCTCGGCCTGGCGCTCGAGAACTTCAACGCGGTGGGTCAGTATCGCGGCCACGACCCCGACACGCTCGGCTTCATCGATACCGCGGGTCAGCTGCCGGACGGCACGAAGATCGGCGGACCCGACGACCTCCGCCGCCAGCTGGTCGGGCGGCCCGATCATCAGTTCGTGCAGGCGCTCACGGAAAACCTGATGACCTACGCGCTGGGCCGGAGCCTTGATTACCGCGACATGCCCACGGTTCGCCGCATCGTTCGCCAGGCGGCCGCGGACAACTACCGCTTCAAGGCCATCGTCCTTGGCGTGGTTTCGAGCGACGCATTCAAAAAGAGGGAAGCCGACTACGCGGACCGGGCGGTGACGAAGACGGCGTCTAATTAGGTTGCCTGGGTTGCCTGGGTTGCCTGGGTTGCCTGGGTTGCCTGGGTTGCCTGGGTTGCCTGGGTTGCCTGGGTTGCCTGGGTTGCCTGGGTTGCCTGGGTTGCCTGGGTTGCCTGGGGTAGAGGCCGACCTTCAGGTCGGCCTTTCAGGAGGAGCTTAGAGATGTTCCTGTTCAAGAAGCATCTGTCACGGCGCACGGTTCTCAAAGGCGCAGGCGCGACCATCGCGCTCCCGCTGCTCGATGCCATGATTCCGGCAGGCACGGCGTGGGCGCAGACCGCCGCGGCACCGCATCCGCGCCTCGGCTTCGTCTACTTCCCGCACGGGGCGCTGCAGGAGGAATGGACGCCGAAGAAAACCGGCCGCGACTTCGAGTTCCCCTTCATCCTCAAGCCGCTCGAGCCGCACCGCGAGTACGTGACCGTCGTCAGCGGTCTGCGCAACAAGGGCGGCGAGAGCTCGAGCCCGCACGGCATCATCGAGGAGACGTGGCTGAACTGCGTGTCCCCGCGCTCGCGCAACGCCAAGACCGGCGTTGGCGTGACGGTGGATCAGATCGCCGCGCGACACCTGGGACAGGGCACACCGCTTCCATCGCTGGAACTCTGCGGCGAGCCGGGCGGCATGATCTCGTTCCGCACGCCAACGCAGGCGCTGCCGATGGAAAGCAATCCGCGCAAGGCGTTCTACGGGATGTTCGGCCAGGGCGATACCAAGGAAGAGCGCGAGGCCATTCTGAGCACGACCGGCAGTCTGCTCGATTACGTGCGCGAGTCGACGGCGACGCTGAACGCGAGGCTCGACGCGAGCGATCGCGCGCGCGTCAGCGAGTACCTCGATTCGGTGCGCGAGATCGAACAGCGCGTGCAGAAACTCGAGGAGAACGCCCGGTCGCTTGGCGATCTGCCGGGCGCGCCGCTCGGCCCGCCCGAAGACTTTGGGGCCCTCCTCGACATTCAGTTCGAGATGATCGCGCTGTCCTTCCAGACCAATCGCACCAGAGTGGCGTCGATAAAGATGGTCGAGGAAGCGAGCATGCGGACGTACCCGAACCTGGACGTCCACGAGGCGTTCCACCCGACGTCGCATTGGGGCGGATTCCCGGACCGCATCGCCAACCTCAGAAAAATTCAGAACTACCACACGGCGGTGTTCGCCAGGTTCGTCAAGCGGCTCGCCGACATGAAGGAAGGCAACAAGTCGGTTCTGGACGACTCGCTCATCCTGTTCGGCAGCAACATGGCGAACAGCGACGCGCACAACAACGATCCGCTGCCGCAGGCGCTCATCGGCAGGGGCGGCGGCGTGAAGGGCAATCAGCACCTCGCGTTCCCGCAGAACACGCCGCACGCCAACATCCTCGTGACCATGCTGCACCGCGCCGGCGTGCCGACGAAGGACTACGAAAAGTTCGCCGACAGCACCGGCCCCATCGTCGAGGTGTGATCGTGAAGATGTGGAGTCCGGCTTCAGCCGGATTGCTTGCGGCGATTGCCTTCGCAGTGCTGGCAGCCGCGTCGCCGGCCCAAGCACAGATCGCGCAATCCCCGTCCAATGTCGGGCGGGTTCCGGCGAGCACTGAAGCCAGACGAGCCGGACCCGCCGGAAAAGAAGACGTCAACCGCCGCTTCGACGATGGCAGCACGCCGCTGCAGTGGGCGGTCTACAGGGGCGACGTCGCCGAGGCGAAGCGTCTTCTGCGCGCCGGCGCCAACCTGAAGCTGGCGAACA
This sequence comes from Vicinamibacterales bacterium, assembly GCA_050742535.1. Lineage (GTDB taxonomy): Bacteria > Acidobacteriota > Vicinamibacteria > Vicinamibacterales > UBA2999 > Gp6-AA40. The sequence continues at coordinate 7,092 of JBOGIQ010000149.1, read as the reverse complement.
ACTACGGCGTCACGGCGATGACCCTCGCGGCGGAAGTCGCGGACACCGAGATGCTGAAGGTGCTGCTCGAAGCCGGAGCAGACGCCGATTCGCCGAATCCGGAAGGGCAGACCGCGCTCCACGCCGTTGCGCGAACGGGCAGCATCGACGCGGCGCAGGCGCTGCTCAAGGCCGGCGCCACCATCGATGCGAAGGAGAAGTGGGGCGGACAGACGCCGCTGATGTGGGCGTCGGCGCGCCGCCACCCGGCGATGATGGAGCTGCTGATCTCCAAAGGCGCCGACATCAACGCCCGTTCCACGGATCGCAACTATCAGCGTCACGTGCAGGCGGAGGGGCGGCCCAAGAGCCTCGACAGCGGTGGCCTGTCGCCGCTGGCCTACGCCACGCGCGAGAACTGCATGGCGTGCGTCGAGGTTCTGCTCAGGCACAAGGCGGACATCGACCTGCCCGATCCCGACGGCGTCTCGCCGCTGCTCGTGGCGATCATGAACGCCAACTGGGACATCGCCGACCGCTTGATCCAGGCGGGCGCCGACGTCAACCAGTGGGATATTTTCGGTGAGACGCCGCTGCTCAACGCCATCAACCTGCGCAGCCGCCGTGACGGCGGTAAAGGCTCGTCCATCGATCCGCTGAACAAGGTCAGCGGCACGGACGTCGTGAAGACGCTGCTGGCGCGGGGCGCCAACCCGAACATGCAGCTGTTCTTCAAGCCGGCCAACGCGCCTGGCGCGATGAACACCCGCGGAGTCACGCCGCTCATCCGCGCGGTCTTCAACGGCGACGCCGAGATGGTGAAGCTGCTGCTCGAGCGCGGCGCGGACCCGACGCTCGCTACCGGCGACCGGCAGACTCCGATTCATGCCGCGCTCGCCGGACGGTCCCCGGAACCGCAGGCGCTGGAGTTGATCCGCCTGCTCTACAAGGCGGGCGCGGACCTCAACGTCGTCGCGCTGATCAACCATCCCGAGGAGATCCGCGGCGGCACGGCGCTCCACTATGCGGTGCGCAAGCGCTTCCGGACCGTCATCACCGAGCTCGCCCTGTCTGGCATCGACCTCGACGCCGTCGATCAGGATGGCCTGACGGCGCTGGATTACACGCAGTCCCGGGGCTTCATGCCGTTCATGGCGCTGCAGACGCCGATCTACACGGAAGAAGCGCAGATCCTCCGCGGCCTGGGCGCAACCCGACTGATGGCGCGAAGCCCGGTGTGGCCGGTGCTCGGCCCGCCGCAGGGGGTGTGGAACGACATCTGGCCGCTCGGCGAGTCCGCGGTTCACGAACCCATTTACAAGCATTCCGTCACGACTAGTGGGCCGTAGGTATCTGTCGTGGAGTCCGGCTTCAGCCGGATTTCCGTCAAGACGACTGTTTCTGCAAACAGGCGCCGCCGCACTCGGCGGTGCGCTACTGCCGTGGAGCCCGGCTTCAGCCGGATACTCCCTGCTCGCGCAAGCTCCGCGCATCACGACGACCGATCTCGGCGGCGCAACGCTGTTCCAGGGGACCGGCTGCAATGTCGTCGCGCTGCCCGGACCTGAAGGAGCGTTGATGATCGACGGCGGCCGCGCGGCAAACGCGGAAGCGCTTATCGCGGCGGTGAGAGAGGCGACGAAGACCAGCCGCATCCATACGCTGATCAACACGCACTGGCATCCCGACCAGACCGGCGCCAACGAGGCCGTCGGCCGTGCCGGCGGCGTCATCTTCGCGCACGAGAAGACGAAGATGATGTTGAGCAACACGGTCTACAACGCGATCGGGTTCAAGACACGCGTGGCAGCCCTGCCCGAACCGGGCCGCCCGAACCGGACGACGCGCGGGGACGGTTCGATGACGTTCGCTGCCCAGCAGATCGACTACGGCTACATGCCCGCGGCGCACACGGACGGCGATCTTTTCGTCCACATCCCGAAGCTCAATCTGCTCGTGGTGGGCGGAGTCGTGTCGGCGGAGGAGTGGCCGCTCGTCGACTATCAGAACGGCGCCTGGCTGGGCGGCCGCGTACGCGCGCTGGAGCGGCTGGCGACGCTCGTCAGGCCCGACACGCGGGTTGTTCCCGCCTCCGGGCGCCTGCTGACCGGCAAGGAGATCGTCCGCCACCGCGACATCTATCAGAAGCTGTACTCGACGCTGATCGGTTATCTGAACATGGGCCTCGGCCCCGAGGACACGGTGCAGCGCAACCCGCTCAAGGAATACGGGTCCGAGTTCGGGGATCCGTCGGCGTTCCTCTACGGCGCCAACCGCAGCATGATGATCGCCTACGTGCCGGATTGACACGCGCGTACGGCTGTCTGTGTCTTTATGCCTGGGTGGTCGTGACGCAGAATCCTCCGCGGCGATCGCGTCTTCCGACGCGAAGCGATCCGTGGGTATCACCCTACGGGGTTGAGAGGAGGCTGCCATGAGAGAACGGTTCGTATTGCTTTCGAGGCTGGCGTTCGCCGGTTTCGTCTTGCTGTTTCAACCCCAGGGCGGCGTGCGCGCCGACGGCGATTGCCCCCATGGCCAGTGTCAGGTTCCCTGGTGGCAGAGCGGCACCTACTGCTTCGTGGAAGGGGGGCTGTCCACGGACCACAACAACCAACAGTGCTGGACGTGCTACTGTGAGCACCCGGACAACTGCTATGCCGACGAGCTAGAGTATCCGGCGTGTTCCACCAGCTAACTCCAGGTTCTTGAGAGTCGAGTATGAGGGTCGCGTCCGTTTCGATCGTCGCGATAGCCGTCCTGGTGGCAGCGGCCAGTGAGGCGCGCGTCGAGGCGCAGGGCGATCGTCTCGTCTTCGACGTCGCGTCGGTGAAGCCCAACAAGAGCGGGACGAACCTGGTCACCGCGACGAGCAACGCGACGCAGGTGATCTTCGAGAACGTATCGCTCGACATCATCATCAGCCAGTCATTTCGCATGCGCGACTCGTTCATTGTCGGCATGCCTGGCTGGGCGCGTCAGGAGCGGTTCGACATTCACGCCAGGACATCGAAGCCGACGCCGGTTCACGAGCAGGGACGGATGCTGGAGAACCTGCTCGCCGACCGGTTCGGCCTGGTCGCCCACAGGGAGCAGCGCAACATGCGCATGTACGAGCTGTCGATGGCCGGCAGCGACGCCAGGCTTGGACCGCAGCTGCGACGCTCCACCGTGGATTGCTCCGCAAAGCCGTCGCCCTGCCGGCGGCGTCAGCAGCAGTTGCCGAGCAACAGCGGCGTCGACCTCAGCTTCATCGGCGCCGAGTGGCCGGCAGTGCTCAGAGCCATCGGCGCCCAGCTCGACGGCCCATTGCGTGACGGGACGGCGCTCGAAGGTCGCTTCGACATGGAGCTGAAATTCGCCAGAAATCCCCTGGAGACTGACACGTCGGTCGGTGGGTACCCGTCGTTGTTCACGGCGGTGCGCGAACAATTGGGTCTGCGCATCGAAAGGACCACTGGCCCGCAGGAAGTGCTCGTCATCGACGCGTTGACCCGCCCGACCGAGAACTGACACCGGGCAGGCGAGTGGCTTTTAAAGGCAAAGTTCTTTACTATTGCACGCTTGAGCCGCCTGAGTCGCAATCTGGAGATGGCGGTCGCGGGCCTCTTCGCGCTCGCGATCCTGGTCGCCGGCGGAGCGGCGCTCATCGTCTCCACCACGGAGCAGCCCCTCTACACGGATCCGGCAGCCATTCCGTCGACGGCTGTCGCCGAGCCCGGCGAGCGATACTCCGCTGCCGTCGAGGAAGCGAGGCGCCTCGCCCGCAGGCTGATGGTGGACGAGGAGTATCTGCCGGCGCTGTCGGTTGCCGTGGGCGTCGACGGCGCGATCGTCTGGGCCGAGGGCTTCGGCTTCCTCGACGCCGAGCGCCAGGCGAGGGCCACGCCGAGCACGCGGTTTCGCACGGGAAGCGTCTCGAAAACGCTGACGGCGGCCGCGGTTGCGCTGCTGCACGATCGCGGGCGCCTCGACCTCGATGCGCCGGTGCAGAAGTACGTCCCCGCGTATCCGCAGAAGCAATGGACCGTCACGACGCGCCAGCTGCTGGGCGACGTTGGCGGCGTTCATCGCATACGCGGAGACGCCAACGACCAGATGCCGCGCGGCTACTGTGCGACGGTCGATGAGGCGCTGAAGACGTTCGCCTACGAACCGCTGCTGTTCGAGCCAGGCACCGAGTACCGCTTCTCGACATCGGGGTGGATCCTCCTCAGCGCGGTCATCGAGGGCGCGGGGTCGGAGCCGTTTGCGACGTTCATGGGCCGCGAAATCCTCGAGCCGCTCGGGATGACGCGCACCGCCATGGAAGGAACGGCGGGGACCGACGCCGATCGCGACAGCGTGCCGTTCTATCTGCGGAGCAACGGCGGCGATGCGGAGTTGCGGACCGCCCCGGCGGCGGACTACGCATGTTTTTTCGGGGCCGGGGCGTTTCTCTCCACTCCTTCGGACCTGGTGCGGTTCGGATCGGCGTGGCTGAAGCCCGGCCTCCTGAAAGCGGAAACGCTCAGGCTCTTCCAGACGCCCGTGCAACTCAAATCAGGCCCGTCGACATTTGCGCTCGGCTGGACGGTCGGCAACGTGCCGCTCGCTGGCTCGCCGGCGCGTGTCGTGCGCCATCGAGCGAATGCCATCGCCGGCTACGTCTCTTTCACGATGTTTCCGGAGCGGGGACTGGTGGTTGCCGCCATGTCCAACGTCAACTCGAGCGGCGTGGATCCCTTCACGCTGCAGGTTGCCGACCTGTTCGCGTCAGTCCGGTAGAGGCCGCTCGATCCGCTCGACGACGACGACGGGCAGCGGGGCTTGCGCCGGTTCGAGCTTCAGTCCCAGTTGTTCCTGCAATGCGGTGAAAATCGACGGCTTGCCGTCGGGTGTGCTGTCGAGCGGCGGGGGGCCAAACGCATAGTCCAGTGTGAAGTCGTAGCTGCCGGCCAATCCGGTCCTGTCGACGACCGGCCGCCCGGCACCGCCGCGCAGGTTGATGGCGAGCCATTCCATCGAGAATCCGCCGGCAGCGATAAAGCCGCGACCGAACCGTGCGACGCATGGGGTCCTGCCTTCGTCGGCTTCCGTACATGTGGACGAACGCAAGTTGGGACCAAGCGCGCCGTCCCCCCGCGCCAGTGTGAGCGCATAGACGGGACGTTCCCGCTTTTCGATGTGTGCCTGCAGCTTGAACCGCAGCGCGAGCATCGAGCGCATCATCGCCGCGATATCGTCCTCCGTTGCGCTGGCTCCGCCGACTGCCGTGACGTCGTAGTTCTCGAACGTCACCCAATCCGGCGCGCCAATGATCTCCTCCGCAGCCGGGTACGCAACGCCGATCAGGAACCGCGTGGGCCCATTGGCAAGACGATAACGGCCGCCCGGCTGGACGCCGCTGGTCCCCGGTGGTGCGTCCGGCGCGCTGCGCTTGATCGAGACGACGTCGAAGGTGCGTGTCTGCGATGCCAATCGTGGCGGAAGCGCGTGGACGGTAGCGACGACGACGAACAGGACAAGACGTGCCAAATCGCGCGCAGTATAACGTGGGAATGTTTGCGTATACTCGCCGGCACGCCTATGCCGATTCAGTCTGACCATTTGTATGCCGCACCCCCGATGGACGACCGCCGGATGTGGGATCTGTGGCTGTCCGGACTTCATCAGCCCGCGATCGTCGCCGCCGAGGAGGCCGGCATCTTCACCGCGCTCGCCGCTGAGCCCGCGAGCCCCGTTGAACTGGCAGCGCGGCTCGGCTTCGACGAACGGGCGACGCGGGTCCTCGTCTGCCTGCTCGCAGCGCTGCGGCTTCTCGTCGTGACGGATGACGGCCGATATCACCTCGGCGACGAGGCGCGCATCTACCTGGTGAAGGGGAGTCCGTGGTACTGGGCCCCGATGGCCAGCGTGGCCGTGAGCGATTGGCATCGGACCCGGCTGCTCGAGAAGCTGAACCAGCGCGGCTCCGACCAGGTCGCGGGCCCGGAAGGAACGCCGCTCGTGTCCGCCGAGGGCCGCGCCGCCGATGACTGGGCGGCTGGAAACGTCTCTTCCCAGCGCGCGCGCGAGGTTGCAGCGCGGATGCACGCGCACTCACTGCCGGCGGCTGTGGGCGTAGCCGGGCACTACGACTTCAGCGGCGTGACACGGGTGCTGGACGTCGGCGGCGGGTCGGGCTGCTTCATGGTCGCCGCCGCGCAGGCGCACGCGCACCTGCGCTGCACGGTGATGGAACTGCCCGCCATGTGCGACGCGGCGAGCGGCTACATTCAGGCCGGCGGCGTCGCCGATCGCGTCGATACCTGCGCGGTCGACATGTTCCGGCAGCCGTGGCCACGCGGCTACGACGCGCTCTTCTTCTCGAACGTCTGGCACGACTGGAACGTGCGGACCTGCCGGTGGCTCGCCGCCCGCGCGTTCGAGGCGCTGCCATCCGGCGGCCGCATCCTGCTGCACGAAATGCTGCTGGACGAGGACGGCGGCGGCCCGGTGACGGCCGCGTCGTTCTCGATGTTGATGCTGCTGGCGACGCAGGGTCAGCAATTCACGGCCGGCGAGGTGAGAGAGATTCTCGAGGGGGCCGGCTTCGCCCGCGTCGACGTGACGCCAACGCACCACTATTACTCGGTCGTCACCGGCCACAAACCCTGAGCAGGCAGGATTGTCCACACTCAGCGAAGCTGATACCGGCCGGCCGCCGCAGGCGGGCCGCTGGCACGCCAACTCACCGGGCAAGCCAGATCGCGAGCGACTTGTGAGCAACGTGATCAGAGACGCTGTAAATCGGGCTCGCAGGCGTGGCCCGTCGGCGCCGCTTCTATTGCCAATGTCGTCCAACACGCCCGATTAGCGCGGATTTCGATTGCGTGGCGCGAACCCTTCGGGCTGATCATTGATCACATCCTGACGCCATCTCGGCGCGCGCGAGTCGGTAGCCGTCGACGCGATCGAGCAGCTTCTGCAAACCGGTCCACAGCACCTTCCATCCGGGCCGCCCGTTTTGCGGAAAGTGGCCACCGAGACGCGCGAGAGCCGCGAACGCCTCGGCGGCACTGGGAGCGGGCCCCAGGGTGAGGTCCCGCGAGATCCGCCGCAGCACATGGACTTCGTCGGCCTCGAGGACGG
>JBOGIQ010000148.1:0-13169 GCA_050742535.1 Vicinamibacterales bacterium | reverse complement strand
GACCAGGGAGCGCCTGGTCGGGAAGCGGCATTCGCAGAGAAGTAGCCATACCCTATCTAAGATGCACGATCCGGGCGGGACGTTCCAGTTCATCGCGGATCGCGGCGATTCGCGGCTGAGGCTGGACCAGGTGCTCGCGCGGCGCGTCACGTCGGTCACGCACATGTCCCGCAGCGTGGCGCAGAAGTGGATCGAGGGCGGCGCCGTGATGGTGGACGGTCGCCCGGCGCGCCGCTCGTCCGACCGTGTGCGCGAGCACTCGACAATCATCGTGGCGTTTCCGCCGGATACGGTCCGCCGCTCGGTTCCCGGGCCTGAGCCGGGCAGCCTCGACGTCCTTTACGAAGACGACACGTTGATCGCCATCAACAAGCCACCGGGGGTCGTCGTCCATCCGTCGTACAAGCAGTTGTCAGGGCCGCTGCTGAACACGGTGCTGTGGCATGTGCGCGAGCGGAGTGACACACGTCCCGGCATCCTGACGCGGCTCGACAAGGATACGTCCGGAATCGTCGTCATCGCTTTTGCCGAGGGCGCACACGCGGCGATGCAGCGGGACGCGGCGGCCGGCAGAATCCGCAAGGAGTACCTGGCGATCGTTCACGGCTCGCCGCGGCCTGCGGCAGGCGTCATCCGGGAACCGCTCGGCCGGGACCCGTCGGACCGGCGCCGTGTCGTCGTCGCGCCCGGCGGCGCGCCGAGTGAAACCCGCTACGAGGTCGTGCGATCGCTGCCCGGTGATTTATCGCTGGTGCGGTGCGAGCTGGTCACCGGCCGCACCCATCAGATTCGCGTCCACCTGAGCACGCGCGGGTGGCCGATCGCCGGAGACCGGCTGTATGGAGGTGGTCCCGATGTGATCGCCCGCCAGGCGCTGCACGCGTGGCGCCTGGCGCTGCCGCATCCGGTCACGCACGAGCCGCTCGCGATCGAAGCACCGCTCCCTCAGGACTTCAGCCGCATCAGCTGCTGAATCGCGTCGATCGCGAGCGTTGCGCCCGAACCGACCAGCAGCACCGCACTGGCGATGATCACGCCGTCGACGGCGGCACGTATCCGCCGCAGGTGCAGCCACCGCTGAATCAACGTCAGGACGGGAATGGCAACGAGCGCGGGCGTGATCATCGCCATCCATCCGGCAATCGCACCCAGCCAACCGCCCGCGAAGTATCCGACCGCGACGACGTACGCGCCCATCGGGCCGATGGTCGCCCTGCCAACCAGCACTGCCTGACTCAATTGCTCGTCGGAAATCGCCTGATGCGTCTCCACAAAATCCTGCCGGATTTGCGGCAGCGACCCCATGCCGGCAAACGACGTCATCGTCGCTTTGAGAAGCAGCACGTAGATCAGCAGCGCATTCATTTCTGTGCGGAGGGCACCCCTTCAGGGGTGCCTCCGGTCGGGTCCGGAAACGGCAATGCCATGCTCACGACGGCGGCCATGAGCAGCACGCGGACAGGTGTCGCGCCCAGAACGACCAAGGCCACCGCCATCGCTCCGACGACGAGGACGCGAACACGCGAGTCCACGTAGTGTCCGCCTTTAGGCGGACCTTCTGTTTTCGCCACATACGGCCGTATCAAATGCCACGCGCTGCCGAGGACGAGCACGCCGGCCACCAGGATGCCGACCGCGAGCAGCGCACGCACGGCAGCGTAGCGATTGAGCTCCGCCAGCGTCGCAGCCAGGGCCAGGACAATCAGCGAGCCCGGAATGGACGCGGCGGCGAGCGCCGGAAGCGCTCCGCGCCAGCGATGGAACCGCCAGCCGAGCATGACGACATACGCGAGCACGACGGTTCCGGGCGTGAAGCGCGACACGGCGATGAACACGCCGTGCACGGCCGAATCGATCCAGCCGCTGGCGGTGAACCTGCGCCGCAGCAGTTCGATCGACACGAGGCCGCCGCCGACGGTGCGATTGGCCTCGTAGGCGATCGCCGTCAGGAGCTCGCGCAGCGATGGTCTCACGGCGATCCGACCGAGCGGCGGTTCACAAGATCCGGATGCCACCGGGCAAATGCCGCGAGCGGTGCAGACGGCAGCCGTCCGTAGCCGTCCGTTCCGCTGAAACTCCACGGCCAGGCGCCGGCATAGCCGCCCCGCACCGCCGACTGCAGCACCTCGTCGAGCTCCTGCGCGACCGGAGACACATGCGGCGGGTGCTGCTCACCAGGGTTGCCGGGAAACTCGCCGAGCACAATCGGCTTCGAGAATCCGAGCGAGCGTGCCGGGGTGGTTGCGGGATCGAGATCGCGGCCCGGATGCCGCGCATCCGGATACGAGTGAATCTGCAACACGTCGAGGCCGAGCGCGGGATCGTCCCACGCCCAGAGATTATGAAGCCGCGCGCACCCGATCGTCGTCAGCGCCGGACCGCAGACGTGGACGAGCGCGCTCAGGCTGGCGACCATCTGGGCCAGCACCTCGAACTTCAGCGGGCGCGGAACGTGCGGGCTGACGTCGCGCTCCCATTCCTCGATCACGAAGTCCGGTTCGTTCATCAGCTCGTAGGTGAGGACGTGCTCCGCCAGATCGGCCCGCTCGCCTCTGACTCCATAGCGGCGAACGAGCGGCTCGAACACCCGCGCGAACAACGCACTGCGCCCGGCGGACGACTGCAGGATGTGTGCGCGTCCGTGCGGAAGCCTCACTTCCAGCAGGGTCCCGGTTGCCGGATCGGCGATCGTGTCGCGAACGCCCTCGAACATCCAGCGATGGTCGAGCAGGACGAGCGCGAGGCGGATCCCCGCGCCGGCCGCCACCTCGCACGCGGTGTCGAGATCGGCGAAGAAGTGCGAATCGACTCCAGCCGGCAGCCCCCGATCGTCGTAGACAATGCCGGCGCGGCCGTCGGCGAACACGAACCAGCGGGCGACGCGGAATCCAAGCGCAGCCATTTCGGCAAAATCGCGCTCGACCGCCGCCCTCCGTGTGGAGATGCCGAGGTGCGAACCCCAGACGTTCGCGCCGAAGTCGAGACCGTAGTAGATCGTCGTGCCGTCGGTCGACCACGGGTAGTTGCAGCCGTGCCAGAACGGATGTGTCACTCGGGCTTCGAGCGTACGGCATTCCTGAAGAGTCCGTCAGGATTTCTTCCCAATTTCTTAATGTTCTTTTAATGTTCCGCCGCAGATCCTGGGAGTATGATTCGAAGCTCGCACGGCATCGGGGGCGACAGCCGTAGCGAACATTCAAAGGGGAGCATGATGCGACGGAATTTCCTTATCGTTGCCGTGGTGCTGATGTTCGGCGCCGCGGCGAGCCTGGCCGCGCAGGCCAAGCCTGATTTCTCTGGCAAGTGGGTCATGGATCCGGCATCCGCGCCTGCGGCGCCGGCTGGCGGCGGTGGTGGTGGCGGCGGCCGGGGCGGCGGCGGCGGTGGCCGGGGCGGCTTCGGCAACGAGTTCACGATTGCTCAGAACGCCAAGACCCTGACGCTCACACGCATGCAGGGTGACCAGACCGTAGCGACCGTGTACAACCTGGACGGATCGGAGAGCAAGAACACCGTGCAGGGACGCGGCGGGGCCACCGAACAGGTGTCGAAGGCGGTGTGGGACGGCGCCAAGCTGGTTGTCACGACCACGTTCGACGCCGGCGGCAACAAAATCGAGCAGAAGCGCGTGTTTGCGATGGAAGGGGGCAACCTGACCATCGAGACCACGGCACCGGGACGCGACGGCGGGCCCGGCACGCCGGCCAAGCTCGTTTACAAGAAGGGGTAAGGTCGGGACGACGACACCCCCGGCCCGGCCGCCCCGCGCGGCCGGGCCTTTTTTTATGGTCCGCCTGAAGGCGGACACTACGATTGCAACTTTCCGCCGCCGCCCGTGTTCTTCAGGTAGTGACGGCGGAGCGGCCATGTCAGGGCCATGACGGACGTTGAGCGTTTCGAGGCGTTCGTCCGGGCGCATCAGGACATGGTCTTCGCCACCGCTGTCCGGCTGTTGGGTAATCCTTCAGAGGCCGAAGACGTGGTGCAGTCGGTGTTTCTCAAAGCATTCGAGCAGTTCGACACGCTGAGCTCGAGCCCCAGCGCGGCAGGCTGGCTGAGGACCGTCGCGCGAAACACCTGCCTGAACCACCTCTCCCGCTACCGTTCGCGCTGGCGGCTGTTCAGCGAACTCGGCAGTTCGGACAGCGAAGCCGAACCTGGCTACGAATCATCGCTCCGCGCCCCGGACTCGCCGGCGCGCGACCTCGAACGCGCAGACGACCGCGAACGGCTCGAGCAGGCGCTCCGCGACCTCCCAGCGCACCAGCGTGTGCCGCTCGTCCTCTTTCACTTCGAAGAGGCCAGCTACGAGGAGATCGCCCGCGCCCTTCGTATCTCCCTGGCAAAGGTCAAGACCGACATCCACCGCGGCCGCGAAGCGCTGCGCCGGCGCCTGGAGGGTCCGGGTAACCGCCTTCGCCAGGGCTCCGGCGGTCAAGAAGCCGGACACTACGGAGACCAGCATGGATCCCGCTAATCTCGAACGGTTGATCGATCGGGAACTGCGGGCGCTGCCGCCCCCGCGCGCGCCGCGCGCGCTGCTGCCGCGCATCATGGCGGCGGTCGAAGAGCGTGCAGGGCGGCCGTGGTACACGCGCGCGTGGCTGCAGTGGCCGGTTGGCTGGCAGCTCGCGTCAGCGCTGGCACTGATCGGGATCGTCGCCACCGGCAGCGTGCTGCTGCCGCAGCTGCGCGATGCGGTCATGGCGCTGACCTTTGTCGCGAACGTACGCGGCGACGTCGCCGAGTCGGCGCGCGACGTCGAGGTGGCCACCACGGCGGTGCGGGTGGTGTGGCGGACGCTCCTCGCGCCGGTCGTCCCCTGGGCGTTCGCCCTCATCACCCTGATGTGCGCCGCATGCGCGGTGTTCGGAACGGCTCTCAATCATCTGGTCTTCGGAAGGGCATTTCGATGAAAAGGAAACTGATAATCGCGGCGCTGGCTCTCGGAGTCGTTTTCTCCGGCGTGATCAGCGTCGCTACGGTGGGCGCATTCGTGCGCGAGAAGTCGCGCGCGGACTACCTGCGGTCGCGGGCGTGGCAGGAGCGGATACGCGCGCAATACGTGCTCGCCGCGGCGGAGGCGCCGCAGGGCGCCGATGCGCCGCAGGTGCCTGAACCAGCCGAACCGGCCACACCTCGGCGCGGACGCGGAGCGCCGCCGCCGGCGGAACCGCCGACGCTGTCGATCGACACCCCGCGCTACGACGATCAGTTTCCGACCGACCAGGACATCGAGCTGTGGGGGCGCTCACGAGACGCGATGCGGCTCGGTCAGAACCTCACGGTCGGTCCAAACGACGTGGTGCGCGATGCCATCGTCGTCTTCGGCGACGCGACGATTGCCGGACGCGTGACCGGCGACGTCCACGTCTACTTCGGCAATGCCCGCATCCAGAGCACGGCGGTCATCGACGGCGACCTCGTCAGCGTCGGGGGCACCGTGACGGTGCAGCCGGGCGCCACCGCACGCCGCGACCTCGTCGTCATCGGAGGCCCGCTGGAGGCCCCGGCCGAATTCGCGGTCGGCGGAGAACAAGTCGTGGTCGGCGCCGGAATACTCGGCGGCTCGCTCAACGCCGTGGCGCCTTACCTGTCGCGCGGACTCGTGTGGGGCCGCCTCATCGTGCCGGACTTCCCCTGGGTGTGGGGCATCGTCTCGCTCTTCTTCCTGCTGTATGCCGCGCTCAATCTGATCTTCGACCGGCCCGTTCGCGCATGTGCGGGCACGCTGCGAAGCCGGCCGCTGACGGCGTTCGGTGCGGGGCTGCTGGTGCTCCTGCTGATCGGACCAATCTGCGTGCTGCTTGCCGTCTCGATCATCGGCATCGCCGTCGTCCCGTTTGTCATTTGCGCGGCAATTGCCGGCGCGGTCATCGGCAAGGTGGCGGTCGCGCGATGGATCGGGATGACCGCGATCGAGGAAGACCCGGAGAGCACGCGTGCGCACGGTGCGCGGTCGTTCGTCATCGGCTTCGCGGTGCTGACGATCGCCTACATCATTCCCGTCGTCGGCATCATTACCTGGGGGATTACCGGGGTACTCGGACTTGGCTCGTCAGCGCTCGCCTTCATGGCGGCCTATCGCCGCGAGAATCCCGCGAAGGCCGCACCGGTGATGGTGCCTCCACCACCTGTCGCGCCGCCACCTCCTCACACGTATTCGCAGCCACCGGCGGCCAGCGCGCCGTCGGCGGCCTTCGATGCCTCGGCAGCCGCAATACCCACGGCGCCTCCGCCCATCGCCGCGCCGGCCGCGCCGGTGGGTAGCGCGCCGTACGCGCCTCCCTACGCCGCCGGCTATGCGGCACCGGCCTATGCGGCGTCGGGACTGCTCGTGGCGCAGCCGCGGGCGCTCTTTCGCGATCGGCTGGCGGCGTTCTTCGTCGACGTCGTGCTGGTCGGTGTCTCGACGATTGTGCTCTCGACGATGGATATTTTCGAGGGACCCGAGTTCTTTCCGCTGCTGCTGATCTACTTCATCGTGTTCTGGACATGGAAGCAGACGACGTTCGGCGGCATCGTCTGTCAGATCCGTCTCGTTCGGATGGATGGAACGGCGCTCAGTTTTGCTGACTCACTGGTTCGCGCCCTTGCTGGAATCTTTTCGCTGGCGGTCTTCGCCCTCGGCGCGCTCTGGATCTTTCGCGACCCCGAACGGCAGGCATGGCACGACAAGATTGCGGGAACGTATGTCGTGAAAGTGCCGCGGAGCTGGCCGGTGTAGGTCAGACCGAGTACAGCTCGGGATCCCACTTCATCCCGAGCTCCGACGGCGGCGCCATGTAGCCCGCCAGCGCCGATGCGGCAACGATCGCCGGGCTGGCGAGGTAGCCCTCTCCGCCGACACCCATCCGGTTCTGCCAGTTGCGGTTGAACGACGTGATGGCGCGCTGGCCGGGCTGCAGCGCATCGGGACCCTGTCCGAAGCACGGACCGCACCACGACTGGCGGATCTCGCCGCCCACCGATCGGAAGACCTCCGCGATCGACTCGCCGCCAAGACGCGGATCCGGCCGTTCAATCTGACGTCCGACCCCGCCCGACCCCGGGAACACCACGAACACGGACGCGGAGCGCGTGAAGCCCGCGGCGCGGGCGGCGCGAATGACCAGCGCCGCCTGCAGCAGATCGTCGTAGCTGCCGTTGGTGCACGATCCGATCAGCGCCTTGTCGAACGTGATGCGCTCGCGCGCCACTTCGTCGGCCGGGAACGCATTGCCGGGACTGAACGGCTTGGCGATGAGCGGGATGACCTCGTCGAGCGACAGCGTTTCGTCGAGCGCGTACTGCGCGGACGCGCCGCCGCTCACGAACGGATAGGGCAGAGTGGCCTGACGCTTCGAGGCGTACCACGCAGCCGTGACGTCATCGGCCGGGAAAATGCCGTTCCACGCCTCCCCTTCCGCCATCATGTTGGCGATCGTGTTGCGATACGCGATCGGGAGCTGACCATTGACGTCGACGAATTCGACAGACATGCCCTGCGACTGCTGCGCGCCCCATCGGCGCAGCAGTTCGAGCACGATGTCCTTGCCTGCGACCCACGGCTGCAGCGTGCCCGAGACGGCCACGCGCCTCGCCTTCGGCAGCGTCACGTAGACGTAGCCTGTCGCCCATCCGAACCCGAGCGTCGTCGAGCCGACGCCGATGCCAACGGCTCCGTATGCGCCATAGGCGCGGCTGTGCGAGTCGGCGCCGGGGATGAACTGACCTGGAGCGACCAGGCCCTGCTCGGGAAAATAGAAATGGAAGATGCCATCGCCCGGCGTCGCGTAATACGGCGGCACCAGGCCGTGCTCGGCGGCGAACGCGCGCCCAATGCTCGTCTGGCGTTCGTCGTCTTCACGGCCGGTGAAGACGAAATGATCGTTCGCGATTGCGGCCTGGCGGGGATGAGCCGTTACGCCGGCGGTGATCTGATGGAACGTGTGAATGGCGAACGGCGCCGTGCCGTCCGAGGCGGGCAGCAGATCGGCGTAGACACGCAATGTGTCGCCAGGCTTCAGCTCGCGCTGATCCTTGTCCACGCGATGGGCCCAGAGAATCTGCTCGGTTGCCGTCATGCGACGCGCCAGCGATGGGTCTGGAAACTCGACGATCGGGCGGCCGCGGGCATCCGGCAGTTCGCGGCGGCCGACCGCGACAATTCCGCCGGAACGCCTGATTTCCTCTTCCTTTTCGGTCAGCGGAATCGGTTCGTAGGTTCGCCCTTTCGTGACATTTGTCAGCCGCCGCGTGTCCGGATCGAACTCGAACTGATCCTCGTCCTGCGCATCTGCAACAGCCTCAGGGCTTTGCACGACATGGAGGCCGAGGTTCAGCGCGTTGCGCCTGAAGATGTCGCCCATGTTGCTGCCGCAGACGATCACCATTTCGTGGCCGGCTTCGTCCGCAATGCCCTTGAGCCCGGCCGGGCTCATTTCCCGGGACGAACCGATGGCGAATCTGTCGCCGGCAACGAGAAAAGTCTCGCCGCGATGGACTCGGGCGCGGAAATCGGGCATTAAGTAACGAAACGAGCCGGCTTTCCAACGCTCGTCGAGGGTCGCGAGGCTTTCGGAAACGCAATCCGCGGCCGGGGTGATCTGATCTGTATCAATGGCGTCGAGCTTCCGTCGGTACTTACTCCCTGGAACTTTCGGATCCCAGAAAATCAGCGCCCGTCCACGGATGACCCCCATGAAACCATCTTACCTTCGCGTTTTCGCGCGTCTTAACCGCATACGGCCGTGCTGTCCATGGCGTCGGATGATCTGCGCCCGCTGGCGGATTTCCCGCCAAAAACTGGGGGCAAAATCGGCATCCGTCCTGCAGAGTTTTTTAGCGGAGGACGGCGTTACACGGCTCTGCTAGGATCCGGCGCTTCCGCCCCCGACTATGGAACCCCGAGAATCAGCCGTCACGACTCCACGACAATCTGCTCCCCGCCGCCAAGCTAGAAATGCGCGTCCGCCTCTGCGCGTCGTGCCGGCGCGGGAAATTGTTGATCCCGCCGATCTGAAGAACCCCGCGCTCTACATCAACCGCGAGCTCAGCTGGCTCGCGTTCAACGAGCGCGTGCTCGACCAGGCGCGCGACACTGCGCACCCGCTCCTCGAGCGCGTGAAGTTCCTCGGCATCACGGGGCGGAACCTCGACGAGTTCTTCATGATTCGCGTGGCGACGACGTTGAAGAAGCTGCAGGAAGGGATTGAAGACATCGCGCCCGACGGCTACAACACCGAGCAGCAGCTCGAGGCGATGCGCGCGGGCGCGAAACGGCTGCTGCAGGCGCAGGCGGTCGTGTGGGAAGAGCTGCGCCGCGACCTGACCGCGCAGCGCATCTCGTTCTTCGAGATGGATCAGTGGACGTCGGCGATGCGCGAGCATCTGAACAGCTATTTCTCGCGCGAGATCTGCCCGGTGCTGACGCCGCTGGCGTTCGATCCGGGCCACCCGTTCCCGCTCATTTCGAACCTGAGCAAGAACTTCGCCGTCGTGGTGCGGCATGGCGGACGCACCAAGTTCGCGCGCGTGAAGGTGCCGGACGTGCTGCCGCGATTCATCCCGCTTCCGGAGTCGCTCCTGCCCAGCGGCTCACAGGGATTCGTGTTCCTCGAGGACATCATCCGCGCCAACATGCAGGAGCTCTTCCCGGGAACACAGGTGAAGAGCGCGCATCTGTTCCGCGTGATCCGCGACGCGGATCTCGAGTTCGATCAGGAGGAAGCCGACGACCTGCTCGAGACGGTGGACCGCAGCCTGAAGCAGCTGCGCCACGGTGCCTTGTCGCTGCTGCAGGTCGAAGCCGACATGCCGCCGCGCGTCCTCAATATCCTGGTGGAGAACTTCGAGATCACCGACGACGCAGTGGTGGCGCGGACGGCCGACCGCATGGGATATGGCGACTGGATGCAGCTGCAGTCGCTGCACCGGCCCGAGTTGAAGTACGCGCCGTTCACTCCACACACCCTCTGGCGGGCCGACGCGGATCCCGAGGAGATCTTCGATCAGATTCGCTTCGAGGACGTGCTCGTGCACCATCCGTACGAGTCGTTCAGCTCGGTCGAGGCGTTCGTGCGCGCGGCCGTGCGCGACAAGAACGTCGTGGCGATCAAGATGTCGCTCTACCGCATCGGCCAGAACTCGCCGCTGATTCCGCTGCTCATCGAAGCGGCGGAAGCGGGCAAGCAGGTGGCGGTGCTCGTCGAGCTGAAGGCCCGGTTCGAGGAACGCAACAACATTCTCTGGGCCCGCGCGCTTGAATCGCACGGCATTCATGTCGTCTACGGCTTCCCCGACGTCAAAGTGCACGGCAAGCTGTGCCTCGTCGTCCGGCAGGAACAGGGCGGCATCCAGCGCTACGTGCACACCGCGACCGGCAACTACAACGGCGAGACGGCGAAGGTGTACACCGATATCGGCCTCTTCACCACCGACCCGGACATCGTCGCCGACGCGTCGGAGATCTTCAATTACCTGACCGGCTACTCGAATCAGAAGGACTACCGCAGCCTGCTCGTTGCGCCGGTGCAGCTCCGCAGCCGGCTGACCGAGCTGATCATGCGCGAGGCGGAGCACGCGAGCGCCGGACGGCCGGCGCGGATGATCGTCAAGGTCAACGCGATCACCGACGACCAGATGATTCGCGTGCTCTACCGCGCCTCACAGGCGGGTGTCTCGATGGACCTGCTCGTCCGCGGCATCTGCAGCCTGCGACCGGGGATTCCGGGGATCAGCGACCACATCAGGGTCCGATCGATCGTCGGCCGGTTCCTGGAGCACTCGCGGATCTTCTGGTTCCAGAATGGCGGGCAGGAGGAGATGTACATCGGCAGCGCCGACCTGATGGAGCGGAACCTCGATCGGCGCGTGGAAACGCTGGTGCCGGTCCGCGATCCGGAGATCCTCGAGCACCTGCGCGACGTGGTGCTGGACGCGTATCTCAAGGACACCGACCGCGCGATGCTTCTCGACGCCGCGGGACATTACGAACGCGGGCCGTCGGGATCAGGTCCGTTCAACGCGCAACAGTCGCTGCTCCAGCACTACACGGAACGAAGAGACTAATCCGGTCGGTGCGAGGTTGCTTCGCCTGGTCGCTGCGAACATCCTGACGCGGTCGGTGCGAGGTGGCTTCGCCGGGTCGGTGCGAGGGGTGCGAGCAGGCTGCGCCGGGTCGGTGCAAGTGAGCGCAGCGACTGCATCTCGCATCGCCGAACGGGTTTGCGATGCAGTGCGGGGTTCGGGCATCGCTCCGTCGACACCTGTATACAAATTTCGGACGGCGTTCAGACGGTCCATCGGTCTTGCTGGTGATGCTCACGGTCGACGAGCGGCAGGCACATTGCCAGTTGGCGACTTCAACAGTAGACCGGTGACCTGTCCTGCACCGTCAACGTTGAAGGTGACGGTCACGCGGGTGTTCTCGGCGACGAAGAAGTCACGGGTGCTCTCAGGACGTAGGCGGAGCTTCGGGATTCCCGGAATCTGAATCATCAGCGCGTCCCCTTCCCGCGTCACCGTGAACACTGCCCCTGGTCCCGGTTCGTAAGCGCCCGCGTACACGTCGAGCAGCGCAGGTTCAATGACGATTTCCGTCTTGCTGGGAGCGGGCGGAAGTGGCGCCGCCAGTGGCATCGCGGGCCGCGCGATATGCCGGGCGATGTCCGAGACACTCGCGGACGAGTTCGACAGAACCACCACACCAGACCGGGTGACAGGGTCATAGACTACTGAGCTCGCGAACCCCAACGTGTTGCCGTCGTGCAGTAGAAGGCCCTCTCCAGGCCCGGCGCTCAGAACCATCCATCCCAGCGCCTGCTGGAAGCCGGGCGCCTGCCGACGCATTGCGAGCATTCCTGGCATCGCGGCGCCTGCGACTGTCGTTGGGTCGCCAGCGGCCGCGAGCAGTGTGAGCAGATCATTCACGGTTGAATGCAGCGACCCACCGGCGGCCAGCGTCGGTACATTCCAGGCCGCTGCCGGCTTCAGTTCCCCGTCGTGACCCATGGCCAGGCGCGGCTGCAACGCTGGAGAAACCGCGACCGCCGTACTCGTCATGCCGAGCGGTCGCGTGATGCGGCTATCGAGCAACGCGTCATAGGTCGACCCCGCCCGTCTGGCGAGCAGCACACCCAACACTCCGGCATCAGTGTTGGAATACATCCACCGGGTTCCCACATCGGGCGGTGCCTCGAAGGTCGAGACGAAGCTATACAGCTGGTCCAGTGAATAGGAGGCCATCTTCGTGGTTCCCTCGGTCGTGGCCGGTATCCCCGATGGCCAGAACGGGAATCCCGCGGTATGCGTGGCGAGATCCGCGAGTGTCGTACCGTTCAGGCCCTGCGCGCGCGTCGCCACCTCAAGAGGTAGATAGCGAACGATGGGATCGGTCACGCTCACCTCGCCCCGCCGCGCCATGTCGGCGAGTAGCATCGCAGTGAAGACTTTCGTAACCGAGCCGATCTCGAAGACGGTATCTGGTCCCACTTCACGTGGATCGTCGACAGCAAACCGGCCGTAGCGAATGACCCGGCGTCCCTGCGGCGTCACGATTCCGACGACGATGCCGACGCTCTGCTTTCTTGAGTCGATGCGCTCCTCGAGAATGCGGCGAATTGCCGCGTCGTCAGGCGGTTGTGCGTGCGCGATTGATCCCATGATGCTCGACAGGAGCACGAGGCATAGGGCCGGCGCCGACCGCCCGCGGCTCCCGGACAACCATCTATACACGCGCCGAATCGCCGACAGCACCGTTACGAGAGCGGCGAAACCGAATGACAACCCGAAGACAAGATTGACGAAATCGAGTAGGGGAAGAGTGTGCTCGCCGATGGCAACTGTTCCAGGCGTCGCGGTTCCCGAAAATACCACCCACTGATTCTCCGAGGACGCGACCCCAAGAACGAACAGTGCACCAACGATCGGGCCGACCCAGCCCGTGAGCTGCAGCAGCCACTGTCGCCGAAGCCATAGAACCCTCGCCACCCGCTCGGTGAGGAAGACCGCAGTGGTCGCGACGAGCAGCGGATAGAGCCGATGCATGTCCGGTCCCCAATCGAGTTGCGCGGCACCTGGGCCGAACATCAGCACCGGGCGTCTAAGCGCCAGCAGCCACCACGTGCTCAGTACTACCGCGGAGATCAGTCCAAAGGTCGTCGAGGGGAATTCGAAGAGCGTTGTCG
>JBOGIQ010000147.1:0-13334 GCA_050742535.1 Vicinamibacterales bacterium | reverse complement strand
TCGCACGCCGTCCAATCGAACGGCCTCAGCCCTCGTGATCTTTTGTGATCTCGGTAGCTAGCCGTCAAACTCCGTTCGTCTTCGTTCCTTCGTTCCTCCTGTGAAACCGTTCCCTCCGTAACCTCCGTTACCTCTTATCCGGCAAAGCAAAAACGTACAGCGCCTGACCCGTAGTCGGCACTCTGATCTCCGGCGCGAGCGTCGACGGCACGAGCCGCGGGCTGCCGCCGCCGAGCCCGGTCGTCACCGCCACGTACTGCTTGCCGTCGATGGCAAACGTGATGGGGAAGCCCTGCACCGAGGTCGTCAGCTTCGTCTGCCACAGCACTCGGCCCGTCCGCACGTCAACCGCCTTGAACATCCGATCGAGATCGCCGACGAACGCCACGCCTCCCGCCGTCGAGATGACGGAGGTGAGGAACGGTGCGCGCTGCTGCAGCGACCACGTCTCCTTCAGCGTGTTCACGTCGTACGCGCCGAGCTTGCCGATGTTGCCGTCGGTGCCCGGCATCTCGTAGAACCGGCGGTCCGCGCCGCCGCCGCTGCCCCCACCCGGCCGCTGTTCGATGCGCTGCGCGCGGATGGCGATGCAGCTCTGGCTGAGGGGAATGATCAGCTGGTTTGTTCCTCGATGGTGGCTCATCGCCTGCCAGTTGTGCCCGCCCTCGGTGCTCGGGCAGCCGTCAACCCACTCGCCGACTTCGGAGTCGAGGATGTCCTGACGGTAGCGCGGCTCGCCGGTGACGGGGTCGAAGCGATCCCACACGTTCTGGAAGACGGTCTCCTTGTGTCCCAGGTACTTGCCGGTCTTGCGATCGAGCTTCCACAGGATGCCGTCCTTGCCGACGGTGAACACGAGGTTCTGTCCGGCGGAGTCCGCCAGGAGCCGTTCGAAGACAACGTCGAGGTCGAGCGCTTCGCTCGGCGCGTGCGCGTAGTACCAGGCGAGCTTGCCCGTATCCGCATCGAGCGCCACCGTGGAGCTCGTATAGAGCGCCTTCTCGAGCGCGTCGAGTCCGCGGCTCACCGGCATCCACGGCTTCGCCTGCGCAGTGCCCCAGTAGGTGAGATTCAGATCCGGATCGTAGCTGCCGGTGATCCACGTTTCGCCGCCGGCGCGATAGAGGTTGCTGAGGGCGCCCCAGGTTTTGCCGGCTTCGCCCTCAGTCGCGATGGTGTGGAAGCGCCAGAGCTGTTTGCCGGTCGCCGCGTCGTACGCGCTGATGAAGCATTTCTGCTCGACGTACTGCTGGCAGCCGCCCATGCCCTGAATGAGCTTGCCGCGCGCCGCGAGGGGACCGCTGGAGCTGCCCCGCCCGTCCGGCATCGCCGCCTTCCACACTTGCTTGCCGGTGCGCGCGTCGAGCGCCACCAGATTGGCGTCGCTCATCGTGACGAACAGCTTGTCGTCGTAGAGCGCGATGCCGCGCATCGCGATATTCCCGCCGAGGCGATGTTCCCAAATCAGATTGCCGGTCTTGCCATCGAGCGCCTGGATGATGCCTGTCGTGTTGTTCAGATAAATCGTGCCGTTGTGTGCGAGCGGCGACGGCTGGTTGGTGCCGCCTTCGTTCATTGGCCACACCCACGCCAGCTGCAGGTCCTGCGCGTTGTCGCGCGTGATCTGCGTCAGCGGGCTGAAGTTCGATGCGTAGTGATCGCGCCGCAGGACGAGCCAGTCACCCGGCGGTGGATTCCTCAGCATCTCGTCCGTCACGCGCGTGAAATTCCTGACCTCACCCTGCACCGTCAGACCGATCGCGGGCGGCGCCGCTCCACGCCCACCCGGTGCTCCACCCTGACCGCCGCCGCGCGCGGGAGCTGCTGCGCCCTGGCGTCCGCCGCCGGCGCCTGCCGGCGCCGCAGCCTGTGCGGGCGCCCCTCCGCCAATCGGCACATCGGTGGCCGTGGTGAGCATCTGGTTGCCCGGCGTGCGTCCATTGACCTGAAGGATGTAGGCGACGATGTCGAGGTACACCTCCTCGCGGAGTTGACCCGCGCGATCGGGCGGCATCGACGTTCTGATCGTGTTCAAGAGGTCGCGCGTCGATCGCGTGCTCCAGCCGCCGATGAACGCCGGACCCGAAAGCGCGGGAACGCCGCGCAGGTCCGGGCCGTGGCACCCGGCGCAATTCTGGTCATATGCGGTCCGGCCGCTGGTGGCCTGCGCGGCCGTAAACGGACCCGGCGCCGCCGGCGGCTGCTGCGCCGACATGAGCGCGACGGTGACGCCAAACGCGAGCGTGAAGAGCAGAAGATGTTTTTTCATCGCAGGAACCAGCCCCACAGGTTGCTGTTGTCGACTTCAGGTTGCACTTTGCCTTGCTCCACCGGGATGCCCCGTTCGCTGTGCACCTGCAGGTAAATCTTTCCGACCTTCAATGCCTCGGCCTGTTCCGGAGTCAGATTCACGGTGCCGGAAATCGTACCCGACGCCGCCTTCGTGATCGTCAGATCGGCGATCGCCTTTCCACGGGCACCCTTGCTGATGCCCTGATGCAGCCGCGCCGCCGTCGCGGGCGCCGGCAGCCCTTCAAACGAGCCGCTGACGGTAAGCCTGGTGCCAGCCAGCGTCGCCGTCGCGGCGCCCTTGCCCGTCACGTTGGCCTGTTGCGCCGCGTTGGCGGCCGGAACCATCCCCAGGCGCGCCGTATATTTGTCGCCGGTCTGGCCGCTGATGCCGGCGGTGGCGAGGAGGACGGAGAAAAGGAGCGCGGCAATCCGGCCGCGTAGTCGAGGGGTCATCGAGCCTCCAATGTAGGGGTCGAAGTGTAGCGCAGGTCCCCGGGATTTGGGGTTTGGGATTTGGGGTTTGGGATCTAGAATGCGCACCTCAAACGTTTCGCACAAAAGGAGTTTTGGAATGGCGGCACCGCGTCGTGCGCATCTCATCCTCGGCGTTCTCGCCCTTCTCGCGGCATTGCCACTTGTGGGCCGCACCCAAAACAACCCGGCAGCCCAGGCGCCTGCTCCGGCAGGCCCTGCGGTTCAATGGCGCTCCTACGGCGGCGACGAACGCACCGATCGCTATTCGCCGCTGGATCAGATTAACCGCGAGACCGTGAAGAACCTGCAGGTCGCCTGGACGTGGCGGTTCGACAACTACGGGACGGCCACTGAAACGCTGACGACCGAGACGACGCCGCTCATGGTCAACGGCGTGCTGTATTTCACTGCCGGCCCGCGGCGAAACGTGGTCGCGGCAAACGCGGCGACCGGCGAAACCTTGTGGACATACCGGCCGAATGAGGGCGCGCGCTTCGATTCCGCGCCGCGCAAGGTGCATCGCGGCGTCGCGTATTGGACCGATGGCAAGGGTCGGGAGCGGATCTTCACCGCGACGCCTGGCTACAACCTGGTCGCGCTGGATGCCAAGACCGGTCAGCTCGTCGACAGCTTCGGCGAGAACGGCATCGTCGACATGATGCGGCAGATGGACGACAAGAGCCTCGATCCGGTCGGCAAGATCGGCAACAGCTCACCACCCGTCGTCGTCAACAACGTGGTCATCATCGGCCCCGCATCCATTCCCGGCGGCCGCGTCAACAAGGCGAACGTCAAGCTCGATGTGATGGCGTACGACGTCGTCACCGGCAAGAAGGTGTGGACGTTCCACACCATACCGCGCAAGGGTGAGTTCGGCTACGACACCTGGCTCAACGGCTCTGCGGAATACACGGGGAACGCCGGTGTGTGGGGGCCGTCCTCTGCCGACCCGAAGCTTGGTCTCATCTACTTGAACATCGAGGCGGCGACGAACGACACCTACGGCGGCCACCGCCCCGGGAACAACCTCTTTTCGAGCTCGATCGTTGCGGTCGATGCGAAAACCGGAAAGAGAGTCTGGCACCAGCAGCTCGTGCATCACGACATCTGGGACTACGACCTGCCGCCGCAGCCGATCCTCATCGACCTCAACGTCGACCGGGGAGGCGGGAAGGTCGAGCAGATTCCCGCTGTCGTGCAGCTGTCGAAGCAGGCGTTTGCATACGTGTTCGATCGCCGCAACGGGAATCCAGTCTGGCCGATCGAGGAGCGCGCAGTGCGGCAGACCAACGTGAAAGGCGAGTGGACGGCTCCCACGCAGCCGTTCCCGACGAAGCCGCCGGCATTCGATCAGCAGGGCGTAACGGAGAACGACCTGATCGACTTCACACCTGCACTTCGTGCCGAAGCGATCAAGGCGGTCGCGAACCACAGACTGGGTGCGATGTACGACCCTGGCACGTTGATCGTCGAAGGCGGCCACCGCGGGACGATCATCGCCCCGGGGCTGGGCGGCGGTGCGAACTGGCAGGGCGGCGCAGCCGATCCGGAAACGGGCTTCGTGTATGTCGGCTCCGCGACGAATCCGGGCGTGCTCGGGATGAACCCGAATACGAATCCGGAGCAGACGCGAGTGGACGCGGATTACACGCTGAGCGGCGGTCTGCCGAATGTCCAGGGATTGCGTCTGTTGAAGCCGCCGTACGGTCGCATTACCGCCTACAACATGAACAGGGGCGAGATCGCGTGGCAGATTCCGAACGGCGACACGCCCGACAACGTCAAGAACCACGCGGCTCTGAAAGGCATCAACATTCCGAAAACAGGGAAGCCGTCGGTTGCCGGCCTGCTGGTGACGAAGACGCTGCTGTTTGCCGGCGAGGGGTCAGGTGGAGCACCGATCTTCCACGTGTATGACAAGGCAACCGGTGCCGACGTTTTCCAGATGCCGATGCCAGGTCCGCAAGTCAGTCTGCCGATGACCTACATGCTGAACGGCCGGCAGTTCATCGTCCTCGCCGTTCGCGGCAGCGCACCAAACCCGCAGACGGGTGCGCCGGGATTCGGTGCGCAACTCGTGGCGTTTGCGCTGCCGCAGCAGCAGGGTGGCCGTGACGGTGGCCGCGGCGGTCGCGGTGGCGGGAGGGGAGCCGGGGGGGGCGGGCCTCAATAAACAGGCAAATCTCATGGCTGGGCTTTTCGGCCAGGGGGAAAAACGTTTAACGTAGGGGGGCGTCAGAGGCCGCCCTCCCGCGGGCGGCGTCTAACCAACTGGCCCGGTAGGAGTCCCACGCAGCTTCTGCCTGGCAGGGCCCGGACCGAGCGCGTCCCGCGCGCGGGTTCGGGCCCTTTTTTAGGCCTAAGGAATAAGGCCCTAAGGCCTAAGTGAAGAACGAAGCGCCTTATCCCTTGACCAGCCCTTAGGCCTTCGGCCCTTGGCCTTGGGCCTGGAGGAACTCCAGGACGGCGGCGGTGAACTCCGCGGCGCATTCGACGTTGCTCAGATGCGCGGAGTCGAGCGTCACCATCTGTGACATGTTGACGCGCTCGCGCAGGAACTCGAGTCCTTCAACTGGCGTAGCCGTGTCCGCGCTCGAGGCGATGAGCAGTGTGGGCTTGGTAATCGCGGACACCTGATCGCGCAGGTCGGCGTCGCGCAAGGCTGCGCAGCAGCCCAGATAACCGTCCGGCGGGCAGTTCTGGACCATCGTGCGGAAGGCGCGAACCGTTTCGGGATCGCGTTCACGAAACGACGGCGTGAACCAGCGTTCCATTGCGAGGTCCGCCACTGCCGACATTCCCTTCTGATGCACGACGCCGATCCGTTCGGTCCATGACTCCACCGTGCCAATGCGCGCCGCCGTGTTTGCCAGCACCAGCCCACGGACGCGGCCGGGCGCATTCAGCCCGAGCCACTGGGCTGTAATTCCGCCGAGCGAGATTCCGCATACATGCGCCGCGGAGACGCCGGCGTGGTCCAGGACTGCCAGCGCGTCGCCGCCGAGCTGGTCCAGGGTGTATGGGCCTCGCGGGACCGAGGACGTGCCGTGGCCTCTGACGTCGTAGCGGATTACCCTGAAAGCCGCCCTGAAGGCGTCCATCTGCCGCGTCCACATCTCGCCCGTGCTGCCAATCGAATTGATCAGGATCACTGGCGGGGCGCCAGGGTCGCCTTCGACCTGGTATCTGACGATCCCCTCGCCGTTGCGGGCTTCGTGTCCAATAGTCGAGCTGTGCATTTATGGCCCCCAAAGGATTCTGTTGACACGGTGGTCAAACAGGAGCAGAATCCGCGCGATTTACAACTCCTTTACAAGGTCGTCGGCTCTTTCGCATGCGTGGGCGGACACCGCAGCCGCGGTGGACGGTGATTCGATGCCTTGAGTCGCGACACCTTAACTATAGATACGCGCAGCTCAAGGAGGCCTACCGTATGAGTCGAGCGCTGAGAAGTTCGCTTGT
Organism: Vicinamibacterales bacterium; assembly: GCA_050742535.1. Lineage (GTDB taxonomy): Bacteria > Acidobacteriota > Vicinamibacteria > Vicinamibacterales > UBA2999 > Gp6-AA40. The sequence continues at coordinate 7,106 of JBOGIQ010000147.1, read as the reverse complement.
CATAGCGGCGATCACTCTCTTCCCGTCCCTTGCCCTTGCTCAGGCAACACTAACCGGAACGGTCCGCGACACATCAGGCGCGGTCCTGCCCGGCGTCACGGTCGAGGCATCGGCCCCGGCGCAAGCCACACGAAGTGTCGTCACTGACGGCAATGGTGTGTATCGCATCATCGAACTCAGTCCGGGCACATATACGCTGACCGCCAGCCTGCCTGGGTTCAACGCATTCCGGCGCGAGGAGATACAACTGGCCGGAACGCAGGTCATCACGATACCGATCGATCTCCGCGTTGGCGCGCTGCAGGAGACCGTCACGGTCACGGGTGAAACGCCCGTCGTCGACGTGCAGAGTGTCCGGCGTGAGACAGTGCTCGACGCGGAGGTCATCCAGACCGTGCCCGGCACCCGGACGGTCGGCAACCTTCTCAACGCCACACCCGGATTGACCGTGGACGGCAACGGTGTGAACCCGACGCCGACGATGACGTTCTTCAGCGCGCGCGGCGGGCAGACGAACGAAGGCCGCATGTCGGTCAACGGCTTGACCGTGGCTGCGGCGTTCAACGGCGGCGGCGTGTCGTCGTACATCCTCGACACCGTGAACGCCGACGAAACGTCGGTGACCGTGTCGGGCGGCATGGGCGAATCGGATACCGGCGGTCCGGTGATGAACATCGTCCCGCGGAGCGGCGGCAACAGCTTCCGCGGCCAGGGGTTCTACAGCAACGCTGGCGACTGGTCGCGCGGCGACAACCTCAACGACGAGCTCCGCGCTGTGGGTATCACCGAGACGCCAGGGATCATCAACGCCTACGATTCGAGCATCACGTACAGCGGTCCGATCGTGCGGGACCGGTTGTGGTTCCTCGGCAGCTATCGCAAGCTGAACACCGAGACGGCCGTCCAAGGCATCGTCGCCAACGCCAACGCGGGCAACCTGGCGCGGTGGGATTGGGCGAGGGACGACAGCCTCCCGGCGCGCCAGTCGCAGGGCCGGGCGATGTACCAGGTCCGCGCCGCGGCGCAGGTTACCCAGAAGAACCGCCTCAGCTTCTCGCATGAGTACCAGACGCGCTGCGAGGGCGCGCCGCTGGCGAGGGAGACCGGCGATGGCTGCCACACTCGAGGATCGAATTGGATCGCCTCCGCGGGCGCAACGACGTCGCCCGAAGCCGCGACCAGCTATATCGACTTCCCCTATTACCTGACTCAGGCGCTGTGGACGAACCCGATCACGAACAGGATCCTGCTCGAGGCCGGGTACAGCCGGCTGTCGTACGACCACGCGGGAGGCCCCGGCCAATTGCCGCCGGACGGCATTTTCGACATCGGCGTGACGGAGCAGTCGGCCACGGCCAACGCCGCGGTGGGCTATACCTCGCCCGTTCCACGCGCCAACTACGTCTATCGCGCACTGTCGCAGTACGCTGACAATTGGAGCAACCCGAACCACTGGCGCGCATCCGCGTCGTACGTCACCGGCTCGCACAACATGAAGGTCGGATATCAGGGGTCGTTCCTGGTCAATAGAACGAACCGGGTGCGGAACGCGACCCTGCTGAATTATCGGTTCAACCAGGGCATCCCGAACCGGTTCACGATGGCCATCCCCGAATGGAAGACCGCCGATCGGACGTCGGTTGCGGCGCTCTTTGTTCAGGACACGTGGACCCGCGGCCGACTGACGCTGCAGGGCGCGCTCCGATATGACCGCGCCTGGAGCTATAGCCCAGGGGGGGATGAGAATGGAGCCCCCGGCACGTCACTGATCAACCCTCAGCCGATTACGTTCGAGCGAACCGCGAGCGTGGACGCCTTCAACGACATCACGCCCCGTTTCGGTGTCGCCTACGACGTGTTCGGTAACGGCCGGACCGCCGTCAAGTTCAACATGGGACACTACCTCGACGCTGCCACGAACGACAGCGCGTACACCCGCAACAACCCGGCGAACCGCATTGTCAGCACGGTGGACCGCGGCTGGAGCGACGTTGACGGCGACAAGGTCGTCGACTGCAACCTGCTCAACTTTGATGCGCAAGGCCCGACGCAGACCGGCGCGAACCGGACGGTTGATACCTGCAACGCGCTCACGGGCAACGACCGCAACTTCGGCGGAACCTCGGGCAACCTCACGCAGGTCAACCCGGATACGCTGAGGGGTTGGGGCGTGCGCGAGAACGACTGGCAGTGGGGACTCACCGTGCAGCAGGAGCTGCTCCCGCGGATGTCCATCGAGGTTGGCTACGCGCGCCGCTGGTTCAAGGGCGTGACGGTGACCGACAACCTGGCCCGTACACCTAATGAGTACAACTCGTACGTGGTGACAGCGCCGAGCGACTCGCGGCTGCCGGGCGGCGGCGGCTACCCGATCACAGTCTATGTCCCGACCGCCGCTGCTGCGCTCGAGGCGGCGCAAAACTACGTCACGTTCGAGACCGACTTCGGCCCCGAGCGGACCAACTACTGGCATGGCGTCGACGTCACGCTGAACGCCCGCACCCGCTGGGGGCTGACGTTCTCGGGCGGCACCAGCACAGGCCGGTCGGTGAGCGATAACTGCGCAACAACCGTGCTGATCGACAGCCCTGATCCGCGCAACTGCCGCGACGTCGATCCGTTCCAGACGACGTTCCGCGGCCTCGCCTCCTACACGATCCCGAAGATCGACGTGCTCGTCAGCGGCACTCTCCGGTCTCAGCCCGAGGTGGCGCGAACGGCGAGCCTCGGCCTGCCGAACACGACGTCGTCTTCAGCGTGCGCGCCCAATCCAGCCGCGTGCGTTACGGTGCTGGGCCTGCTTGGCCGGCTGCCGACCGGCTCAAACTCAACGGGGACTACGGCGATCGCGCTGACCGATAACGACCATCGGCTCTACAGCGGCGAGCGCCGGACGCAGGTCGACATGCGCTTCGCCAAGATCCTCCGCTTCGGTTCGACGCGGACGGACATCGGCGTGGACGTGGGCAACCTGCTCAACACCAACTACGCGACGGGGTGGGAGGATACCTATCAGTACAGCATCGGCAATACGCTCCAAGGGGGAACATGGAACAACCCGGAGAGCGTATACACACCGCGCTTTGTGCGGTTGAACTTCACCGTGAATTTCTGATAGCGAACTTCTGATGACTGCAGTCGGGGACCTGCGGGTCTCCGGCTGCGACGCGTAGCTCCACTGTTGGTCGTCGCGTTTTCGACAAAGATCGTCCGACAGGAGTCCCACGCAGCTCATGCCGGACTGGGCCCGCTCCCCGTCCTTCCACGGGGAACGGGCCTTTTTTTAGGCCTAAGGCCGAGGGCCGAAGGCCTAAGTGAAGAACGAGCCCTTGTCCCTGGAACGGCCTTGGTCGACGCTCACCCGCGCCGCGGCTTGACGCGCGATGTCCCGCCCTTGCAGCACCGTGTGCGCAGTTTGCGGATGAAGCGATCGGCGGCCGGTGGCTCATAACCGCCCGCCTGGAATGCCTCGCGCCACTGACGGTCGTTCAACTGGCCGAGCAGATTGCTCGCACACCACGTGAGCGTCAGCACACGTGACTCAATGCGACAGCGGTGATGTGGTTCGACTCCTCGACTCGTTCGGCTGTCTGCAGCCGAACCGCCTGCCGGAACGCTTCTCGACCGAAGGGAAGATGTACATTGCCGTACAGGAGAACCGCCGGGTCTCGACCAAGAGTCGTTCTGTGCTCCACGCGAAGGCCACCAGACAGATAGCGCGTGGCCGTGATTTCGCCGCCCGCGTTGAATCTCATATCAGCAGCCCCCGCGACGTGGAAGCGTCCTAGCGCTGCGAGTACCACAACGCGGTCGCTGACATCGTGCGTGATCACGCCTGTTATCGATCGTTGCTCACTGTCGCCGAAGAACGAGTGTCCACCTACTTGCGCCAGCCCGCGAAACTGTCCGGCCCTTACTGCGAACGCGGCAGGCAGCGGAATGCTCAGATACAGATCTTCGAGCCGTCCGGATCGATTCAGCAGTCGTCGGTTGCCTCCGATGTTTTGACTGAGGGCGCGCCATTCAGCGAAGTAGACGATATTGGAATTGCCGAGTGAAGCCAGCAGAATTCACTTCGACTCGGCTTGGGAATCCCTTCGTCAAGGTCCAAATGATTTTGATCCAATCAAAAACATAATCCACGAGAGACCCCTTCTGCGATCTCAGACGCCTCTGCTCGAAGACGATCAGGCCGCTGCGCATCAGGGAATGGGCTGACGCTGCAGCTCCGCCAGGTGCCTTCGCGCCGGATCGTAATCAGGGTCGAGTTCCAACGCGCGGGTAAATGCGCCCACGGCCTCCTGCAGGTGGTGCTGCATCGCCCAGGCGACTCCCAGCGTATCGTGCGCTGCGGGATTGTTCGGCGTGAGCGCGACCGCTCGCGTCAGGACTTCGACAGCCTCCGTCGAGTTGCCCTGCGCCGTCAGCGCCATCCCCAGCTTCGTCCACATCACGCCGTCACCGGGCCGATGGTCCAGATAAATGCGGTAGTGGGTAGCGGCGTGATCGAACCAGTGCTGACCGAAAAGCAGCGCGTCCGCCAGGCCGGCATGGGCCTCAAGGTCTGCGGTGGACTGCGCGTCGGCTGCTTCTGGCCAGTGCTCGACCCAATAGACGTGCAACGCGTTGCCGATCGTGGCGACTGGCGTCTGGTCGCGAAATCCGCGGTAGAACAGCCGCCACGATGGACTCAGATAGACGCCGCTCGCAACCGTTGCGCTGATGGCGACGTACCCAGGCAGCCGTGGCTTCGTGATCAACGGTAAGGCGAACGTCGGCGCTCCCGGAAGATGAGTGCAGTCGATCCCATAGTACGCGGGATCCGCGCTGCCGAAATAGGCGAGATTCACGTGTGCGACGCCGGCGTTGTCCATCCATTTCTTCAGCGCCTTGAGAGACTGACCCCAGTCGAGATTCGAATCGCTGAGATACTTGAACCCATTCTGCGGGCCGCCGACGAATACGTTGAAGAATGTCAGCGTGTGGGGATACACCGCAGCGTACGTGCCTCCCCAGAATGCCGTGATCGCGACGATCGTGATCGCTCCAATCGGACGTCTCGCGGTGAGGAGCGCACCGGCACCGCCGACGGCCAGAAGCAGCAGGAAGGGAAAGACCGGCAAAACATGACGGAGGCCGATGTTGATGGTGCTGCTCATTGCCGCGCCGAGATAGATCACGATCGGCACAAGCACGAATAGTTCGTTGGACCAACCGAGGCTCCGGCGTTGTCGTACATACACGAGTAGTCCGGCGGCGAGCAGCACGAGCAGGGCGGCCGGCGTTTTAACGAGAATGGCGACGGGAAAGTAGTACCACCATCCGTCGGCACTGTAGTTCCCCGCCAGGAACGCCGGAAGCTGTCTTGACGTGGCCTGGCTGTGGAGCAGCCCCTGCGTAAACGCGTTCGGCAGCACGCGGCGATCGTCAAGCCAGCCGACCACCTGCGCCAACTTCGGCGCGTGCTCTCGCGCGAACGGTGCGTCGTCATACCGGAGTCGCGCCCCGTCCACTCCCGCGGGAGCGTATTGGAATCGGTAGACCGTCCAGACGAGCGAGAGCGTTGTAATCGCCACGACCGCTGTGACGACTCCCGCCTGCCTGAGTGAAATCCGTCTCCGCGACGCCGCGATGACGAGCAGCGACAGGACGATCGGCCCGAGAATGAGTCCGGAAAACTTCGTGACGACCGCGAGCGCGACAAAAATCGACAACCCGCTAACGTTGAGACGGCTCGGACGACGACATGTCCGCCACAGAAAGTACACAGCGCCCAACGTAAAACAGGTGACGCCGAAGTCCGTCGTCGTCAACGAGGCGTGTGCGCCCATGTTCGGCTCGAGCGTGTAGAAGATCAGCGACAGCACGGCGGGAATGAACCCGAGCCACTCGTATGTCCAGGCGAAGACGAGGAGTCCCAGCACGAGGCCCCAGATGACGATCATCGACCGCGCCGCGAAGAGGAGCCGGTCCGCGTCGTTGTGGACGAAGACGAAGCGCCGGGCGAATTCGTAGGCGTCGCGGTCCCACTCCGGCGAAGAGGCGCGATCGAGCGCTGCCTGATCGACCTTGATCGGCATCGCCAGGAGTGGCAGCGCGGCCCACATGCGCATAAACGGCGGGTGAGATGGATCAACCCGGTAGTCGCGGTGTGCGAGTGCTACGTAGCCCGCCGTCAGGTGCATCGGCTCGTCCCAGGTCGCGGAGTTCCGCGAATGGGCGCCGAGCTCGAGCGTGACGAAGACGGCTGCGAATGATGCGATCACGCCTGCGATCGCGGCACGGCTTGCGCGCGGGCCGGCAGCCGCGTCGGCGGCGACCGGCCCGTGCCCCCGATTTTGTCGACGTTTCGGTCGTCGGCTCACTGCTCCGGCCCGTGCGCACTTGCCTCGCTCGGAACCTCGTCCGTTACGCCGAGCGCTCGACGGGTACGGAGCAGGTTGTCGTGCGCATCCGTATATTCCGGGTCGAGACCGATCGAGATCTCGAAATGCGGGACGGCGTCGGTGAAGCGCCCCTCCATCGCGCTGGCGACGCCGAGCAGGTTGTGTGCGGTCGCGTCGCGCGGTTCGGCCGCGATCACGGCCGCCGCATGTTTCGCAGCCTCGCCGGTCCGGCCCTCGTTCAGCAGCAGCTGGGCGAGCCTCGCGTGGGCGGATGGCAATGCCGGGTCGATTTGCAGCGCGCGTTGAAACAGCTGGGCAGCGTCTCCGGTGCGGCCAGTGGATGCGAGCGCCACGCCGAGATTGACGAGCCAGCCGGTATTATCGGGCTGCCGGCGCAGCAGTATCCGATAGTGCGATGCGGCTTCGTCGCGATCGGCCGGCCGCGACAGCAGCAGGTTCGCCAGGTTCTCGCGGGGCCGGCGCCTCGCGGGAAACAGCCCGACCAGCGTCCGGAACTCCGCGACGGCCTCATCGGTTCGCCCCTGCGCGATGAAGAGGTGGCCCCGCAGGATGCGAGCGGGAAGCCGGTCATCTGCACGTGGAGCTGCACTGATAAATGTGGATAACTCCGTCGCCGCTTCGTCGTAGCGCTTTGCGGCAACGAACTCGGTGGCCAGGGCGAACCGCGCTAGTGGAAAATCCGGTACCGCCAGCCGCATC
>JBOGIQ010000146.1:0-13383 GCA_050742535.1 Vicinamibacterales bacterium | reverse complement strand
CGAGAGGCGAGGGAGTTTCCACCGATCCCGCGTCCGAGATGGTCATAGTGCGCGCCGACGACGACCCAGGGATTCTGCACGCCTGCCGTTGAGCCCGTGGCGGGAAGGTAGGCGAGGACATTGCGGGCGGTCTTCTTTTCGCGGACAACGCGGGTGGTGAGCTGCGCACGCGTGTTCAGGGCAAAGCCGGCGACATGCGGGTTGCCGGAATCGAGCTCGTTCTGGACGTCCGCCAGCGCACGGCCGCTCTTCTGCAACAGCGCCGTTCCGATGCGTGCATTGATGCTGGCTGCCGGAAGTCCTGAACCCGCGATCGCCGTGTCGAACGAGAGCGGTACCAGCTCGCCGGCATTCGGCGAACGCGGCCCGGTGAGGACGAGCAGTGCTTTGGCGCCGCGCTGCCGGGCAGCGTTCGCCTTGTAACGAAGGTCTGCATAGCGGGCCAGTGCCGATTTCGTCTGGGCGTCCGCGTCTTCCGGGAAGTACCGGAGCACCAGAACAATCTTGTCCTTGACGTCGAGGCCGGCATAGCTGTCGTAGCCGAAATTCGCGGACTCGGGAACGACGAGACCGTAGCCGGCGAACACCACATCGCCGTCGGCCGTGCCGTCATCGGAGAACGACAGCGCACGAACGTCCGCTGCACCGTAGGTGGAACCCGCAGCGCCCCCGGAACCGAGCGCCAGACTCGATCCGCCGTCACGGCTGCCGGCGGTGAACTCGAAGGCCTGGAACATGTTCTGCCGGCCCGGCAGCGGACGCGCGCCGATTCGCTGCAACTGCGCGGCGATGTACTCCGCCGCGAGGCGTTCGCCGTCCGATCCCGCCTCGCGCCCGGCGAACTTCTCGGAGGCCAGCGTTTCCACGTGCGCGCGAGTCGGCGACGTGGTGGCGATTTGCGCCGCGGCTGCCGCGACAGAGACCGCCAGGAGAACGGTCAGAGAGAGATGGCGGTGAAGTTTCATGACGCGTCCTCAGGAGGTCCGCCTGAAGGCGGACACTACGGCTTCCTCGCGGGCGCGCTCTTCAAGGCAGCACGCGCCGCTTGATGGTTCCACGACGCCAGATAGATCTGTCCTTCGCGGCCGCCGCCCCGGTTCGAGGTCCACGCCAGCTGCCGGCCATCGGGCGAGGGCACTGGCAGCCCGTCGAAGCCATCGGTATACGTCACGCGTACAGGCTGCTTCCTGCCGTCGATGTCGACGATGAACAGCTCGAAGTTTTCGAAGCCGAGCTTATTGGAGGCGAAGATGATGTATTCGCCGGATGGGTGGATATAGGGCGCCCAGCTCATCGCCCCGAAATCGGTAATTTTCCGTTGATCCGTGCCGTCGAGATTCATCGTCCACACGTCGGCGATGAGACCCGCTTCGTCGAACCGCCGCCAGACGATCCGTTTCCCGTCGGGTGAGAAGAACGGCCCACCGTCGTAGCCGGTCACCGTGGTCAGCCGCCGCGCGCCCGCACCATCGGCGTCGGTCCGCATGATATAGATTTCGCCGAAGTAGCTCGGATCGGTGTCGAGCTGTTTCCGTTCGGCGGGGGAGAGCTCCCGATCGTACGCGTCCCGCGTCGATGAGAAGACGATCCACTGCCCGTCCGGTGAGAAGCTGGCCTCGGCGTCGTAGCCGCGGCGATTCGTCAGCCGGCGATAGCTGCCGGTCTGTGTGCTGCGGATGTAGAGCTCCATCTCGGGGTCGTAGTCCCACGAATACCGCCGCTCCTGGCCGGAGGCGCGGAACTTCAGCTCGTCATCCTGCAGCTGCTTCGAGCGCAGGTCGTGATGCGTCGAGGCGAAGAGAACGTCGCCTGTCTCGGGGTTGATAAAGGCACAGGTCGTCTTGCCGGTTCCGGGCGAGACGCGCGTCGTGTTCCCGCTGTCCATGTCCATCAGATAGATCTGATAGAACGGGTTTCCGGGCTCGCGCTCGCTCTGGAAGACGAGCTGCCTGCCGTCCTTCGACCAGTAGCCTTCGCCGGCACGGCGCCCCTCGATGGTCAGGCGGCGAATCCGTGAGAGGAAATCGCGCTCCGACGGCTGCGCCTGTGCCGCGGTTATCCGGCTAAAGCCGGACTCTACGCCGTCAATCCGGCTGAAGCCGGACTCTACGCCGTCAATCCGGCTGAAGCCGGACTCTACGCCGTCAATCCGGCTGAAGCCGGACTCTACGCCGTCAATCCGGCTGAAGCCGGACTCTACAAGGGCGAGGGCGAGAACGAACAGAACGGTCGAGCGTCTAAACTGCATTGGCGTGGAGCCCTCAGCAGGGCGCCTTACGTAGTGCTTATTATGCGGCTGTCCGGCCTTCATTCGCTTGCCCGCCGAAGCGCCTCTCGCGCACGCGCATTCACGCGCCGTCCCTGGTTCAAGGCGGTTGTCGCGTCGGTTGCGGTCGTGGCGGTGCTGATGGTGACGGTGTGGACGGCCCGCTACGGCTGGGCCATCTACAGGCTGAATCGCGGCGTCGGCGACACCGTATTCCTCGACGGCTCCGGACGCGAGTGGTTCCGCCTCGACGAGCAGCGGCGGGACGTCCCGTTCTCCCGCATCTCGGTCCATCTGAAGGATGCGGTGATCGCGGTCGAGGATCACCGCTACTACCTCCACCCGGGCATCGATCCGATCGGACTCGGGCGGGCGGTTTTCACGAACCTCCGCACCGATCGCACGCAGGGCGGCAGCACCATCACGCAGCAGCTGGCGCGGACGCTGTTTCTCTCGAATTCAAAAACCCCCGGCCGCAAGGCGAAAGAAGCCGCGCTGGCCGTGATGCTCGAAGTCGTTCTCAGCAAGCAGGAGATCCTCGAGCTCTATCTCAACCGCGTCTTCCTCGGCGGCGGCATCTACGGCGTCGAGACGATGTCGCAGAAGATGCTGCGGAAGCCGGCGTCGCAGCTGACGGTTGCCGAGGCGGCGCTGATCGCCGGCATCATCCGCGCCCCGTCCACGTATTCTCCATGGCATCACCCCGACGCGGCACGGCAGCGCAGTTTTGTCGTCCTGCAGCGCATGCGGGAGGAAAAGAAGATTACCGCGGCGCAGGAGCGGGACGCGCGTGCCGAGCGGATCCACATTCAGCCGCCGCCGTCGGTCTCGAGCGCGAGGCACGGCTATGCCAAGGAGTACCTGCGGCAGCAGTTCCGCAACGTCTTCGGCGGCGATAACCCGCCCGACTGGAAGGTGCACACCACCTTCAGTCCGGCCATGCAGGACGCGGCGGAAGCGGCCGTTGGCGACGGGCTCCGCCGCCTGAAGATTCGCGGCCTGCAGGCGGCGCTCGTGGCCATCGATCCCGCGACTGGAAATATTCTCGCAATGGTTGGCGGGTCCGATTTCGCCGTCACGCCCTTCAATCGCGCCGTCAAGAGCCGCCGTCAACCCGGCTCGGCGTTCAAGCCGTTCGTCTACGCGGCCGCATTGGAACGCGGGCTGTCGCCCGTGACGCGGCTGCAGGGGCTGCAGCAGGTGGCCGTCGAGGCGTCGAGCGGCGTCTGGATTCCGCGCGACGAGCGCGCCGACGGACGGGACGAGATGACGCTCCGCGAGGCGCTGCTCGAATCGAGCAATGCGGCCGCCGTCCTCCTGCAGCAACAGGTCGGCACCCGCCCCGTACTGCAGCTGGTGCGCAATCTCGGCGTGACCGACCAGCCCGACGTGCCATCGCTTGCGCTGGGCAGCGGCCTCGTCACACCGCTCGAGCTCACGAACGCCTACGCCGTCTTCGCGAACGGCGGTCTGCACGTCCGGCCCCGAGGCATCCAATCGGTCGAGAACGCGAGCGGCGAGACCGTCGAATCCGTCGCCGTCGAGCGGGAGCGCGTGTTGCCGGAGGACGTCGCGTTTCAGATGGTGTCGATGCTCCAGGACGTGGTCGCACGCGGTACCGGAGCCTCAGCGCGCTCCTACGGCGTGACAGGACCCGTTGCGGGCAAGACCGGATCAACGAACGATTACCACGACGCGTGGTTCGTCGGCTTCAACTCGTCGGTCGTCGTCGGCGTCTGGACCGGATTCGACAAGCCGCAGACCATCCGCGAGGGTGGCACCGGGGCCCGGATTGCGCTTCCGATCTGGGCGGACTTCATGCGGCGCGTCAGACGCCAGGCGCCGGCGCGATCGTTCACGCCACCGGCCGGCCTCGAACCGCACGAACTGTGCCTGCTGTCCTATCAGCGCCCGGTCAGCGGCTGTCCGACGTATGTCGAGTATTTCAAGGAGGACGACAGCGTTCCGTCGCAGCTGTGTCCGCTGCACGAGGGAACGTTCAAGGAGGAAGCGGCGCGCGCGGTCGATGGACTGATGCGCGCGATCGGGAAAGGAATTCGCGGGATATTTCGATAAGAGCGACACACCCGACACCTGCGATCGTGGCGCGGACCTTGTGAGGTTCGCGAGGCGAGCCTGACAAGGCTCGCCCCACGATCTCTCTCCGGGCAGTGTGTCGAAGTCGCGTCCCTAGTCGCGGATCTGAACCGACTGTCGCACGCGCCTGAATGCGGGGTCGTACGTCTGCGCTTCGCTCTGCGGCGCCACGCCCACGACATAGAGCAGGCTGCCGTCGCGCAGCTGAGTCGTCGACAGCGCAATCCGCTCGCGCTGACCGGTGACCTCGGACACATTCGACAGAATCGTCGTGTAACCGTTGCGCCCGCCGAGATTATCGCGCTGCAGCGACGTCTGCTGCCGCAGGTTCGGATTGCTTTGCGCGAACGTGTTCAGCAGACGCTGCGTGTCGCGCTGCAGGTTTCCGGTCCCCTGCGTCACCCCGATCTGGACGCCGTGCGTAAACGCGGTTCCACCGTTGTCGCCCTGGAAGAACGCTCCGTCCGGTGCGTAGGTGACCCCGTCACGCGCGCCGCTCACCTCGTCCCAGTTCGACGGCACGGCCACGCGGAGGAACTCCGACGGGTTCCGTGTGCGGTACGAATTGGACGGAGGATCGACGCGGACCGTCCGTGTGCCGCCGCCGACGGTTCCAGCGCCGGTCTTCTGGCCGCGCGCGATCTGCTCGGCCGTCAACGCCGGCGACATCCCGCCGAGCCGCGCCTGGATCGACTGGAACTGACCGGTGTTGCCGTTGCCCTGCACCCGCAGCGTCCGTGACTCGTTCATGATGGCGTTGTAGCGGTTGCCCGGATTCGGGTGGCTGCTCATCCACTGCGGTCCGCCGCCACCGCTTTCTTTCTCGATTGTCCGGAACATGTTCGCCATCTCGCGCGGGTCGTAGCCGGCGCGCGCGAGAATCTGCGCGCCCAGCAGGTCGGCCTGCGACTCGAACTCCCGGCTGTACTGCATCAGCTTGAGGCCGGCGCCGATCTGCGAGCCGGCCGAGAGGATCTGTCCGAGCCCGCCGCCGATGATCGCGCCGCCGATCTGCCCGAGCGTGCCGAGAATCGCCGCGCCCTGGCCCTTTGTCGCCTGCGCGGTGCCGTGACGCAGCGCGACGTGCGAGATCTCGTGCGCCATCACGCCGGCGACCTCGCCCTCGGTCTTCGCTGCCTCGATCATTCCGCGATTCAGATACATCGGGCCGCCGGGGAGCGCAAAGGCGTTGATCTCCTTCTGATTGATGACGTCGAAGGTGTAGCGGAACTCCGCATGCTGAAACTCCGCCGGGATCGCGCGGACGAGCGTTGCGCCGATATCCTCGGCCCACTCGTCAACACGGCTGTCGTTCAGCATTGGCAGCTCTTTGCGCACCTCCGCTGATGCTTCGCGCCCCAGCTTGACGTCCTCAGCCACGGAATAGCTGTTTCTCGGCGCGACGATCCTGGTCTGCGCGAAGGCCTGACAGGCAACCGTCAGCACCACGGCAAACGCCGGAACGATCCGCCCGTACCGATGTGTGGACACTCGTGAAGTCATGTTCGGTCCTAGTGCAAGGCTCTGACCAACTCGCGCCGATCCATCAAGCGGACGCTAAGGCGCAATCCGCCCGGCGTTTATGGGGACCTAATACCTGAGCGTGAAACCGACGGTCGCACGCCAGAAGCTCAGCTTTGAAGCGCGCTCGCCCCTGAGCGTCGTATCCCGGCTCAGCGCACGGAAATGGCGGAGATCGAATCTGACACCGGTGCGTTCGCTGATCAAGCCGATGGCTCCGGCGCCGACCTGCAGCCCGAGCCAGTCGCCGGATTCATTGAGACCGATTAAATCGTCGGCCGTGGCGTGAATCAAACCCAATCCGCCGGTGACGTACGGTCGCAGCGATTCGCGGCTCACGCTGAGCGGAAGCGCCGCCAGAACGTTGCCCGTCAAGGTCGTGACCCGGCTGCCCGTGATGAGTCCTGTTTCGCTGGAGTTCTCAAAGAAGCCAGGCACCATTGCGAAATCGGCCTCGACGCCCAGCACCTGATCCGAGAGCCACGCCGCACCACCGCCGAACGTCCAGTGCTTCGCGGATGCTGCGCCAATGTCGAGGTCGAAGAGCGTGGTGCGTCCGCCAAACGCACTGCCGATGAACGGCGTGATGAGGAAGTCGGCCCGCGCGTCCACACGTCCAGCGCACAGAAACACCGCGGTGAGCAGAAGGACGCGGCGGAACGCCGTGAACGAGGTCAAGGCACGTAGACGCGCAGGAACGTCCGCGCGAAAACCGATGCCGTCACGTCGCCGCGGTCAAGCGTCTGCGGGGCAAGGGCATCGCTGTTCGCCAGCACGATTAACGTCAAGCCGCGCGTCGGCAGCTTGAGCATGAGGGATGAGTAGGCATCCGGAATCACGCCGAACTGCCAGACGACAGGGCTCCCGTTATACGTCTGGACGAACCAGCCCAGCCCCGTTGGAAATCCCAAACCGACGGGCGACCACGCGCGCAGCTGCGTGTCCGGACGCAGGAGGATGCCGGATCGCAGCCCGACATCGAATCTGGCGAGATCGCGAGCCGTCGTGACGAGCCCCGTCGCCGCATTCGCGCGCGACGGCAGCGGGTCCGTCCGGCTCGCGCGTCCCTTCGTATCGACCCGATAGGGTGCCGCAATGCGTGCGAGCGTGGCGGCGTAGCGGTTCAGGTTCGCCGGACCGAACTGCTGCATGTCGACTGGTGTCGGCGCGCCGAGCGCGGTGCCTGGAACGGAGTCGATCATGCCGAGCCGCGTGAAGATTTCATGCGCCACGCTCTGCTGGAAGGATGTGCCGGTACACGCCTCGATGGCCGGCGTCACCGCCGCAACGCGGGCGAGGTCGTATTTGTAGGCGCCGGTCGCCGAGACATGCCCGAGCAGCTGCGCGACGGTTGAGTCCGCTTCAGCGGCAAACGGGCTCCAGATGCCGATCCGATCGTTGACGGCATCGAAACCATCGTCAACGCAGACCTTCAGCAACAGCGTGGCGCCAATCGCCTGGGACAGGCTTCCGATCTGATAAGGGGTAGACGGCGTCGCGTCGATCGCCCGTTCGATCTCCGCGCGTCCAAAACCGCGCTCCCAGACGATCACGCCGTCTCGAAGAATCAGCGCCGACATGCCCGGGATGCCCGCCTGGATCCGCAGGGCGTCGAGATACCGTTCGAACAGGGAGAACGTCAGGCTCTGAAAGACGCTCTGAGCGGAGGAGCGCTGCCCGATGAGCACGAGCAGCGACACGGCGATCACGGCAGCGATTCTGCGCACTGATACGCTCTTTGGAGCGACCTCAGCAGAATCATACCCGAGGGCCCGCGCCGATGTGCTACATTGGCATCCCGACGCGCATGGTGTTCAAAAATGCACACGTTCGCGGCGGTCTCAGCGCCCTGGCAGTCGTTCTGGCGGTTGCGGACATGGGGGCGCAGTCTTCTCAGGGGCAGCGCCTTCAGGTCGTTCCCGTCGTCCGGGGCGATCACCTGTACGTCAGCGCCGAGCTCCGCGAAGGGTTGCGGCCCGACGTCCGCGCCGCGATCGACAGCGGCCTGAAGACCATCTTCACCTACACCATCGATCTGCGCCTGGACGCGCCGGGCTGGTTCAACCGCACTATCGCCACCGCCGTCGTCACCAACAGCGTCGAGTACGACAACTTGAGGCGTTCCTATACGCTCGAACGGCGGATCGACGGCAGGAGTCTGGACCCGGAGACCACCGAGGATCCGGTCAGGGTCCGGCAGGTGATGACGAGCCTCAAGGATCTGCCGCTGTTCAGCACCCGGGTTCTGCAACCCAATCGCGAGTACTACGTACGCGTCAATGCCACTGCGCGCCCGAGCTATGGATCCATCCTGTGGCCATTCGGCAGCGGCACCTCCGCGCAGACGAAGTTCGTCTTCCTCCGCTGAGTGTTCGGCTCCCTTTCCGAGCTCCAGCAGCGCCTGGGCGCGCAGCACTACGTCACCGATCAAGCCCTCGCCGTCTCGCTGTATCTGGCGTCGACGCTGAAGCGTCCCCTCTTCCTCGAAGGAGAGGCCGGCGTCGGTAAGACGTCGCTCGCCGCGGCGGCCGCGGCGGCGCTCGACACGGACCTCATCCGGCTGCAGTGCTACGAAGGCCTGGACATCGGACACGCCGCCTACGAGTGGGACTACGCGCGGCAGCTCGTGGAGCTGCGCATCCTCGAGGCGACCGAGCACGTGGATCGCGCCAGCGCGCGGCGCGAGCTGTATAGCGAGGCGTTCCTCATCAAGCGGCCGCTGCTGCAGGCGATCGATCCCGCCCGCACGCGTCCCGCGGTCCTGCTGATCGACGAAATCGACCGCGCCGACGAAGAGTTCGAAGGCTACCTGCTCGAGCTCCTCGCCGAGTTCCAGATCACCATTCCGGAGTTCGGCACGGTTCGCGCCGCCGAACCACCGCTCGTCGTGCTCACATCCAACCGCACGCGCGAGGTGCACGATGCGCTGAAGCGCCGCTGCCTCTATCAATGGATTGAATACCCGTCATTCGAGAAGGAGCTTGCCATCGTGCGCGAGCGCGTGCCGGAGGCCCCGGCGCGCCTGGCCGAACAGGTGACGACCATCGTTCAACAGCTGCGTGGTCTGGAGCTGTACAAGGTTCCCGGCGTGTCCGAGACGCTGGACTGGGCGCGCGCGCTCATCGCGCTCGATCGGCAGGCTCTCGACCCGGCGGCGGTCGAACAGACGCTCGGCGTCGTGCTCAAGGCCAAGGACGACATCGACGCCGTTCGCGGCGAGCGGCTCGCCGGCATCCTCTCTCGTGTCGCATCTCGCTGAAAACGTGCTGGTATTCGGCCGGCTGCTTCGTGCACTCGGGCTCGACGTGCACATGGGCCGCATGCTCGACGTCCTGAAAGCGCTTCAGCATGTGGATATCGCGGTGCGCGACGAGGTCTTCCACACGTGCCGCGCGCTGCTGGTGCACCGGCGCGAGGATCTGGGTACGTTCGATCGCGCGTTCGAGATCTTCTGGAGCCGCAGAGACGCCGTCCAGCAGCCGGTCCGCCTCGACGATCACCGCGACGCTGGCCCGGCGGTCGGCCCGGCGGGTTCCGTGGACATGCTTGGAGATGCTGCGGGCGGTGAAGGCGAGGGCGGCGCGCTTCGGACGTATAGCGCGGCCGCGGCGCTCGCGTCGAAGGATTTCGCGGAGTTCACCGCCGACGAACTGGCCGTCGCCCGCGCCGCGCTGGACCGGCTGGTCTGGAACCCGGGCGAACGGCGAACCCGGCGCTGGGTGCGCGGCGCCGGCCCGCGCATCGATCTTCGACGCGCCCTCGCCGGCAGCCTCCGCACCGGCGGTGACGTCATCCGCCTGCCGCGGCGGAAGCGCCGCGTGCGCCGCCGGCCGATCGTTCTGCTCTGCGACGTCAGCGGGTCGATGGAGCGTTACTCGCGGATGCTTCTTCACTTCTCGCACGCGCTCGGCAGACGGCACACGCGGGTAGAGGCCTTCGTGTTCTCGACGACGCTGACGCGGATCACGCATGAGTTGCGCACGCGACGGGTCGACGTGGCCGTGGCCGGTGCCGCCCGCGCCGTACCGGACTGGTCGGGCGGCACGCGGATCGGCGAAGCGCTTCGAACGCTCCATCAGCGCTGGATGCGCCGGGTCTTGCATGGCGGCCCTGTTGTGCTCCTCGTTTCCGACGGATGGGATCGCGGCGATCCGAAATTGTTGCAACAGCAGGTGGCGCGGCTGCAGCGAAGCTGTCACCGCCTCATCTGGCTCAACCCGCTCATCGGCACCGCGGACTATGCGCCGCTGACGCGCGGGTTGCAGGCCGCCCTGCCGTACGTGGACGACTTCCTGCCGGCGCGGACGCTGACAAATCTCGTCGACCTTTCGGTACACTTGAATAAATTGCAGGCTCCAGGAATCAGGCCTCGGGCATCAGCTGGGCCCTGATTCCTGAGCCCTGAGGCCGTCTGCATGGAGATCACAGGCACCTACACGTTCAACGCACCCCCCGATCACGTCTGGACGCTTCTCATGGATCCGCAGGTTATCTCCTCCTGCATTCCCGGCTGCGAAGGCTTCGAGCCTCTCGGCGACGATCGATACAAAGCCAAACTGAAGGTCGCCCTCGCCGCCATCACCGGCAGCTATGAAGGCACGATCGTCCTGTCTGAAAAGGTGCCGACGGCCTCATACCGGCTGACCGCGGACGGGCAGGGGCGGCCGGGGTCCGTGAAGGGAAGTGCGGCCGTCTCGCTGCGTCCGAACGGAAACGACACCGTTGTTGATGTTCAGGGCACCGTGCAGGCTGCGGGCCCGGTTGCGCGCCTCGGTCAACGCCTGATCAGCAGCGTGTCGAAGATGATGATGGACCGCTTCTTCGCCTGCCTGCAGGGAAAGGTCACGTCATCCTGACGTGGAGTCCGGCTTCAGCCGGATGACTTCAGCGACACGCCCGACCGGCGTTGCTCCGTGATCCGCTGCACCGTTCTGGCAATCTCGCCGGCGGCCGCGTCCGGCGGCTTGCCCTGACGATGGATCCCGCACACCGCAGTGGTGCACGAATGATCGAGCTGCGGATCCCATCGGCTTCTGCCCGCGGCGTCGCGTCCATATGTCAGGTACGCGCTGGCGGTGTTCAGGCCGGTGCCGGGACGCTCGCCTATAAAGTGGATCACCACATCCGCGTCGACGAGCTGACCGACGTGGTATCCCGCACGCACGCGGCCGTTGTGAACCACGACGACCGCCTCAGCCAGCCGGTGACCGGCCTGCGTGAGGAGACGCCGGACCGGGGGCAGCACCGCACGAAGCTGTTCGTTGATTGCCTCGGCGTTCAAGCCGTCAGAGACGACTATCTGAATGCCTCCGCCGCGGCCCGATGCCGCCCGCAGCGAACCGGCATCCTCTTCTCGCAGCCGCTCGCCGGCAGGGGGATGAGCGATGAAATCATCCCGATCGCTGGCCCGGCTGTGCACCGCGCGATAGTGTCCGCAGGCGTCGCGCAAAACCACGCTCTCGAGATTCGCGTACAGCGCGCGGCGGGCGTGTTCATAGATGCGGTCAACGCGCGCGAGGCTCGTGGCTGCGTCACCGGCAATATCCAGCCCACGATCGTTGAGCGCCGCGACCTTGCGCCGGCCGTCCGCCTCGAGCTCCGTGAGACTGCGCGAATCGCCGTCAGCCTTCATGTAGCGTGCATACAGCCGCGACACCGCGTCGGTGCGGCCGGTGAACGCCGGAAGTCCGAGCTCCGACAACCGGCGCTCCATTGGCGTGGTAAGCGCAGCCCGGGCTTCGCTCCGAAGAGCCGGGTGTTCCCTGAACGACGTCGTCAGATACCCGAGCATCGGATCGGCATTCCCGGCAACGGCCATCAGATACGCCGGCGCGCCGCGGCGGACAACCCGCGCCGTGAGGTCCCTCAGCTCCGCGGGCCCGATTCCCATGTGAAACGTGGCGCAGACGTCGAGGCCCATCGTGATGCCGTGGAGCCTCGCCATCAGCAGGTCCTCGAGACAGGCCCGCTCGAGCTGCTGCGGCGACCGGAACACCTCCGGGCCGATGAAACCGGCGACGTCGTTGACGATCATCCAGCGTCCGGTCTGCTGCTGGATGTGACGTGCCACGCCGTAGGCCCGTGCTTCGAGGGTCACCATGTCGATGCCCTCGGCAGTGCCGTTCGTCACCGCCGACCCCTGTCCCGTCTCGAAGTAGAGCCCTTCGAATCCGCGGGCGAGGTCGAGGATGCCGTCCACGTCCAGCCCCACCATGCCGACGAGCGCCTTGCTGGTCCCGGCCAGGCTCTGGAACCCGACGTCGACGCGCGTCCGGGTCCGCGCTTCACGCTGCTTGACGATGTCGGAGAGCACGCAGAAGCGGGTGGGGAGGTCGAGCCGCCGCACGACCTGTTCGAGCAGCCGCTCGAGCCGGACGATGGTGTCTACTTCGTCTGCCGCCGGGTTCAGTCCGATCACCACGTCGCCGCAGCCATGGGTCAGACCGTCAAAAATCGAAAAGAGGATCTCGTCGTCGTCGTCTCCGGGACTATTCGGTTGAATGCGCGATCCGAAATGACCGGCCGCGCCGATACCGTCCGGCAGCGCGTTCACCAGCCGGCGCGCTGCCAGGGCCAGCTCGTCGTCGGTCATTACTTTTGCCAACGCGGCGATGACTTCACTGGGAAGTGACAGGCGATGACGCCGGGCCCAGCCGGGACCGTCCCCGTGAACGAGCGTCTCTTTGAGCTGCGCCACGGTGAGCACATCGAGGTCGCGGTCGTGCGTCCGGTCGCGCGTCCGCTCTATCGCCGCCGAGACGCCGTCGTCAATGAACGTCGAACGGCGGATGTCGCCGGCAGGCGTGTGAAGGAGAAGCTGTCGCGCCTCGTCGCGGACGGCGTCGTCCGCGGTGCCGCCTACGAGGAGGTCGCCTTCCTTGAAGGCGTTGGCGAGGGAGAAGGCGCGAAGCAGATCGTTAGGCAGCTATCACCTTCGGGTGCATTACGGAGAACGCCGCGTCGGAAGGGTCGACGAGCATCGCCAGCCGGCCGGTTTCGGGAACTTCGCGGTTGAACCGCTGCTCGCCTCCGAGCTCCTCGGCGCGACGAATGAAGGTGGGGTAGTCGTCGATTGCAAACGTGACCCACCAGACAGGGCGACACCCCAGTCACGCTCGATCTGGGCTTCCCATAACCCGAAGATTGCGCCCTCCGGACTCGCAACGACGGCCGTGCGCGCCACGCCGGGCGTGTCGAACGGCGGCATGATGACCCGTCCGCCGAGTTGCCGGACGCGCGCAGCGGTTCGATCGACGCTCTCGACGGCGACGTGGTTGACCCACAGCGACTCGCCGGCGTCGCTTCGCCGAAGGGCAACGACGTCCTGCCCGTCCTTCTGGAAGATCGAATACATGCCGGACCGATCGTCCGTTGTCCAGCCAAAGAGATCGCCGTAGAACTTCTTCGCGCGGGCTACATCAGGCGTATAGAGCTCGGCGAAACAGAACGTGTGCAACGGGTGGATCACGGCTTGGGGATGTCTACGGCGATCCAGACCG
>JBOGIQ010000145.1:0-13431 GCA_050742535.1 Vicinamibacterales bacterium | reverse complement strand
TGCGGCATGTCGCGATAATCGACGCTGCGCCCCAGCGCATACACGAACAGCTTCTCGCTCAGGTTGTTGACGAACTGCGGCGAGTAACGCAGCAGTGCCTGCCGCAGCCCGGCCGGCCCCTCGAACGTCGCGCCGTCGGTCAGCTGGGCGCTCACGTCCAGCGGCTTGCCAAACTCGTGCGTCCGCGCCTTGCCGATGGCGTCGAAGGACTCGAGCGCGAATCCAATCGGGTCCATCATCTGGTGGCAGCTGGCGCAGGTGGGACTGGAGCGATGCTCCGTCATCCGCTCGCGCATCGAAATCTCCAGCGGCACGGGCTGCCCGTTCGCCATCTTGTCGCTCTGACGCAGCAGCGGCACGTTGGGCGGCGGCTCCGGAGGCACGACGCCGAGAATGTTCATCAGCACCCACTTGCCACGCAAAACGGGCGACGTGCGATCCGGATTCGACGTGGTCAGGAGCACGGCGCCTTTACCCAGCAAACCGCGGCGATCATCGAGGGCAGCATCAAGCGTGACGCGCCGGAATCGGCTCCCGTACACGTTCGGAATCCCATAGTGGCGTGCGAGGCGTTCGTTGGCGAACGTATAGTCGGCGGTCAACAGGTCGAGCGCGCTGCGATCCTCGCGCAGGATGCTGTCGAAGAACGTCTCGGCCTCGACGCGAAACGCCTGACGCAGGTTGTCGTCAAAATCCGGAAAGAGCTGCGTCGACGGCGCGGTGCTCGGCAGGTTGCGCAACTGCAGCCACTGACCGGCGAAGTTCTCGACGAATTCCCGCGACCGCGGATCGACGAGCATCCTGCGGACCTGGACGTCGAGCGTCTTGGGGTTGGACAGCTGCCCGCGCGACGCGAGCGTAATCAGCTGATCGTCCGGCGTCGCGCTCCAGAGGAAGAATGCGAGCCGTGAGGCGAGCTCGAGATCGTTGATGCGATACGCCTCGCCGGCCCGCAGCCGCGCGGGAGGCGCTTCGGTCCGGAACACGAACTCGGGGTCAGACAGGATCCCCTGCAGCCCTCGCTCGATACCGTCGTCGAACGTGCCCGTCTTGCCGCGGCCCGCCTGATAGAACTCGATCAGCACTCTGGTGTCGTCCGGCGTGATCGGACGCCGGAACGCGTGACGCGCGATCCTGCTGAGGATCGTCCGCGCGCAGGCAGTCTCCTGCTGCGGCGTTGCCGGAGTGCACGTCAGGATCTTCTTGCGGCTGGGCGCGTCGACGGCGGGCGTCCCGTTGTAGGGCCCGAGGATCTTGACCTGACTGACCTGCGGCGAGAAGACGAAACCTGGGATCGGCGTCGTGTCGAGGACGCTGCGAATGTAATGCTGATTGAGGTCGTCGCCCGGAATGTGCGTGTTGGCGAGGAACGTGAAGCCGACGGTGCGCAGACCCGCCTTGACCTTCAGGCGGAGCTCGTTCTTGTCGTTGTCCGTGCCGTTCGGCACCTTCTCGATGTCAAACGAGCCAACCCGCTCGCCGTCGATCAGGACGATCAGCTCCTCGTTCTTCGCCTCGGCCCCGTAGAGCTCGCCGGTGTTGCCGCGTACCGGGAACCAGGCAAACAGATACTCGCCGTCTGCGGGGAAGTGGTGACGAATCAGCAGGCCGCCGCGCGTGCCGAACGGCAGCCCTTCGACGTGCGTTTCCTGCGAGTAGTCCTGCGGCGCGAGATACCGCTTCTCTTCCGGGAGCGTTGCACGCCCGAGCGCGAGGCGGCTTATCTTGCTCGCCGCCGCCATGTAGCCCTCGACGAGCGCGGGGGAGATAGTGAGACCGGCCGCCACGTTGTCGAAGCCGGACGTCGTGTCGTCGACCGGCAGGTAGGCGGCGGGATCGATTTCCACGCCGAGCAGCTCGCGGACGGCGTTGGCGTACTCCGTGCGATTCAGACGGTGCAGCCCCGGCGCCACGAGGTTCGGGGTCGCCGCGGCACGGTCCAGCGATGCCTCGAGACCCTCCGCCAACGAAACCAGCGTCGCCGCATCCGGACGCCGCGCCGTCGCGGGAGGCATCAGCCCGGCGCGGACGCGCCGAACCGCCCGTTCCAGCACTTCCGCGTGCTGGCCGGCGTTCGCCAGGTCAATGCCGTCGAGAGCCACTCCACCCGTCTTGCTCCGGCTGTTATGGCAGGTCACGCAGTACTGGTCCAACAGCTGCCGCTGCGCTGCCACGGGTATCGTCGCGGGCGGACGGGCCGAGGACGTCACCAGGGCCGGGCGCGGCGTGGATGGGGCGGCACTGCGCTGGCCGGCGTTGGACGCTCGTTGCGGCTCGGCCTGTGCTCGCGGCTGCACTTGGCCACCATGGAGGGTGACCGACACGAGGACAGTGGCAGCAACGAACGACACCCCGCTTACCGCAGTTCCCCTCATACGCCTCGAAAGATACGCGGATCCCAGCTGCGCGGGTGTTGCAACTTGTTGCCGGAACGCTGGGCCGGCGACTTAGGAACAGCTGCTCGCCACGGTCTCGAGCGAGGTCACGCTGAGGAACATCCCATCACATGCCCACGGCGTCCGTATCCGCCGGGTTGTTGCAATGTGTTGCGCGCGAGGTTTGCGGCACGGTTCCCTCCTTAAGTCGCCGTAAAATCAGGCCATTCGAGAAGCGTTGGAGGGACGATGAGGGCTGCAGCTGTCGCGGCGCTGGCGGTGTTAACGCTGGTTCCGCTGTCCGAGGCGCAATGGGTTGAGGCACCGACACCGGGGTTGCCTCGGCTTGCCGATGGGAAGCCGAACCTCGACGCTCCGACACCGCGTGCGGCCGACGGGAAACCGGATCTGAGCGGCGTCTGGCGAGCCTCGACCGCAACGAGCCGGCTGCTGCTGAATCTCGGGGCCGGCCAGGGCGACCTCCCGCTCCGTCCTGACGCGCTCGCGCTATACAAGAGGCGGCTGGCCGCGGAGGGTGCGGGGCGTCCGGCCGAGCGCTGCCTCCCGCACGGGCTGCCGCTCGACATGATGTTCAGGGGCTCCCCGATTCGCATCGTCCAGACGCCGTCGCTCGTCGTCATGCTGCTTGAGATTGCGAACCACTTCCGGCAGATACCGACGGACAAGCGCACGCTGATCAAAGATTTCCAGCCGACTTGGTATGGCTATTCGACCGGGCAGTGGCTCGGCGACGAATTCGTGGTGGAGACGGTCGGTTTCAACGATGAGACCTGGCTGGACAACCGCGGTCTGCCGCATTCGGACGCTCTGAAATTGACCGAACGCTTCAAGCGCGTGAATGTGGGCAAGATGGATCTCGCGATCACTATCGACGATCCCAAGTACTTCACGCGACCGTGGAGCGTTTCCGTCAGCTTCGACCTCATCCCGGACAGCGATCTGTTCGAAGACATGTGCGAGAACAACAAGTGGTCTCCGCGTCCGCCGATTAAGTTGGAGCAGTAGATCGAGACGCGGCTTTTCGCGGGGGTATGGTGCAACACAAGGTCGGTCGCGGGCTACTGATGGCGACCGTGTGGCTGTCGATTGGCACCGCGATCGGTATCACGGCGCAGAGGCCGGAGTCCGCGTCCGCGGATGGCTCGACGCCGCTGCACGAATCGATTCGGCGCAGCGATGTCGCCGCGGTCAGCGCGCTGATCGCACGTGGCGCCGACGTGAACGCACCGACGCGGTACGGCATGATGCCGCTCGGGCTCGCTGCGCTCAACGGCAACGCGGCGATTATCCGCACGCTGCTCGACGCCGGCGCCAACCCGAACGCCGCCACACCGGGCGGGGAAACGGCGCTGATGACCGCCTCCCGCGTCGGTCGCGTTGATGCGGTCACGCTGCTCCTCGACCGTGGCGCCAATGTCAACGCGAAGACGTCCGCACGGCAGCAGACGGCGCTCATCTGGGCCGTCACTGAGAATCATCCCGAAGTGGTTAGACTGCTCGTCGGACATGGCGCCGACGTGAACGTTCGCACGGCGATCACGAGGCCAATTGGAGAATACGCGCCGGCGCGGGCGGGATTCGCTGCCGGCGAGGGCCTCGTTCGTCAGCGTGCGCTGCCGACACCCGACGGCGGCATGACGCCGCTCCTCTTCGCCGTACGCGACGGCAATCGCGACATGATGCGGCTGCTGCTCGACCTCGGTGCCGATATCGAGCAGACCTCGGGCAACCACACTTCTCCGCTGGTCATCGCCCTGCTGAATGGGCAGGTCGAGATGGCGACCGAACTGCTCGCCAGAGGCGCAAATCCCAACGCCGCCGACGACTATCACCGCGCCGCGCTATTTGCGGCGATCGAGCTGCGCAATCGCAATCGCGGAACACTGCTGTTCGGCGACGAGCGCGATCCGCTCGACGTGATCCGGCTGCTGCTCGAGAAGCGCGTTGATCCCAACCTTCGGACCGACACAACCCCCGTTCACGGATGGATGCAGCTCGACGCCTCGTGGGTGAACTTCGACGGCCAGACGCCCTTCCTCCGCGCGGCGCTGTCCGGCGACATCGAGGTGATGCGGCTGCTGCTCGCCAACGGTGCTGACCCGAATATCGCAACGAAAGAAGGCACGACCGCATTGATGGCGGCGTCAGGCATCAACTGGGTCCCTGGGCAGACCTACACGCGATCTGAGGCGAATTACGTCGAAGCGGTGACGTTGTGCCTCGATCGCGGAGCCGACGTGAATGCCGCGAACTCGTTGAAGCTGACCGCGATGCACGGAGCCGCGAACCGGGGGTGGACGTCGATCATTCAGATGCTGGCGGATCGCGGCGCGCGGCTCGATGCGAAAGACATTGCCGGCCGCACACCGATGACCTTTGCTGAAGGCACCTTTCTGGCCGTTCGGCCGCCGGTCGCCAAGCCCGCGGCCGTGGCGCTGATAAAGCGACTGATCGAGGAACGCCGTCCAGGCGTTCCGGTAGACAACGAGGAACGCCGTCCAGGCGTTCCGGTAGACAACGAGGAACGCCGTCCAGGCGTTCCGGTAGACAACGAGGAACGCCGCCCAGGCGTTCCGGTAGACAACGAGGAACGCCGCCCAGGCGTTCCGGTAGATAGGGCGGGCAAATGACACGCTGGCTCTTGACCGCGTCCCTGCTCTACCTCGTCGCCGCCGGCGCATCGGTCGGCAGTCAGGCACTCGCGCCCGCTGGTCAGGCGCCGGCAACGGCTCCGACGGACGAACGCCGCCCAGGCGTTCCGGGAGACAGCACACCGCAGGCCTTCCTCGATCAGTACTGCGTCACGTGTCACAACTCGCGGGCGCAGACGGGCGGATTGGCACTCGACACCGTGTCACTCGACCGGGTCGAAGCCCACGCGGAGGTCTGGGAAAAAGTCATCCGTAAGGTCCGCGCAGGGCTGATGCCGCCGGCCGGCAGGCCCAGATCGCCGCGGGCGGCTCTTGACGCTTTTGCCGCGACGGTTGAGAACTCCATCGATCGTGCTGCCGTCGCATCACCTCATCCGGGACGCGTGCCGCTGCACCGCATGAATCGCGTCGAGTACGCCAGCGCCATACGCGATTTGCTTTCGCTCGACGTGGATGCGTCGACGCTGCTCCCCGCGGACAATTCGACGCGCGGCTTCGACAACATCGCCGACGTCCTCGGCGTCTCGCCGTCGCTGCTCGAGCGCTACGTGTCGGCCGCAGCAAAGATCAGCCGCCTCGCCGTTGGGGATCGCGAGCCGGCAGCGAGCCAAATCACATACAACGTCAACGGTGATGTGAGCCAGAACCAGACGATCGAGGGGCAGCCGCTCGGGACGCGTGGTGGGACGTTCATCAGGCACAACTTTCCTGTCGACGGCGAGTACACCTTCAGGCTCTCGCTGAAACGATCGACCGGTGGCGTGTTCGGTGGCAGCTCCCCCGGCGAACAGCTCGAGGTCACTCTGGACGGCCGGCCGGTCAAGCGGTTCCTGCTCGACGCAGTACCGGGATCGTTCATGGGCGGCGGCAACAGCCGCGGCGGCGGGGCCGCCCGAGGCGCGGGACCCGGCAGGGGCGCAGCGGCAGGGAGAGGTGCCGCAACCGGCGGAGGCCAGGCACGGGGCAGAGGCGCGGCAAGCGGCACCAGCGCCGGGCCCACCACAGGCCTCGACCGCACTACGCCGCAATCGCCGAACGCGCTCGAGGAACGAGTGAGCGTCGCCGACCGGCTGGAGTTCCGTCTTGCCGTCACGGCCGGACCACAGACCATTGGCATCGCATTCCTGCAGCAGGCGTACGAGGCGAATGAAGATCTCGTGCGTCGCCCGCTCTCCACGACCTACGACGCCAACATCGGCACGCAGTACGGCTACCGCACGGTGCCGCACCTTGCCGGGGTCACCATCACCGGTCCATTCAATCCCACAGGTGTGGGCGACACGCCAAGCCGCCGGCGTATCTTCGTCTGTCGGCCGACATCTCCTGCCGACGAGGATCGCTGCGCGCGCCAGATTCTCTCGACCCTGGTACAGCGAGCCTTCCGTCGTGCGCCGCGCGAATCAGACATCGAATCGTTGCTCGGTTTCTTCCGACAGGAGCGAGGCAGAGCCCGCAGCTTCGACGCGGGAATCGAGCTGGCACTGCGCCGGATCATTGCGGATCCGGAATTCATTTTCCGATTTGAGACGGCGCCGGCGGGTGCGCAGCCCGGCGTCGCCTACCGAATCAACGACACGGCGCTGGCCTCGCGCCTGTCGTTCTTTCTGTGGTCGTCGATTCCTGACGACGAGCTGTTGACGCTCGCGATCCAAGGCACGCTGCACGAACCTGGAGTGCTCGAACAGCAAACGCGACGGATGCTTGCTGACCAGAAGGCCAGTGCCCTGGTCACCAACTTCGCCGGCCAGTGGCTCTATCTTCGCGACGTGAAGAATGCCAGACCCGACGGCGAAATCTTCCCCGAGTTCGACGACAACCTGCGTCGGGCCTTTCAGCGCGAAACGGAGCTGCTGTTCGAGAGCATCGTGCGGGACAACCGATCGGTGCTCGACCTGCTCGACGCCGACTACACCTTCGTCAACGAGCGACTGGCGAAGCACTATGGCATTCCGCACGTATACGGGCCGGACTTTCGACGGGTGCCGGTCCCGAGCGATTCTCGTCGCGGCCTGCTGGCGCACGGCAGCCTGCTGCTCGTCACCTCGAATCCCAACCGTACGTCGCCGGTGATTCGCGGGACGTGGATCCTGCAGAACCTTCTCGGCAGCCCGCCGCCACTGCCGCCACCGGACGTGCCGGCATTTGAAGAGAGGCCGACCGCGACGGCGAGGTCGGTTCGCGAACGGCTCCAACAGCACCGCAACAACCCTGCCTGTGCCGCGTGCCACCAGATCATGGATCCCATAGGTCTGGCGCTCGAGAACTTCGACGCTGTCGGCCGCTGGCGCACCGACGATGAAGGGGTCCCGATTGATGCCTCCTCCCAACTGGTCGATGGCACTGCGATTTCCGGCCCGGCCAGTCTCCGGGAGGCGCTGCTCGGTCGCTCCGACGCGTTCGTCGCTTCACTCACTGAGAAGCTGTTGATGTACGGCGTCGGCCGGGAAACGACGTACGCTGATATGCCGGCTGTGCGCGCGATCATGCAAGGTGCCGCCAAGCAGCGCTATCGGTTCTCCGATCTCATACTCGGCGTCGTGAACAGCGTTCCCTTTCAGCGGCGAGTCGATGACGTCAAACCAGGCGATAACAGCCGAAAGGCGGAATGAGGCGCACCGTGACATTCATCATGAAGCAGGCATTGCCGCGGCGGACGTTCCTGCGCGGGATGGGAGTGACCCTCGCGCTGCCGCTGCTCGACTCCATGATTCCTGCCGCCACGGCGCTCGCGCAGACGCCAGCATCGCGGAAGAGCCGCTTCTGCGGCATTTACGTTCCGCACGGTGCCACGATGGACAAGTGGACCCCAACGACCGACGGGTCCGGCTTCGCCTTCACGGAGACGCTGCGACCCCTCGAGACATTCCGTGATCGCCTGACGGTGGTAAGTAATCTCGCGCATCCCATGGCCGGGGGCAAAGGGTCGGATGCGGGAGCGGATCACGCGCGCTCGGCGCCGGTCTTTCTGAGCGGCGCGAGTCCGCAGCGAGGAGGCGTTCGCGCGGGACGGACTCTCGATCAGGTGCTCGCCGACCGTATCGGGCAGGACACGCCGCTGCCATCCCTTGAGCTGAGCCTCGAAGAGGTGGCGCTGAACTGCGGCTCGGGCTATGGCTGCGCGTATCTCAACACCATTTCCTGGCGTACGCCGACCGTCCCACTGCCGATGGAGAACAACCCGCAGGTGGTCTTCGAACGACTGTTCGGCGACGGCACCACCGCAACGCAGCGGCTGACGCGGAAGCAGCAGGACAAGAGCATCCTCGACTCGATCACCGATAAGATCGCGCGGCTTCAGGGTGGCTTGGGCTCCGGCGATCGAGCGCGGCTGGATGAATATCTGGAAAACGTGCGCGAGATCGAGCGGCGCATTGAAAAGGCGGCACAGCAATCGGCGAACAACCCGGACCTGCCTCCGGCACCCGTCGGAGTTCCCGATTCCTTCGACGACCACATCAAGCTGATGTTCGACTTGCAGTTGCTCGCGTATCAGGCGGACATCACCCGCGTGTCAACGATGATGTATGCGCGCGACTTGAGCGGTGCGACGTATCCCGGCAGCAACGTGCGCGATGGGTTCCATACCGCGTCGCACCACTCCAACCTGCGAGCGCGGATGGATACCTTCGCGCAGATCAACCGCTATCACGTGCAGATGCTGGCCTACTTCCTCGACAAGCTACGCAACACGCCCGACGGTGACGGCAACCTGCTGGATCATTCAGTGGTGCTCTATGGCAGCAGCATGAGCAACGGGAACCAGCACGACCACGATCCGCTTCCCATCCTCGTTGCGGGCGGCGGGTCAGGCAAGCTCAAAGGCGACCGGCACCTGGTCACCCCGGTACACACGCCGATGTCGAACCTGATGTTGTCGCTGCTCGACAAATTCGGTGTCCGTCAGGACAGCTTCGGTGACAGCACCGGAATGCTGGAGATCTGAGGCGAGCCGGGTCAGGCGATCAACGGTTCGATAGCTGCTCTTGCGCGTGTCGCAAGCTGATACGGATCCATGGTCTGAATCGCGACCGTTCCGCTCTGAAATATCTCCAGCGAGGCAGGACCGGAATAGCCCTTGCGCTTGAGCACGTCGATGATGCGCCGCAGCGGGGCGCCCCCTGCGCCGGGAAACGCGCGGTGCTGCTGGCTTTCGATCATTTCACGGGGAAGCTCGGAAGGGATGTCCTCGAAGTGCAGATGCGCAAGCTCGCTGTCACGCAGCAGCTCGAGGTCTTCGAACTTGCTCAGGCCAGCCCAGAAATGAAACGTGTCGAGCATCATCCGTACGTTCGAGTGATTCGCATCGCGTACGAGCGTGAGGGCTGACGGCAGAGTCCCCGCCAACGTGGACGTCTTGGTGAATTCGAGCATCAGCGTCACGCCGTAGCTCTTGGCGAGTTCCCCGCCGGCGCGCAGATTCTCTACGCCGCGCTTGAAATCGTCGAGCGTCTTGGCCCCGGTGGACGTTGACGGGCAGACGATGCGGTCGCACCCCATGGCCTGCACGATTTCGAGTTTTTCCTTCAGCGTATCGAGGCTGGCGGCGCCCGACTGGAGTTGCGCGGCCGTCGCATCAACGAATCCAAGGTGATTGCTCGACGACACCGGTCTCACGCCCAGATCCTCCAGCAGGCGCTTCGCCGTGGCGACAGACTCGCTCTTGGCGAACTCCCGGACCTTTGCGATGTCGAATTCGACGGCACGTACGCCGGCCTTGGCGATGCCTTCCACGGATGTCTTGAAGTCGTACCTGGAGGTGCTGGCCTGGTGGATGCAGACAAACAATCCGCCCATCGCAGGAGCGGTTCCATTCTGTGCGCCTGGTGTGGACGCCAGCGACGGCTGCGCGTGGCGCGGTAACGACCACCCGACCGTGCCGGCAACCGCGCGGCTGATGAATTGGCGGCGTTTCATCGCTGGCGTTGCTGTGGGGCCGGCTGAACGCCGGCCCCGTGTCGCCAAGATATCAGAAGTCGAACTGGGCGCTGAGCTGGAACTGCCGCGGCGCCTGTACGCCGGTCGCATTCAGCCAATTGGTGTTCGCCGTTGAAAATGCGGTAGTGATCGACGAGATCCCATTGGCGTTGAAGGCGTTATAGAGGTCCGCGTTTACGAGAACGCGGTACCGTTGCAGGCGCAGCACCTTCGAGAAGCGCAGGTCGAAGGCGTGACGCATCTCCACATACTCCGAACCCGCATCGAGGAGCGCGATCGACTTCGTTGAGGTGCAGGCGCCTTGGGCGGGGCACGCGGCAAGCCGGCGACCCAACGCCGGTTGGATGACGCTGTTCGGGGCGTTCCAGGTTGCGGCGATCGGCGGCCCGTTCAACCCTCTGTAGGTGCCGGACACCCGCACATCCAAGGGCAACAGATACCCGCCATTGATTTTGATGTCGGGCTGGTATCCGGAGTCCGTCTCACAGAACCGGACGCCCTCTGGATTGTCGATGACATCGCACGAGTTCCCGTAGGCGTTGGCGAAGCTCACGCCCCCCGACAGGAACGCCCCTCTCCGGAGCCGCGCGTTGACGGTCAGCTCGACGCCCGAGTTGATATCCTCACGCCGAACACCTAACGTCTCGGCGAAGGTCACGTAGTTGTTGGAGCCCTGCACAGCACGGAATTGCGGCTTGATGTCGTAGAGGTCGCAGATCTGCTGACCGGCAACTGGCAGGCGGGCATTGTTGGTCGGCGCCGTGATGCAGAACGGCCCGTCGAAGCTGTTCGGATCGATGGACAGGGCGTCCGTGACGCGTTGGTTGCCCGTCGTGCGCCGGTAGTACACCGCGCCGACCCCAATACGCGGCAGCAGTTCGTGCTGCACCGAGACATTCGTTTCCCACATGTAGCCGCGTTTGAACCACCCCTGAAGCACGTCGTTGTCATGCGTGGTCGAAACGATTGGCGTCCCGAAATTCTGGTTCCCGGTCGGTCCCAGCTCGTTCGTCTGCACCGTTCCGCTGGCGTTATAGATCGTGAAGTCGCCGTTGGCGTCGGTCCAGTTGCGCGTGTCGGTCGTCGAAATGACGTTCATCGGGTTCACAGCACCCGTCAGGTTCACCGTCTCGCCGGCAACGAATCGAGCGACACCCACCTTCAGTGCCGTCCTCCCGTCGCCGAACAGGTCGTACGACAGGCCTAGGCGTGGGGACAGATCTTTCCAATCGAGCACATCACGACCAGCGAACTGCTGTTCAGCCAGCCAGACACTCGCCGGCAGGACCTGGTCGGGCACGCTGGTCTTCAGCCAATCCATGCGAAGGCCGGCGAACGCCGTCAGGCGGTTTATCGTCCAGCGATCCTGTACGAAGAAGCCCCAGTCGGCGTCCAGGTTGTCGCGCCGGTTCGTGGGGAGCGTCAGGACCGCCTGGCTCGCCGCACCTGCGTTCAAGCGCAACACGACGTTTCCAAACACTGAGACCGGCCGCCGGTAGTAGCCGTGGAAGTATGAAAGACCGGCTTTCACATTGTGTGAGCCGGTCACGTACGTGGCGCTCGTCCGCACTTCAATCGTCTTGGAAAGATTCGCGGAGCTGTTGTTGGCGACGTTGAGCAGCTGGTTAGTGGAGACCTCGCCGATGACGAACGTCCCCGGGCCGACCGGCGGCACACCCGGGTCCACCAGGTTCCTGCTCGACCATGCGGCGGCGTCACCGCGATAGTCGTTGTAGACGTTGCGTACTGCGCTGCTGAAGGTCGTCTCGAAGAGCAGACGCGAGTTGTGTGCTCTCGTCCATCGGACGCCCCCTGAGTCCGTCTCGGAACTGTTGTCCTGCGTAGCCTCCGGAGGCAGCGGCCCCGGCGCTGACGTGTTCAGGAGGCGGGTCTGGGTGGTGGCAAAGAAAAACGGTTGTTCCGAACGGAATCGCTCGTAGAAACCCGCGACCTTGTCGCGGCCATTGACCTGCCACGTCACCCGCGGCGTGAAACTGTGGCTGCGGTTCCGTATCGAGCCCGGCCGGCCCACATCAGCGACGTACCGCTGGGGCGCCGGATCCGCGTCGAAGAACGACCCGGCCTCTACCGTATCGTCGCCAAGGCTCTGATAGGTGGCGTAGTACCACAGCCTGTCGCGGCGGATCGGCCCTCCGGCGCTCGGGTTGAAGTCCCACTCCTTCAGGGTCTTTGCCGGCGCGTCGACGCCTTGCGCCTCCAGTTCGGAATCAATGTTGTTGCCTTGCCAGTCCTCCCTCCCGTATTTCGAGAACAGACTGCCGCGGAACGTGTTCCCGCCATCGCGCGGAACGAGATTGATGCGCATGCCGGGCTGGCCGACTTCCGCAGAATCGATGTTGGTCGAGAAGCTGAACTCCTGATACATGTTGCTGCTGTTCGGAGCGGAGGACGTACCAGGACCGGCGCCAACCAGGAAAGTCATTCGCATCCCGTCCACCATCGTCAGCGAATCGTCCGAACCCCGGAACGAGAACAGACCGAAGGCGCCCGCCTGTGTGCCAGGAATCGTGAACAGCACCGCGTTCGGCGTGCGGTCGGTGGGAAGCGCGTCGATCACCTCACGGTCATAGACCCGTGGCTGCCCAACGCTCTGCACGTCGACGACAGGCACACGGGCCTCGACCGTGACAATTTCCGAAACGGTACCGACCGATAGTTGTGGACTGACGTTTGCCGTGAACTCCGAGGTCAACTCGATGCCTTCGCGCCTGCTGGTCGTAAAGCCCTGCAGCGAGAAAGTCACGGTATACGTGCCCGGTCGCAGGTTGACGATCGAATACCTACCGGCCTCATTGGTAGTAACCGAACGGGTCCCTTCGATCAGTGCGGGACTGGTCGCTTCGACGGTGACGCCCGGCAGCACAGATCCGCTCGCGTCTGTGACCGTACCTGCGATCGTTCCAGTCCCGACCGCTTGCGCAGCGGCGGGAACCGGATGCAGCAGGGTCACCAGAGCCAGCAACACCAGGGCAAACTGGGTCGAGCGTGTCATCAAACCCTCCATGGATCTCTCGTTTTTCGGCGAAGGTGAGGCGCGTAGTATCGGACAGAGCGGTGCACCAGGTTGTTGCAGTGTGTTGCACCGGCAGGAGCCGGCAACACAACGCAACGTGTTCAGCAGAAAATCTGCCCTTATACTGGCGCGCTTTTCTGCCTCCGGAGGTCCCGTGGACGAACGCCGTGCGCTCTTGAAGTTCATCGCGGCAAGCCCGCTGTTGACTCTGTCTCCAGCGCTGGCCGAGGCTCTGCAATCGGGCGGCCTCGAACAGGCGGCCGACGCCCTCGACGTGTTCGACTTCGAGACGGCGGCGCAGAAGGTCGTGCCCCCGGCGCACTGGGGCGCGTGAGCTCCCGATCGGGGACAGGACCACCGGTGAGTTGAACTTCGCGCCGAACAGCTCCAGCGACATGTCGACGCGCCTGACATC
>JBOGIQ010000144.1:0-13549 GCA_050742535.1 Vicinamibacterales bacterium | reverse complement strand
AAGCATCGATATCGAGAAGGCGTGGCACGGGCTCCAGTTCTTGCTGACGGGGACGGCCGACGAGGGCGATGAGCCGGCGTGTTATTTCCTGCGCGGCGGCGAAGACCTCGACGACGAAGGCCTCACCCGTGCCCTGCGGCCCGGCCAGGTGCGGCAATTCGCGCAGCATCTCTCCGCGCTGGATGCCGACGCTCTCGCCCGCCGCTACGATCCCGAGCGCATGACCAGGCTCGAGATCTATCCCGACGCGATCTGGAAGCGGAAGGCCCAACCACACGAGTCGCCGCTGGAGTGGCTGATCGCCAGCTTCGAAGATGTGCGACGGTTCCTCGACAAAGCAGCTGCCGCCGGTGACTGCGTCATCATCACCGTCGGGTAACCACAGTCACCACTCGGCCGCGGCTACGGACCGACTTCGAGTGACGCTGTACTCCGGGCAACACGTCCGTCTGCGCTTTCCAACGTGAGGGCGACTTCGTGTGAACCACTTCGGACAGCCTCGAGTGACAACCGGCCGTCGGACTCCCGGGTGAATGGACCCGCCGTGGTTTCCAGACGCACGGTCAATCTCGCGTCGGGCCGATCGAGGTAGTCGAATCGGAGCGGCACGCGGGCGCCGCGCGCGGCTCGCGCGCCGCCGATGACGAACGAGTCGATGCGCGGTGCGTCAACCGGCGTCTCGGCCGGACGTCGCTCGATCCGTTCGGCGACGGCGTGGACGAGCCCGTCCACCGCGTAGGGTCGATCGCCCTCGCTTTGAATCTCGACGACGAGATTGCCGCGCACGAACGTGACCCACGTCACGGGATCGCCGAAACCCGCATACGCGATCTCCCCGAGACCACCGAGCCCACGATCCTCGGCACGTGGCATGTGCGCCATCGACGAGCCCAGGATTTCGAGCAGTGTTTCACGCGCGAGCAACCCATCGCGATGCTCTCCAACGCTCACGTTGACGAGATGGCCCTCACCTATCCGGGCCTGATATGCGCGGGCAACGAGCGCGCGACTCATCGCCAGTGGCTGGCGCGTCGCCACGCCTCGCACCTTCGGCCACGCGCGGATCTCTGGACGATAATTCCAGAAGTGAAGGAACAGCGCGGGCGCATCGGCGGCGGGCCAGGCGTCGAATGCGTAGGTCTTCTTGAGCGCGCTCCGCCATCTGGTCAACGGCATGACTAGTCCACCTCGCGTCGCCACGTCGTTTCATGATCCGGCTGGCAGCGTCCGATATCCGACGGGCGAACGAGCTGCCGGCGATAGGGATTCGAAAAGACGGACTCGACGGGCAGCACGGGCACCAGGGGCTGGTTCGGTCCGTTCGCGTTCGTCTGCAGACACGCATCCCACACCGGATCGCTCGCGGTTCCGCCCTGCCAGGCGACCTCGTGATAACCGAACCAGTCACCCCACAACGGGAATCCAAAGTCGGTATATCCGATTGCGATGATCTTGTTGAGATGGAAGACATCGCCGTTCGGTGATTGGTCGCACATCTTTGACTGATCGAGATTGCACCCGAGCACGTTTGCAAACGTCGAGACGATCGCCGCACAGTCGGAGCAATTGACGAGCGCCGGAGATGACGAGGCAGGTCCACGTCGCAGTCGATCGAGAAACGCTGTACAGCGGAAGCTCGCATCATCGGTGAAATGGCCTTTCCCGCCGTTTTCCATGTCGTACTTGATCCCGGCAACCGGACGATTGACCACGTGGGTGATCAGCTTCGCCGCCTCGGCTGCGGTCTTCGCGCCCTCAGCCCAGGCGCAGGAGTAGTCGAGCACCTCGGTCCAGGGGTTTCGCTTGTGAGGAAACGGACTCTGGAGCCATGCCAACGGCGGCGTCGCCAAAACAACATAGATACGATGCGACGTCGTGCCGATATCGTGCCACGCCGACTCGCCGAGCAACTGGAACTGCCACTGCCAGTCGATGTCTTCGCACCGCACGCCGTCGGCGCCAATATGGTGATTCCGAAGGTCGAAGTCGATGAACTCGGGGAACGTCCACCCCTGCGTGAAATGGACCGGCTCCGTGCGGGTGGCCTCGCCGAGCACGCCGCCGCCAAGTGCCCGCACGTTGACGACGGCGTCGATCGGGGGTATGAGCATGAGCTGCACTTTGATGCGAATGACTTGATCGTGAACCGCATCGATCGCATACGCGGCGGGAGACTCGTCAGGATCGGTCTCGCCCAAGGTCCATTCAGGCAGTTCGACTTCCGTCGTCGCGTTGCGCCGGATGTTGAGCGCATCGAGCGTCGAGGTCTCGTCCCAGTTGAAGCGAATCGCGATCGGAGCGACTTGCGGGGGGAGATCCTCGTCGCCAGGCGTCTCGCTCCTGTACCAGATCACGATGGCCCAGACGATGATCCCCACGACTATTACGACGGAGATGACCTTCCATGTGAGCGACAGCGACTCCCACCACCGTGCGAGGCGCTCGAGCCACGTGAGCGGCCGCTCCTCCGGCGGAAGGGGAAGACCGTCCGGTGGAAAGGGTATCGGTGGCCGCTCGGGAACGGGCGGCCGCGGGCGCGTGATGGGCCCGTTCCACCCTGGCGGGTCAAGTGGATCGGGCAGAAGAGTCGGCGCACCGGCCGGCGGATCCAGCGGAGGGAACTCGTCTGTCCAACCGTCTTCCGGCATGCGTGGAGACGACAAAATATATCAAGTTCATCACTCGTTTCGACCCTAACTTGACAGCCGGCTTCGCGCGCCAATAGAGTGCTCACCACTGCGTCGGTTCGCCTGTGTTCCAGGCGTCGCAAGAGGGAACCCGGTGCAAGTCCGGGACTGCCCCGCAGCGGTAATCGGGAACGAACGCGTCAACAGCACTGGCTTTCGCGAGCCGGGAAGCGACGCTAGTAGGCACGGCATACGCCACCGCCCGTAAGTCCGAAGACCTGCCGACGTGTCATCGCCGACCCGAACCTCCGAGGGGGAGGTGGGAGGCACGCCGCGTCGGCGTCCTTTCCTCGTTCCTTTCAGTTCGGACCGGCTCGTCCTTGCGCCGCGAGGGGCGGCGAGGAGGAACCATGTCCGCGCCATCTCTGTCCCGTGTTCTGTGGAGCAGCGTCGTGGCCCTGCTCCTGTCCCTGCCGGCGGCCGCGCAGTCACCGGCCCGGATCGTGTCGCTGGCTCCGAGTGTCACCGAAGTGCTGTTTGAAGCCGGCGCCGGACCACGCGTCGTCGGCGTCACGAGTTATTGCCGATTCCCACGCGCCGTGCTCTCGCTGCCGAAGATCGGCGGATACCTCACGCCAAACTACGAGGCGCTGGTCGCGCTGCAGCCAGATCTCGTCGTCACGCTTGCCGAGCACGCCGATCTCGAGCCGAGGATCAGGACGCTCGGCATCCCGATTCTTCGGGTCGATCACCGCAGCCTCGAGGGCATCGTTCGCAGCGTCGAGCAGGTGGGTGAACGGTGCGGCGTGGCGACACGCGCGAAACAGGCGGCCGAGGCGCTTCGTCAGACCTTGGCGGCGGCGAGTCGCCTCATCCCCACTCCACGTCCGCGGGTCCTGATCTGCTTTGGCCGCGCCGACGACGTCCGCCGCCTCACCGCGGCGGCACCAGGAACCATCCATGACGACCTGATCACCCACGCCGGCGGCGTGAATGCGCTCACATCCGGCACGGTTTCGTACCCGACGTTGTCCGCCGAAGGCGTCGTGCGGCTCGACCCCGACGTCATCATCGAGTTCTCCGCGGGCCACGCGGATGCCGCGGCACTGCGGCGTCAGTGGCGCCGTCTCGATTCGGTTCGCGCCGTCAGGAACGGCCGCGTCCATGTGTTCACCGACGAGTTCCTGTCGGTGCCTGGTCCGCGGTTCGTGCGATTTGCCGACACGATTGCCCGGGCGATCAGAGGTGAATGATGGGGAGAAAGGTCTCGTCATGAGGCATGCGTGGCTGCCGCTCGTCGCCATGATGACGGTTGCCGGCGCGATCGCGCTCGGTCCGCGCGGCGCGGTGTCCTCGCTCGTCCCGGACGATCCGATGGAGGCCCGCATTCTCACTGAATTACGCGTGCCGCGCGTCACGCTCGGCTTTCTCGCCGGCGCGGCACTGGCCACCGCGGGCATGGCATTTCAGGCGGTCTTTCGCAACGCGCTCGCCACGCCATACACGTTGGGCGTGTCGGCCGGCGCGTCCCTGGGCGCGGCGGTCTACGCCCATCTGGGCCTGGCCGCGAGCCTGGCAGGAATTCCCGGATACGCCTTCGCGGCACTGTCCGGCGCGCTGCTGGCAATCGCGATCGTCTACGCCATCGCGCGGGCCGCCTGCGGCTTCTCCTCGTCGACGCTGCTGCTGGCAGGAGTGGCGATCAGTTTCGTGTTTACGAGCGTCATCCTCGCGATTCAATACATCGGCGACGTGACGACCTCGTTTCGGATCGGCCGCTGGCTACTGGGCGGGCTCGAGGTCGTCGGCTTCCAGCCGGTCGTGCACGTCCTGCCGTTTGTGACAATCGGCATCGCCATCCTCCTCGCCGTCTCGCGCGACCTCGATCTGCTCGTCGTCGGCGAAGAGGCGGCCGCGTCGCGAGGCGTATCGGTGACGAGAGTGAAGAAGCTGATTTTTGCCGCCGCATCGCTGATGGTCGGCGGCGTCGTCGCCACGTGCGGTCCCATCGGGTTCGTTGGACTCGTGGTGCCGCATGTTGGACGGCTCGCCTTTGGTCCCGGACATCGGACTCTTGGGCTGTTTTCGGTGCTGGCGGGCGGCACGTTTCTCGTGGCGTGCGACGCCCTGGGGCGCACGGTGGTGGCGCCAGTGGAGATTCCGGTCGGCATCATCACGGCGCTCATCGGCGGACCGTTTTTCCTGGCCATGCTCGTTCAGGGACATGCACGGCAACGCGTGAGGGGGGCGGCATGAGCATCGCCACACAGACGGGCGACTCGGGACAGACGAGCCTCGTCGGCGGCAGGCGGGTGTCGAAAGGCGATCCGCGCGTCGAGGCATACGGCACGGTCGACGAACTCGTCGCCCAGATTGGACTGGCGCGCGCCCTGTGCGCGCACGAAGAGGCGGCGTCGATAGCAACGCAGCTCCAGCGAGATCTCTTCGCCGTGGCAGAGGCGCTGGCCCGTGATGACGATCCACCCAGACGAATAGACCAGGCGCGGGTGCTCGACCTCACGGGTCAGGTGCACCGCATCGAAGCCCAGGATGGGATCCTGATCGATTGGGCGATCGCCGGCGACGATGCCGGCGGTGCGGCGTTCGAGGTTGCGCGGACGGTGTGCCGCCGCGCCGAGCGGCAGGTCGTGCGTCTGGCCGACGCTGGGGCGCCAATTGATCCGAGCGTCATCGTCTACCTCAACCGTCTCGCCGACGTGTTGTGGCTGCTCGGTCGCCTCGTCGAGCGGGATCACGGGGTTGATGCCGCACTGAGGCGTCCGGACACCGGGGGCCCGCGGTGGTCGAAGGCGTGGCCGTGAGTTCGACCGCGGCGACGCGTTTCGACGAGGTAATCGGGCGTGTGCGGCCGATCGACGTCGCGTGGCTCGAGCGCGCCGGGGCGCGACTCGATCGGCTGACGAAGCCGCCGGGCAGTCTCGGACGTCTCGAATGGATTGCGGCGCGGCTGTGCGCGATCCAGGAGACCCTCACGCCACGTGCCGCGCCACTCCGCATTGTGGTGTTTGCAGCGGATCACGGCGTCACCGAGGAAGGCGTGAGCGCGTACCCCTCTGCGGTGACCGCGCAGATGGCTGGAAACTTCCTTCGCGGGGGCGCCGCGATCAATGCGCTGGCGCGTACGGCCGGCGCCCACGTCTCGGTCGTCGACATGGGCGTTGTCAGTGACATCGACACGTCCGGAAATGCGGCGGCGTTCATCTCGCGGCGCGTGCGGGCCGGTACGCGGAACTTCACCAACGGGCCGGCAATGTCGGACGACGAACTTGCGGCCGCTGTCGGCGCAGGGCTCGAAATCGCCGACGGCGCCGCCAGCGACGGCGTTGCGGTCATTGCCTGCGGCGAGATGGGAATCGGCAACAGCACGGCGGCAAGCGCGATCACGGCCGCGATACTCGGACTGCCGGCATCTCGAGTCACCGGCCCGGGCACCGGCGTCGGGCACGCGATCCTCGCGCGCAAGACGGACGCCGTCACCCGGGCACTGGCGACGAATCGCCCCGGGTGCGACCCGCTTGCCGTGCTTCGCACCGTGGGTGGCCTCGAAATCGCGGCGATCGCTGGTGCGTACATCGGCGCCGCGGCACACCGGATCGCCGTCGTCGGCGACGGCTTCATCGCCACCGCGGCAGCGCTTGTCGCCGCAGCAATGTGCCCGTCATTGCTCGACTACTGGTTTGCCGGGCACCTGTCGCCCGAACCGGGTCACGCGATACAGCTGCGGTTCCTGCAGCAGCAGCCGCTGCTGGATCTCGGCATGAGGCTCGGCGAGGGCACCGGCGCCGCGCTCGCGATGCCGTTGTTCACCGCCGCCGCAGCCGTGATCAACGACATGGCGACGTTCGACGGCGCAGGTGTCGCCGGCCGCGCCGACGGCCTCGAACGAGGTGCCGTTTTGCCGTGAGGAGCGTGCTGGTCGCCACGGCGTTTCTCACGCGCGTGCCGGTGCCAATCGCGGCCGACGCGGTCGATGTCGGCCGTGCCGCACGCTGGTTTCCGCTCGTCGGCGGCGTTCTCGGCGCTGCGACCGCGGCGGCCGCATGGACGATGACCGCGATCCTGGACGTTCCGGCCGCCTTGACGGCTACGCTCGTCGTCGGCCTCGCGGCATGGGTCACCGGCGCGATCCATCTGGATGGGCTGGCCGACACCGTCGATGGCTTTGGCGGCGGTCACGGCCGCGACGAGGCGCTTCGCATCATGCGCGATCCGGTGATCGGTTCGTACGGGGCCGTCGCCCTGGTCTTCGTTATCGGGATCAAGGTGACCGCAATCGCGGCGCTGCTTGGTCGGGCCGGCGCGCTTGGGTTCGTCGTCGCCGCGCCGGCTCTTTCCCGCTGGACGATCGCGGCTCTTGCGGCCGCGCTGCCGTACGCGCGGACCGAAGGAGGCCTCGGACAGGCTGTGACGCACGAACGAGACACCGCGGGTCTCATCGTGGCCACACTGGTCGCGGCGCTCATCGCCATCGGGACGCTGGGTGCCGATGCGCTGATCGCGTGGGCATTCGCCGCTCTGGCGGCGTTCTGGATCGGCCGTGCCGCGCGGCGGCGGATTGGAGGAGTGACCGGCGACGTGTTCGGCGCGAGCGTCGAGCTGGCCGAGGCATCGGTGCTCGTGTGTGGGGTGCTGGTGACAGGACACCCGTGACGGTCGCGCTTCCTCCATTGGGCACCGGTGCGACGCGGCTGCTTCTGCTGCGACATGGCGAACCGGACGAGACCGTCCGTGGGCGGTGCTATGGAAGGCTCGATCCTGGTTTATCCCGGCGCGGCGGGGAGCAGATGCGGCAGGCGTGGTTGCTTCTGGCGGAGCAATCCGCGGCGGCGATTTACACCAGCCCACGCCGCCGCGCCGTCGAAAGCACATATCCGCGCTCGATCGACACCCCTACGGCAACGGTTGACGATCGTCTTCGCGAGATCGACTTTGGTGCCTTCGAGGGCCTGACGTACGAGGAGATTGCGAACCGGTATCCACGGACCTACGACGAGTGGATGACCCGGCCGGCGAGCGTGGTGTTCCCGGACGGTGAGAGCTTCCCGACGATGTCCGCTCGGGTGCGTGACGCGCTCGGGCAGATTCGCCGCGCTCACTCCGGCGAGACCGTCGCCATCGTGTCGCACGGAGGCGTCAATCGTGTCGCGCTGAGCGACGCACTCGACCTTCATCCGAGCCGCATTTTCAGAGTGGCCCAGGCCTACGCGTGCGTGAACGTCATCGACTACGTCGGCGACGACGCGGTGGTGCTCGTCGTCAACATGACGGTGACGCCATGCTGACGCTGGTCCTGGGCGGTGCGCGCAGCGGCAAGAGCCGCTACGCGCAGGCGCTGGTCGGCGACCGCCAGGCAATCTACATCGCCACGGCCCGTCGAACGCGCGACCGCGAGATGTCCGGCCGCATCGAGCGGCATCGTGCGGACCGTCCCTCGTCATGGACCACCATCGAGGAACCCGAATCGGTTCCCCAGGTCGTGCGCACGGCAACGCCGATGGACGCGCCCGTACTCGTCGAGTGCCTGACCCTCTGGCTGTCGAATCTCTTCGAGCGCGAAGCTCGCACGCCGCCACGGCGCCAGCACGACATTCTGATGGGCGCCGTTCGCGAGCTCGCCGAGGCGTCGCGGCCGAGGGACGTCGTGGTGGTCAGCAACGAAGTCGGCGGAGGGATCGTGCCGGCGACACGCGTCGGCCGGCGCTTCCGTGATCTGCAGGGATGGGCGAACCAGATACTGGCAGCCGAAGCGGAGTCGGTCGTCCTTGTCGTTGCCGGACTGCCGCTCGAATTGAAAACGCCGGCGTCGCGAGCCTGAGCCCAGTTCGACGACCATCGCGGTTTTGACGTCCGCGCGCTTCTCCCACACATAGGCGATGCCGAACGAGACGGTATCGCGCGGCACGTAGTCGGCGTACATCCCGCGCAGCGTCAGCCAGCTCGTTCCGGTAAGGTCGGCCGAGAACCGAACCTTGTCTTCCTCGGTCCTGTCGGTGTGACGGAAGGTCTGGCCGATATTTTCGCGCGTGTAGCCGAAGCGGAGCGCCGTATACGGCTGCGGCGTGTAGGAAACCTCCGCGTCGAATGTCCTGAGATCGATGTCGAAGACGTGATGACGGCCCGGCGGGCACGTGGAAACGGATGACACGGTGTCGGTCACCAGGAACGGATCCGACGTGATCTCGAAGTCGTAGGCCCGGTAGCGGGCGATGACGGTGACGTCGTCAATCGGCCGCGAGGTGAACGTGTAATGCATGGCGACGACGTGGACCGTCAGGTCGGCGGTTTGAGTCGGCGGTTTCTCCTGAGCGGCGGCGGAGGCCATGACCAGCGCTAGAAAGGCCGTCGTCCACAACGGGATGCGCGTCATCATCGGCGCACTATGCGAATCCGGCATCGGACGCGAGCATGAGCTGGCCGA
The DNA here is from genome assembly GCA_050742535.1 of Vicinamibacterales bacterium. Taxonomy (GTDB): domain Bacteria; phylum Acidobacteriota; class Vicinamibacteria; order Vicinamibacterales; family UBA2999; genus Gp6-AA40. Next base: position 4,483 of record JBOGIQ010000144.1, on the reverse strand, counting down.
ACGAGAGGCCGCCGTCGTTGGCCGGGATCCGGCGAGGGGTGTGCACGGTATGGCCGTGCGCGCGCAGCGCTGCCACCGTGCGGTCGACGAGAAACGCATTCTGAAACACCCCGCCGCTCAGCACCACGGCGCCCGCCTGCACACGACCGGCGACGCGGACGATCCAGTCCACGAGCGTGAGGTGGAAACGCGCCGCGATGGTGCCGATCGGCACGTCGTGGTCCAGGTCGGCGGCCATCACGTCGAGCAACGGCTCCCAGTCCCCGATGAATCCGTCGCCGAACGGATAGTGCCCCTGTTCGCGAGGATCGATCGCTGCCTCGAGCGCGAACGCCGACTCGCCCTCGAAGCGACTGAGCGGGCAGACACCGGTGATCGCGGCCACAACGTCGAACAGTCGTCCGACGCTCGTGCACCACGGCGCATTCACGCCGCTCGTCAGCATCGCCGCGAGCGCCGCCGCATCGTCCCGCCCCTCGAGCGCCGCGGCGCCGCGGGCTTCCCACTCCATGGATGCGGCCACCTGCGATCCTTCGCAGATCGCCGCGTCACCGCCGGGAAGGCGGAAGGGCCGAAGGTGCGCAACGCGTTCGAATCCGGAGGCACGCGCGCCGAAGAACTCGCCGCCCCAGACGGTGCCGTCGTCGCCGAGACCGCCGTCGTCCCACGCCACGCCAAGATATGGCGGCGCCACGCCGTTCTCGGCCGCGCAGCCGGCCACGTGCGCGTGGTGATGCTGGACCGCAACCAGCCGGAGGCCGGACACCTCCGCCCACTGCCGGGACGCGTAGCCGCGATCACGATCGACGACCACGAGGTCGGGCTCGAAGGCGTACGTGCCGAAGAGGTCGTAAATCGCCGCCTCGAACCCGCATCGCGCCGCCGGCGCATCGAGATCGCCGAGGTGCTGACTGACCACGGCCTGCCGGCCCACGCCGATCGCCACGGTGCTCTTCCGATGGCCGCCGGCGGCCAGCGCCCGTGGCAGTTCCTGCGCGACGTCGATCGGCAGCGGCGCATAGCCTCGTGCGCGCCGGAGGATCGACGGGCCGTCCGCGCCCACGCGGACAACGGAGTCGTCGCAGGGGCGCGCAATGGTGCGGTTGTGCGTCACGATGACGTCGGCGATCGCGCCGAGCCGCCTCCGTGCCTCGACGTTGTCGGTCGCGATCGGCTCGCCGGAGACGCTTCCGCTGGTGGCCACAAGCGGCGCACCGTAGCCGCGCATCACGAGGTGGTGGAGCGGCGAGTACGGCAACAGCACACCGACGAGCCTGCTCGGATCCGACACATTCGGGGCCAGATCGGACAGCTGGCGCGGCCGCAGCAGCACGATGGGGGCGGCCGGCGAGGTGAGCGCCGCTTCTTCGTCCTGGTCCGTCAGGCAGTACTCGCGCGCGGCCGCGACCGACGGCATCATCACCGCGAACGGCCGCGCGTCGCACGCTTTACGGCTGCGAAGCCGGGCGACCACCGCCGCGTCCCTGGCGTCGCAGAACAGATGGAAGCCGCCAGTCCCCTTCAACGCGACGATCGATCCGCGGCGCAGCGCGCCAACGATCTCCTCGATGGGCAGCGAGAGGGTGGGACCGCACGCGGGACAGGCGATGGACTGATCGTGATGGCGGCGGTTCGACGGCGTTTCGTACTCGGCGCGGCACACGTCGCACATCTCGAACCGCCGCATCGTCGTCAACGCCCGCTCGTACGGAGGCCGCTGCGTAATGGTGAAACGGGGACCGCAGGCGGTGCACTCCGTGAACGGATACCCGTGGCGTCGATCGGCGGGATTCAGAATCTCGCGCAGGCAATCGTCACACGTCGCCAGGTCGTTCGGCATCCCGGTGCGAACGTGGCTGTCGGCGCTGCCGGTGTCGATGTCGCGTGTGATGATCGCTGCCAGAGGCCCTTCGCAGGCAAGACGATCGATGAACTGAGCGACCCGGTCCACGGCTCCTTCGACTTCGATGACGAGCCCCTCGCGAGAGTTCTGCACGTATCCGTTCAGCGCAAGCGTGCTGGCAAGCCGGAAGACAAACGGTCGAAACCCGACGCCCTGTGCGGCGTCATTGAGCTGGATGCGGTAGCGTGTGGATTCCATCGGGCCGCCTCAACGGCCGACAGCATATGGAAATGCGACGCGGCGGGCCTATGCAGTTCCGGCTGATTCGCGGCTCAACGAGCTCGGGATGGTTTTGGACGGCTCGCGACGAATGTCGCGAGGTGCTCGCCGGTCAGCGTTGACCTCTTCGCCACCAGATCGGCCGGCGTTCCTTCGTACACGATCGTCCCGCCCTCGTGGCCCGCGCCCGGGCCGAGATCGATGATCCAATCACCGTGCGCCATCACCGCCAGATGGTGCTCGATGACGATCACCGACTTGCCGGAGTCGACGAGGCGGTCCAGCAGCGCCAGCAGCTGCTCGAGGTCTGCGAGATGGAGCCCGGTGGTCGGTTCGTCGAGCACGTAGACGCCGCCCGCTTCACCCATATAGGTCGCGAGCTTGAGCCGCTGCCGCTCGCCGCCCGACAGCGTGGTGAGCGGCTGGCCAAGCCGCAGGTAGCCGAGCCCGACATCGGCCATGCGCTGCAGGATCGCGTGCGCCGCCGGCGTCTGCGCCGTGCCGGTGCCAAAGAAGCGCACGGCCTCCTCGACCGCCATGTCGAGCACCTCGGCGATGTTGCGTCCGCCGCCTGCCCTGAGCGAAGTCGAAGGGAGCCGGTACTCGAGCACCGACGCCTGGAAGCGGCGGCCCTCGCATTCCTCGCAGATTGTGGTCACGCCGGTCATCATCCCGAGATCGGTGTAGATCACTCCAGCTCCGTTGCACGTCTGGCACGCGCCCTCGGAGTTGGCGCTGAACAGCGCGGGCTTCACGCCGTTCGCTTTCGCAAAGGCGGCGCGGATCGGATCGAGCAGACCCGTGTAGGTTGCCGGATTGCTCCGGCGCGAGCCGCGGATTCCCGTCTGGTCGACGGTCACCACCCCGTCCCGGTTGCTGACCGAGCCGTGGATCAGCGAGCTCTTGCCCGAGCCGGCGACCCCCGTTATCACCACGAGCAGCCCGAGCGGGATGTCAACGTTGACGTTCTTCAGATTGTGCGTGCGCGCGCCCCGCACGTTGATGACACCCGATGGCGTCCGCACCGACGGCTTCAGCGATGCCCGGTCGCTCAGGTGACGGCCTGTGAGCGTGCCGCTCGCGCGCAGCTCGTCAACGGTGCCCTGGAACACCACGTCGCCGCCGGCTGTGCCGGCACCCGGACCGAGATCGACGACATGGTCGGCAATCGCGATCACTTCCGGCTTGTGCTCGACGACGAGAACCGTGTTGCCCTTGTCGCGAAGCCGCAGCAGCAGGTCGTTCATCCGCTGGATATCGTGCGGGTGCAGCCCGATCGTCGGCTCGTCGAAGACGTAGGTCACGTCGGTGAGCGACGACCCGAGGTGGCGGATCATCCTGGTGCGCTGCGCTTCGCCGCCCGACAGCGTGCCGGACGGACGGTCGAGACTGAGGTACCCCAGTCCGATCTCCACGAACGAGTCGAGCGTGTGCCCGAGCGATGCCAGAAGCGGCGCCACTGACGGCGCCTTCACCGCGCGCACCCACCCGGCCAGCTCGTTGATCTGCATCGCGCAGGCGTCGGCGATATTGATCCCCTTGATCGTCGAGGAACGCGCCGGCTCGTTGAGGCGGGTGCCCGTGCATTCGGGACAGGTCGTGAACGTGACCGCGCGCTCGACGAAGGCGCGGATGTGCGGCTGCATGGCGTCGACGTCCTTCGACAGGAACGATTTCTGGATCCGCGGCACGAGCCCTTCGTAGGTGAGGTTGAGGTTCTGGAACTTCACCTTTCTCGGCTCGCTGTAGAGAAAGGTCCCGACCTCCTTCTTCGTGAATTTCCTGATCGGCTTGTCCAGGTCGAGCCCGGCGGCGCCGAAGATGCGCACCTGCCAGCCATCGGCCGTGTAGCCGGGGATCGCGAGCGCGCCCTGGTTGAGCGACTTGCTGTCGTCGTAGAGCTGCGCCAGGTCGATGTCGCTGACCTGTCCCATCCCCTCGCACTTCGGGCACATGCCGCCGACGTAGACGACGTCGCGGACGACGATCCGCTGGCCCTTACCCTTGTCCACGTTCATCGCACCGCTGGCCTTGCGCATCGGGACGTTGAACGAGAACGCGGTCGCGGGTCCGATGTGCGGCGTGCCGAGCCGGCTCCACAGCACCCGCAGCATCGCGTTGGCGTCCGTGACGGTGCCGACGGTCGAGCGGGCGTTGGCGCCCATGCGCTCCTGGTCGACGATGATGGCGGTGGTGAGCCCTTCGAGCACGTCGACGTCGGGCCGCCCCGGCGAGGGCATGAATCCCTGCAGGAAGGCGCTGTAGGTCTCGTTGATCAGCCGCTGGGACTCCGCGGCGATCGTTCCGAACACCAGCGACGACTTGCCCGATCCCGACACGCCCGTGAACACCGTCAGCCGG
>JBOGIQ010000143.1:0-13625 GCA_050742535.1 Vicinamibacterales bacterium | reverse complement strand
GGAGCGGTCCCGCCGCGAAGGCGGCTGAAGGTGGCCGCGATCCGTCCGTCGGCCGACACGGACGACGTCATCGGAGCGCCTCCGCAACGGTCTGCACGTCCTTGTCCCCGCGACCGGATAGATTGACGAGCACGACGGTGCCGTCGGGGACGTCCTGGATCAGCCCGACGGTGTACGCGATCGCGTGCGCGGACTCGAGGGCGGGCAGAATCCCTTCGCTGCGCGCGAGCCGCTTGAAACCCTCGAGCGCCTGCTCGTCGGTGACGAAGGCATATTCCGTTCGTCCGAGCCCACGCAGCCACGCGTGTTCCGGCCCGACGGCGGGGTAATCGAGTCCGGCCGAAATCGAATGCGTCAGCTCGATGTTGCCCGCCTCGTCCTGAAGGATGAACGTGCGCGTTCCCTGCAGCACGCCGGCACTGCCGCCCGCGAAACGCGCCGCGTGGCGGCCGGGCGCAATCCGCTCACCGCCCGCTTCCACGCCGATCAGCCGAATCTCTTTGTCGTCGACGAAGCCATCGAAGATTCCGATGGCGTTGCTGCCGCCGCCGACACACGCGACGACGATGTCCGGAAGCCGCCCGGCCTGGTCGACGATCTGCCGCCGCGCCTCGCGGCCGATCACCGACTGGAACTCGCGCACCATCAGCGGATACGGGTGTGGGCCGAGCGCGGAGCCGAGCAGGTAGTAGGTGTCGTGGACGTTCGCCACCCAGTCGCGCATCGCCTCGTTGATTGCGTCCTTCAACGTCCGGCTGCCGGCATCGACCTGCCGTACGTCGGCACCCATCAGCCGCATGCGCACGACGTTGAGGGCCTGACGGCGCATGTCTTCTGCGCCCATATAGACAACGCATTCGAGCCCGAGGAGCGCGCAGGCGGCGGCGGTGGCCACGCCGTGCTGCCCTGCGCCCGTCTCCGCGACGACGCGCGTCTTCTTCATGCGCTTCGCCAGCAGTCCCTGGCCAAGCGAGTTGTTGATCTTGTGCGCGCCGGTGTGCGTCAGATCCTCGCGCTTCAGAAAAACGCGGACGCGCGTGCCGGCGGCAAGGCGCGTCGCTTCATACAGCGGCGTCGGGCGTCCGACGTAATGCGTCAGGAGACGCGCGAGCTCTTCCTGAAAGGAGGGATCCGCCCGCACCGCCAGATACCCGGCCGTCAGCTCTTCGATCGGCGCCACGAGCGTCTCGGGCACGAACCGCCCACCGTATTCGCCGAAGTAGCCGCGTGCATCCGGATCGCGGCGCCCGAACAGCGCTTGTTCTGCGGTAGCAGTACTCATCACTTCTCCATCGCCTTCAGCGCGTTGGCGAGAAACCGCGAGACCTTCTCTGTGTTTTTCAGTCCCGGCGCGTCTTCGACGCCGGACGACACATCGATTCCGTATGGGCGCACGGCCGCAATCGCCTCCTCGACGTTTTCCGGCGTCAGCCCACCGGCGAGCACGACACGGCGCCGGCGCGCGAGCGTCGCGGCCTTCGCCCAGTCAACCGCCTGACCGGTCCCGCCGCGCCGTTCCGGGTCGGCCGCATCCAGAAGCAGCGTCGTCTCTGCCGGCCACTCGGCGACGATGGCCGCCGACGTGTCGAGCGTGACCGAACGCAGGATCGGCCAGGGCAGCACCTCGCCGTAGCTGACCGGCTCGTCGCCGTGCAGTTGCACGTGCGTCAAACGCGCCCTCTCCATCGTCCGGGCAATCCCTTCGCTGGTCTCGTTGACGAACACCCCCGCCGTGATCACGGTCTGCGGTAACTCTCCAACGATCCCGGCGACGACATCGGGATCGACGCGGCGCGGACTGCGCGGCCAGAACACAAACCCCAGCGCGGTCGCCCCGTGCTCCACTGCGTGCAGCGCGTCTTCTCTCCGGGTGATTCCGCACACTTTCACGAACATTCGTTACACGCTCACCGAGATCAGCTCGCGAATGGCTGCAGCGGGATTGCTGTCTGTCATGAACCGCTCGCCGATCAGAAACGCCCGATAACCCGCCGCAGCCAGCTTCTCGAGATCCGCACGTGACTGCAGGCCGCTTTCGCTCACTCCGACGACGTTCGCCGGGATCTGTCCGGCAAGCCGATACGAGGCCTCGACATCCACCGCCAGCGTCCGGAGGTTTCTGTTGTTCACGCCAATCAGCCGCGCATCGCTGTCAAGTGCCCGCGCGAGCTCTTCCTGGTCATGAACCTCGACGAGCGTGGCGAGCCCGAGCTCCGCGGCGCGCTGCTGCAGGTGGCCGAGCGCGCGCTGCTCCAGCGCCGCCACAATCAGGAGCACTGCGTCCGCGCCGGCTGCCCGCGCCTCGAGGAGTTGATAGTCGTCGACAATGAAGTCTTTGCGCAGAAGGGGAACGCCGACCGCGGCACGAACCGCGGTGAGGTGATCCAGGGCGCCGTCGAAGAACGTCGGTTCCGTCAGCACCGAAATAGCCGCGGCGCCGCCCGCTTCGTACTGGCGTGCGATCGCGACCGGGTCGTAGGTTGTCGCGAGCACGCCGCGCGACGGCGAGCGCCGCTTGCACTCGGCAATGACGTTGACCCGGCCGGCCCCGCCGAGCGCCGACTCGAACAGCGACCCGCGCGGATTGGCCGCCGCGGCACGCCGTTCGAGGTCTGCGATTGGCGCGCGCTCGCGGCGGATCTCGACGATCCGCTCGGTCGCGGCGACGATCGTTCGAAGGAGGTCAGGTGCGGTCACGCGACGACCTCCGACGCCTGCGAGTGCTCGACCATGCGATCGAGCGTCGTCCTGGCCGCTCCGGAATCGAGCGCTTGACCGGCCAGCTTCACTCCCACCGAAACCGAGTCGGCACGACCGGCGACAAACAGTGCTGCCCCTGCATTCAGCACGACGACGTCCCGCGGCGCACCGCGCTCGCCGTCGAGAATCCGGCGCACGATGGCGGCATTGGCAGCCGCGTCTCCGCCTTTCAACTCCTCAGGCGCGGCCTTCTGGAACCCGAAGTCCGCCGGGTGGACGTAGAACGTGTGCACGGCGCCGTCCCGGCATTCCGACACCTTCGTGTAGCCCGTGGTCGAAATCTCGTCGATGCCGTCCGCCCCATGTACGACCCAGGCGCGCGCCGATCCGAGCAGCATCAGCGCCCGCGCGAGCAGTTCCGTCAGCTCGGACTTCGGCACGCCGACGATCTGCCGTGACGCGCCGGCGGGGTTCGTCAGCGGACCGAGCAGATTGAATGCGGTGCGGATTCCCAGCTCGCGGCGCGTCGGCCCGGCGTGCTTCATGGACGGATGAAACGTGGGCGCGAAGAAGAATGCGATGCCCGCATCGTGCAGCGTCCGCTCCACGACGGCCGGCGACGCTGCCACGTTGACCCCGAGCTGCTCGAACACGTCGGCGCTGCCGCATCGGCTCGAGACCGACCGGTTGCCGTGCTTCGCGACCCTGACGCCGCAGGCGGCGACCACCAGCGCTGCGGCCGACGAGATGTTGAAGGTGCCGGAGCGATCGCCCCCGGTGCCGCACGTGTCGAACACATCTCCCGGCGGTTTCGAGAGTTTGACGGCATTTGCCCGCATCGTCCTGGCGAAGCCGACGATCTCCGACGGCCTCTCGCCTTTCATCGCCAGGGCGGACAGAAGCCCGGCCAGCGCGGCCGGCGGCGCCGCGCCGTCCATGACCTGCTGCATGGCGGCCGCGGCCTCATCAGCCGTCAAGTCCTCATGGCGCACGAGCTTTTCGATAAGCGAAGTAAACATCTCGTGCTACGTCTTTCGAGCCGCAGTACCGGCCGCGCCGTTGTCGCGCCCGGATGTCCGTCGTCGAAGCTGGTTGCCCGGGGTACTCTTCCAGTTCATACGCACCACTAAAAATCGAGGAAGTTCCGAAGGATGCGGCGGCCTTCGTCGGTCAGGACCGACTCCGGATGAAACTGCACTCCGTGAACCGGATACGCGCGATGGCGCACGGCCATGATCGTGTCGTCCTCGCGCGTCCGCGCCGCCACCTCGAGCTCGTTCGGCAGATGGTCGTTCGCGATGACGAGCGAATGATAGCGGCCCGCGAGAAAGGGCTCGGTGATGCCGTGAAAGAGGCCCTTGCCGTCGTGCACGACCGTCGACGTCTTGCCGTGCATCGGCGTAGCGGCCCGGCACACGGTTCCTCCGTACACCACGCCGATTGCCTGATGCCCGAGACAGACGCCGAGGATCGGCACGCTCGGGCCAAAGCGGCGAATCACGTCAACGGAGATCCCGGCGTCTTCCGGGCGTCCGGGCCCCGGCGAAATGAGAATCTGCTCGGGCGCCATGGCTTCGATCTCGCCGACGGTCACCTGGTCGTTGCGGCGGACGCGCAGCTCCGCGCCGAGCTCGCCGAGGTACTGCACGAGGTTGTAGGTAAACGAATCGTAGTTGTCGATGACGAGAATCATGTTTTTCTTCGCCGGGTCCGCGCCGGTCAACCCTGCGCGGCGCGGGACCCGGCCTACAATCCAGCCTGCGCCAGCTCCAGCGCGCGGATGACGGCGCGCGCCTTGTCCCGTGTTTCCTCGTACTCCGCCGTCGGGTTGGAGTCCGCGACGATGCCGGCGCCAGCCTGCACATAGGCGCGGCCGTTCTCGATGAGCACCGTCCGGATTGTGATGCAGAAATCCAGGTTGCCTGCGAAGTCAAGGTAGCCGACGGCTCCGGCATACACGCCCCGCCGCCCGTTCTCCAGTTCGGCAATGATCTCCATCGCGCGAACCTTCGGCGCTCCCGACACCGTCCCGGCGGGAAAGCACGCAACCAGCGCGTCCAGCCGATCGTGCTTGTCGTCGAGCTTCCCTTCGACGACGGAGACCAGATGCATCACATGCGAATAGCGCTCGACCGTCATATAGGTCGGCACCCTGACCGATCCATAGGCTGACACGCGGCCAAGATCGTTGCGCCCCAGGTCCACCAGCATCACATGCTCCGCGCGTTCCTTTTCATTGCGCTTGAGCTCCTCCGCCAGTCGCGTGTCCTCGTCCTCGGTCCGGCCGCGCGGCCGCGTTCCGGCGATCGGATGCGTCTGCATCCGCCGGCCTTCGACGCGGACCAGCATCTCCGGCGACGACCCGACAATCGACCGATCGCCGACACGGAGGAAGTACATGTACGGCGACGGGTTCACATGACGGAGGGCGCGGTAGACGGTGAACGGGTCGGCGTTCAGCGCGGCTTCGAAGCGCTGAGACAGCACGACCTGGTAGATGTCGCCCGCGGCGATGTACTCCTTCGCCGTCCGCACCATCTGTTCGAACTGATCCCGCGAGACGTTCGACGAGACGTCCAGCGCCGACCCGTCGCGCGCGGAGGTCTTCGACAACGCCCGGTCCAGCTCGCGCTCGACGAAATCGATTCGCGCGCACGCGAACTGATACAGCGACTCGAGGTCTTCATCGCCGGTGATTCTGGCGTTCGCAATGATGAGGATCCGGTGCCGGACGTGGTCGAACGCCAGGACGGTGTCGAAGAGCATGAATCCGGCTTCATCCGACTCGTCGGTCATCGATTGAAGCTCGACCGGTTCGAACCACGCGGCGGCGTCGTAGCCGAGGTATCCCACCGCGCCGCCGGTAAAGCGCGGCAGCCCGGGCACGAACGGCGCGTGGAATCCCGCCATCAGCTCGCGCAGCGTGGCGATGAACGGCTTGTCCGATTCCGACCGCTGGCCGGCGCGATCGACGACCGTCTTGTCGCCGCGCGCGCGCAGGATCAGAAACGGATCCTTCCCGAGGAACGAGTAGCGCGCGACCTGTTCGCCGCCTTCCACCGATTCCAGCAGAAACGCATAATCCGAGTGCTCGGCGATCTTGAGGAAGGCCGAGACCGGCGTCAGCATGTCGGCGACGATCTCCTTGTAAACCGGGACGAACGTTCCGCGCTGCGCCAGATCCTTGAATTCGTCGAAGCTCGTTATGTGCATCGGACGCTCCGCTCGACGGCGTTCCGCATCACCCCTGCCAGCGGCGGCCGCCCTGTCCACCATTCGAACTGCCGCTCCGCCTGCGCAATCAGCATTGGCAGGCCGTCGAGCGTCTGACATCCCGCTTCACGCGCCTCGCGAATGAGCCTGGACTCGCCGGCGCCGTAGGTGAGGTCGTACACAAGCCGCCCGCCGAACGGACCGCCCGGCAGCGGCGACTCGTCCCTCATCGTCGGACTTCCAAGCGGCGTGCAGTTCACCAGGAGATCCCAACCATCCCGAAGCGGCCATTCGCCGATCTCGGCGGTGTGGCGTCCGGCTTCAGCCGGATTGATCTCCGGAGTGTGGAGTCCGGCTTCAGCCGGATTGACCTGCAAGGCTCCGGTCACCGCTTCCGCCTGCTCGCGGCGGCGCGTGTGAAGCGTCACGCGGGCACCGCGCGACAGCAGCGCCACGACGACGGCGCGCGCCGATCCGCCTCCGCCAAGGACCGCCGCGTGCGCACCGGCAAGCGGTCGGCCGAACGCCTGCTCCAGCGGTGCAAGGAATCCGGCGACGTCGGTGTTGGTCGCCTCCCAGGCACTTGATGGTGGGGCGAGCCACGCCACCCCATCGCGCGGGCGCGATGGGGACCCCGGGGTCAGGCTCGCCTCCGCCGCGGACCTGACAAGGTCCGCGCCACGATCTGTGTCGAGTCCACGATCTGTGTGACGTCCACGACCGCTGTGCCGTCGGAGCGTGTTGGCGGCGCCCACCTGGCGCGTCAGATCGTCGGCGTCCGACGCGGCCCGCAGCGCATCGCCCTTGAATGGAATCGTCACGCTGACGCCTTCGATGCCGAGGGCCGCGGCAAATTCGTCGAAGTCGCCGAACTCCGTCGTCTGCAGCGGCACGTACACGGCATCGATGGCGGCCGCCGCGAACGCCGCGTTATGCATGACGGGCGAAAAGGAATGCATCGCCGTCGAGCTGACGACGCCGAAGATGCGCGTCGCCGGACCAATATCGTGAAACCGGAACTGCGACAGCATGCGCTCGGCCGGAATCTGCCCCGGAGCGACGCCGTTGCCGGCGTAGCTCCACCGCGAGCCGAAGCGGGCGGCGAGCAGACGCGTCGGCACCCCGGCGTCCCCCATGCCCACCACCACCGCGTCGCCGTCGCGTGCGATTGTCCGCAGCGGCAGCGTGTCGCGAAGTGCCCGTGGCATGACGGCAATCTTGATCACCGCTGCGCCGTAGCTGCGCATGTCGCGCGCGCGCGCTTCCACGTCGAGCGGGACACCGTCGAAGTCGTGCGACGACACGACCACGCGGGAAGGCGCGCGGTCGACGATGTCGGCGAAGCCGGGCTTATGGATCGCATGCAGCGCGGCCCACTCGACGTCTACGAACTCGGCGCCGAGCGACACCGCTTCGGCCAGGATGCGATGGCGCTCCTCCTCAGACCCCGCGAACCGGCCGCCTTCCCACTGCGGACGGCAGGTCACCACGGCGGGCTTGCTGCGGCCCGCGAGCGCACCCGCGACGTCCAGATCGGCGACGCCGTCCAGCCGCACTTCGACCATGTCGGCGACCGCGGCATCGCGCGCCATCCGGAGTTCGGCCGTCGACCGGCCCGTGACGGTTTCGCACAAGAGCGAGCTGGGCATAAACAAAAAAACGCCTCTTCAACCGGTCCGGCTGAAGAGGCGTTTCGAAGTCCTGAGTTGCGAAATTCTGTGTCTTAGACTCTGGCGTCCGCCCCTTCAGCGTGCAGTCCCGTACCACCACCAATAGCTGGCGGAAAACGGGCGCGCGAAGAAGCTAAAAGACGTTCTCACGTGTCTAAGAAAACGAGTGACGAGCGTAATGCACCACCCCGACGGGTGTCAAGGCTGGGGCGCTCAGACCCTAGGAATTTCAAAGGTTTACCCGTATCATCAACGAGAGCCTGCCCAATGAATTACCGTGCCGGAGCCGCCGTTTTCGCGTTCGTGCTCTACCTTGCCGCCGGACTGCCCGCGCAGAGCCGCCACTTCCCGGTAGACGAGCTGCGTCCCGGCATGACCGGGGTTGGACGGACGGTCTTCGAGGGCGACCGGCTGGACGAGTTCAAGGTGCACATCCTGGGCGTCCTCCGCAACGTCATCGGCCCGAAGCGCGACCTGATTCTCGCGCGGCTGGAAGGCGGTCCGCTGGCCAACGCCGGCGTCATCGCGGGGATGAGCGGGAGCCCGGTGTATATCGACGGCCGGCTGGTCGGCGCGGTGTCCTACTCCCTCGGCGAGTTCTCGAAAGAACCGATTGCCGGCATCACGCCGATTGGCGAAATGATCGCGGATGCGACCCTCTCGACGCCGCGGCGGCAGCTGCCGCGGGTCGAAGTCGCCGGACCGCTCACGCCGGAGAGTTTCCAGCAGTCACTGCGCCAGGCGTTCTCGCTGCAGCGTCCGTTTGCCCAGAGCCCCTCCGACGTTCAGGTCCTCGGCAATCTCAGTGCGGGGCTCGGCCCACTGCTGCGGCCGATTGCCACCCCGCTGACGCTCGGAGGTTTCGATCCTTCGGTCGTCGCCCCGGTGACATCCATCTTCCATGAGCAGGGCTTTGTGCCGATGCTCGCCGGCGCGGGGCAGTCCCCCACGGCTGCGCGAACGGCGCCGGCGCGGCTTCGACCGGGCGATCCCATCGGCGTCGCGTTGATCAGCGGCGACCTGGAAATCGGCGCCACCGGCACCCTGACCCACGTTGACGGCGACAAGGTCTACGGCTTCGGCCACCCGTTCTACGGTCTCGGGCCGACGCAGTTCCCGCTCACACGCGCGTATGTTCACGTCGTGCTGCCGAGCCTGCTGGTCTCGCAGAAGATCGCCAGCACCGGCGAGGTGATCGGCACGATCTCGCAGGACAGGGCCACGACGATCGCGGGCACGCTCGGCGCGGGGCCGGCGATGATCCCGATCACACTGACGCTAAACAACACCGAGCGCGGCTTCCGCCGGACGTTCAACATGGCGATGGTGAACGACGAGCTGTTCACGCCGATCCTCGCCTATATGTCGATCCTGAACACGCTGCAGTCGTACGAGCGGCAGAACGGCGTCGGCACCTACGCCCTCCGCGGCAGCGCCAGCATCAAGAACCATGGCCCGATCGCGTTCGAGGATCTGTTCACCGGCGATCAGCCGTCTGCCGGCGCCGCGGCGTCGGTCGTCGGCCCGATCAACTTCCTGTTGAGAAACTCGTTCGAAGGCGTGGAGTTCGAAGGCCTCAATCTCGAGATCGACGCGAGCGAGCAGCCGCGCAGCGCCACGCTCGAGCGCGCCTGGGTGGACGGCACGCGCATCAAGGCCGGAACGACGGTGAATCTCAAGGTTCTCCTGCGGACGTACCGCGGCGAGGAGATCACCAAATCGGTGCCCGTCCGTATTCCGGCCAACGCCGCCGGCAGCGTGTCGATCATGGTCGCCGACGCCGCGCGGCTGTCGCAGTGGGAGGCGCGAGAGCTGCAGGTGCAGCCGGCGCAGACACGCGGCGTTCCGCAGATGATCCGGCTCCTGAACGACGCCAAGAAAAACAACCGGCTGTACGTCCGCATGGTCACCCGCGACGGCGGGGCCGTCGTTCGCGGCGAATCACTGGCCGCTCTGCCGCCCTCGGTCCTTGCCGTCATGGAATCGGACCGCAACGGCGGCAGCTTCCGCCCGCTCCAGAGCGCCCTCATGGGCGAATGGGAAATCGTGACCGGCCATGCGGTCACCGGCTCCCGCACGCTGACGCTTCCACTGGAAGAATAGAAAGGCAAAGGGCAAAAGGCAAAAGTCAAAGGAGGATCAAGGATGACATCTCTCTTTTGCCTTTTCCCTTTTGCCTTTTGACTTACGCCGATATGTCTCACCGATCTGCTGTCGTACTTGTGATCTTCTGCGCCGCGCTGTCAGCGGTCGAGGCGGCGCTCCCCACCTTCTGGCAGGTATCGACCGAAGCAGACTTTCTGAAGGGAGAAGTCGAGAACCTGTCGATTGACTCCTACGGACGGCTGACGCTCGGACCGACCTCCACGCCCGTGTACGACTCGAGCGCACCCTTCATCTGGACGGCGGTCGCGCTGGCCGACGGGACCCTTTTCGCCGGCAGCGGCAACGAAGGTCAGGTGTACCGCGTCGATCCCTCGGGCAAAGGCAGCGTCTTTTTCGACAGCGAAGAGCTGGAGGTGCACGCCATCGCGCCTGTGCCCGGCGGCGGCGTCTACGTCGGCACGTCGCCGCAAGGCAAGGTCTACAAGGTCGACGCCACCGGCAAGTCGTCTGTGTTTTTCGATCCCGACGACCGCTATATCTGGAGCCTGGCTGTCGACAAGTCCGGAAACGTCTTTGCCGCCACCGGCGACAAGGGCGTGATCTACCGCATTACCCCGGACGGCAAGGGAACGGTCTTCTACGAGACCAAGGCGACGCACGCGATGACGCTCGCCTTCGATACGCAGGGACGCCTGCTTGCCGGAACCGAGTCGCCGGGCCGCGTGTTCCGCATCGATTCCGCCGGAAAGCCGTTCGTGATCCTCGACTCGAGCTTCAACGAGATCCGCACCATCCGCGTCGACAAGGATGGAACGATGTACGCGATCGCGGTCAGCAGCCGCGTCGCGGGAACCCCGGGCTCCACCCCTCCGCCCGCCCCCGACACATCGGGGCCGACGCCGGTCGTCAGCGTGACCGCCGAAGTCACAGCCATCGGTATCGCGGAGCCGTCTGGCGGCGGCCCACCGCCGCTGCAGACCCCGCGCAGCACGGGACCGGTGACCGGGGCGATCTACCGGATCAGCAGCGACGGCACGTGGGACCTGGTGTGGGAGCTCCGCGAGGACACGCCCTACGACCTCGCCGTCGAAGCCAACGGCAACCTGCTCGTCGCCACCGGCAACAAGGGGAAGATCTATCGGCTGTCCGGCGAACCATATCAGCCGACGCTGGTCGTACGCGCCAACGTCCAGCAGGTCACGGCGATCCTCTCCGAGCGCGACGGACGCATGCTCCTCGCCACGTCCAATCCGGGAAAGCTGCTCCGCCTGTCGGCCGCGCGCGCCGAACGCGGCACCTACACGTCCGATGTCCGCGACGCACAGACCGTGGCGGCCTGGGGCACGATTCGCTGGCGGGCGCAGGCTCCGGCGGGAACACGCGTCGAGGTCTCGACGCGCTCGGGCAACACCCGCACGCCGGACGAGACCTGGAGCGACTGGGCACCGGCCTATACGAACCAGTCGGGCAGCGCGATTACCAGCCCCCGTGCCCGTTACCTCCAGTGGCGCGCGATCCTCGCCGGCGCCAAGGGCGAGTCGCCGCTGCTGACGTCGGTCTCGGCGGCCTATCTGCCACGGAATCAGCGCCCGCGCGTCACGTCGATCACCATCCATCCGCCGGGAACCGTCTTCCAGCGTCCGTTCCCGACCGACCCCGAGATCGCCGGCTTCGACGGCGACCTGCCGGATCGACGCAACGCGGCCACGACACCGGGTTCCCCCCCGAATCTCGGACGGCGCGTGTATCAGAAGGGCCTGCGCACGTTCGTCTGGCGCGCGGAGGACGACAACAAGGACGAGATGACCTACGACGTGTTCTACCGCCGCGAAGGCGAAACGTCGTGGAAGGTCCTGCAGCGCGCAGTCATCGATCCGATCATCGTGTGGGACACGACATCGGTTCCCAACGGCAGCTATCTGCTGCGCGTCGTCGCATCCGACGCCGGCTCGAATTCACCCTCGACGGCGCTGACGGGCGCCCTCGAGAGCAGCGCCTTCGATATCGACAACGCGCCGCCGGAAATCACGATCTCGTCGGTGCGCCGCGAGGGGACGCGTCTCGTCCTCGAGTTCGACGTCCGCGACGAGTATTCCGCTGTGCAACGGGCCGACTATTCACTCGACGGCGACCGGTGGCAGACGATCTACCCGAAGGACGGCATTGCCGACTCGCGCGTTGAACAGTTCGAGCTGGTGCTGGAGGGCGAAGCGGCTGCACGCGGTGTGATCGTCCGCGCGGCGGATGCGCTGAACAACGTCTCCAGCGCGCGCGGCGAGGCGCCGGCGAGCGCGCCCGCCGGCGCGGGATCAGGCCGTCGATGAGTCGCGCGGCGCTGCCGTCTGACCGCTGAGCGGCGGAGCGGCTGGCTCCGGCGCCGCCGGCTTCTGGATTACTTTCACGCGCGTGTCCACGCGGGCGGGCGGACTGCGGAACAAATCAGGCGCAGCGACCGTCGTCTTGGCGACCAGCCACACCATGTCCACGGCCACGGCGCGGCCGAGCGGGGTCTGCGCGGGGACGAACCGTGTCGTGTTCACGGCGTTGAGCAGCGCCATCTCCTGCGCCAACGCCCGCGCCACCGCACGGCGATCCGCCAACGGCGCGTCGTCGCCGGAGAGCAGTTCCGTGTCCGACAGGCTTCCATCACGGCCGATCACGGTGCGGAAGGCGTAGATCACGTCGTCTTCGGGAATCTGCTCGATCGTCCCGCTCGCGCGCATGCCGTCGTGTTCGCTCAGCCGCGGGAACGAGATGCCGTTGTCAGCCGGACGGAGCGGATGCATCTCCGAGCCCGGGCTGGCAAGGGCTGAAATCATCGCCGCCAGTGAATCCGGTTCCTGGATGGTGGAGGCGCGCAGCACGCTGCTGGCCGCGGCCACGCACAACAGCACGGCTGCCGTGGCGCCGAGCGCGGGCCAGAGCAGCCGGCTGTCGGTCACCATCTCGCGCACGCGGGACGCGAACGACTGCGCGCGTTCGGTGCGCACACGGACAAGCAGGCTTTCCGTCAACACCGTCAAGGCGCCCTCGTCCACGTCATCTGCCGGCCGCGCGGCGGCCGTCGCCCGCAGCGAGGCGCCGATGAGGCGCATGTCCTCCACACGGAGCGCGCACGTGTCGCACCAGCGGAGATGCGATTCGACGGCGAGCTGATCCGCCATCGACAGTTCACCGTCGATCAACCCCTCGAGCAGGGTTCGCGCGTGGTCGCAGCCGACGTATTGAGTCATGTCCGCAGCCCCAGCAATTCCGCTCGCAGCGACTGGCGCGCCCGCGTCAGCCGCGACTTCACGGTGCCCACCGCCACACCAAGGGAAAACGCAATCTCCTCATAGCGGAGCCCATCGATCTCGCGCAGGACGAGGGCGGTCCGCTGATCGAACGGCAGCCGGTCGAGCGCGCGCCAGATCTTCTCCGCCGTCTCCTTGCTGGCCAGCGCCCGATCGGGAAGGACGGTGCCGCTCGATTCGAGCTCGCCGCACTGCTGCAGGTGCTCGTCGAGCGACACCTGGCTGGAGCGGTGACGCCGCCTCCACCAGCGCTGCCGGTTGCGTGCCTGGTTGATCACGATGCGATAGATCCAGGTGCGGAGGGCAGACTGGCCGCGGAAGCTCGACAGCGTTCGGAAAACTCTGAGAAAGACCTCCTGGGACAGGTCCAGCGCCTCGTCGCGGTCCCGCAGAAGGTTCAGGGCCAGCGTGAAGACCATGCGCTGATGGTCGGCGACGAGCTCGGCGCACGCCGCCTGGTCCCCCGCCGTGCAGCGCCTGATGAGGGCCGCTTCGCGGCTGTCGACTTCCGACCAGCTGAGAGTGCCGGCGTTCTTCATGCTTCCCGTGAGGACGTTTCCTGTAAGGGTCTCACCGGTAAAGGGTGTCTGCATGGAAGTTTACACCTTTAAAGTTGGACACCGCGCGTCCCAGTTGGTTCCTG
>JBOGIQ010000142.1:0-13698 GCA_050742535.1 Vicinamibacterales bacterium | reverse complement strand
TCGCTGACCGGACCGCAGGCCGGCGGCGGCGCGATCTTTTATCGGAGCAGCAAGGCGGCGCTCAACCGGGCCATGCAGCTCGTGGCCGCCTCGGTGAAAGGCGACGGCGTCACCGTGGTGATGTTCAACCCCGGGCCGACGCTCACGGAGCACCAGATGTATCTGAAGGGCCAGTTCAAGGGCATGCTCGAGACGTCCTTCACCGTCGGCAACATGATCAAGACCATCGACACGGTGACGATCGCCGACACGGGCAAGTTTTTCCGTTACGACGGGGTTCCGGAGGCGTGGTAGGGGTGCAAGAGGTGCGAAAGGTGCAATCTTTCTTCGCGGTCGGTGCAATGAAGCTTCGCTGTCGGTGGGTTGCCATTGGCCTCTCGATCTTCGTGTCCGCCGGCGTCGCCTCCGCGCAGTCGAAGCCCGCGGGCACGAGGCCGACACTGGAGCAGGATCTCGCGGCGATCACCGAGTTCAACCGGCGCTATCTGAAGGCGATCAACGACGAGGACATCGCCACGCTCAGCAGCCTGACGACCGACGACCACATCATGATCGCGTCCGGCCGGGCGCCGCTGGTTGGCAAGGTGGCGAACGACGAAGCGAACGGCCGCGTGTTCAAGCAATTCGACATCGTCGAAACCTGGACGCCGGTCGAAACCGTCGTGGACGGCGACCTGGCGTATCAGCGTGGAACGTTCACCGTCGAGGCGACGCCCAGGGCCGGCGGTAACACGACGAAGACCAGCGGCAACTTTCTCCGCATCTATCGCCGCCAGCCGAACGGCGAATGGCGCATGACCCGCGACATGTTCAACAGCGCGCAGGCAAAGTAGGGATACGCCATGCGCCTGCATCACGCCGCGTTGATCGTTTTCCTGGCCGCACCCGTGCTCGCCACGGCGCAAGACGGGGTCGTGGGGCGAACCTTGTCAGGCTCGCCTGCTCTGGGCACCTACGAAGACCGTATAGCGGTCGAGGACGTGATGGCCCGGTACGTCTGGGCGGTTGATTCGTTGGACGCCGACGGCTACGTTGCGGTGTTCACCGAGGATGCCACGATCGATTCGAACGGCAGCATCAGCAAGGGGCACGCCGCGATTCGCGGGATCGTCACCGGCCTCATTCAGCGGCGCGACGCGAACAAGGCGAAGGGACTGCCAACGGCGAATCTGTACCACGTGGTCAGCAACGTGCGCATCTCGTTCCCGAAGCCGGGCGAGGCGCTGCACCAGTCGTACTGGCAGACCGTGCGGCGCGACAGCGACGGCAAGATGACGGCGGCGGCAATGGGACGTTCCGAAGATCGGCTCGTCAAGCGCAACGGCAAATGGCTCATCCAGTCGCGCAAGCTCACCGTCTTCACCGACTAGCGCAACCGTCCAATGCGCGAGGCGCGGATTTCGTGGGGCGAACCCGCAGGGTTCGCGCCACGAGATGAAATCCGCGTTGACGGCGACCGTCGGGCTCGGGTGTGTCCTGCTGGTGGCGGTTACCAGCCCGGCGGAACAAGCGCGTAGCGCGCCGTTAGCGCCGCGGTTCGAGGAGGCGCTGACGCTCGCCGCCGATCTGCCGCGCCTGCACAGCCTGATCGTCAGCCGGCGTGGTGAGATCCTGGTCGAGCGCTACTACAACGGCGCGCGTGCCACGCGCCTGGCCAACATCAAGTCGGCGGCCAAGAGCGTCATTTCCGCGCTGGTCGGCGTCGCCATCGACCGTCGCCTCATTCCAGACACCGGCACACCGATCGTTCGGTACTTCCCCACCCTGGCGAAGGATCGCGTGCCGGCGAAGCAGAAGATCACCATCGAAGACCTGCTGACGATGAGGTCGGGGCTGGAGACGACGAGCAACAGGAATTACGGGGCGTGGGTGCAGAGCCGCAACTGGGTGCAGCACGCGCTGGCGCGTCCGCTGCTGAGCGCGCCGGGAAGCGAGATGGACTACAGCACGGGCAACACGCACCTGCTGTCCGCGATCCTCACGAAAGCAACCGGCAAGAGCACATGGCAGTTCGCCAACGATCAGCTCGCCGCGCCGCTCGGCTTCACTCTGGCGCAGTGGCCGCGGGACCCGCAGGGCATCTACTTCGGCGGCAACGACATGCTGATGACACCGCGCCAGATGCTGGCCTTCGGACAGCTCTATCTCGATCGTGGCCGGGTCAAGGGCCGCCAGGTCGTGCCCGAATCGTGGATCGATCGGTCGTTCATCACCCGGGCCCGCTCGTTCTGGAGCGGCCAGGAGTACGGCTACGGCTGGTGGATGCGGGAGCTGGGCGGCCATCGTGCGTACTTCGCATGGGGTTTCGGCGGTCAGTACATCTTCGTCGTCCCCAGCCTCGACCTCGTCATCGTCACGACGTCGTCTTCCACCGTGGCCGAAGACCGGCGGAGCCATCGCCGGAACGTGTTCGATCTCGTCGAGTTCCTGGTGGTCGAGCCAATCGCCGCGACGAACTAGTGTCCTTGCGAATGCGTGTCGCGTGGATTTCGTGGGGCGAGCCTTTCAGGCTCGCTCGCGAACCCGCACGGTTCGCGCCACGGAAATGAAATCCGCGTCTGCCTCTTCGCTGACCGGCCTGATCGCGGCGCTGCGATCGAAACGCACGCTCTCCGTATCGCTGCTCTCGTTCGCATCCGGCCTCCCGCTGGGACTCGTCTGGTACGCGATTCCGGACTGGATGCGCGACATCGGCGTGGACATCCGCGTCGTCGGCCTGCTGACACTGGCGCAGGCGCCATGGTCGTTCAAGGTGATCTGGTCGCCGCTGATGGATCGATACGTGCCGCCGTTCTGGGGACGGCGGCGCGGATGGATGGCCGTCACCCAGATTGTGCTGGCCGTGCTCGTGCTGCTGCTGGCCGCCGCCGGTGAACAGCCCGATGCGATCTGGGTCGTCGGCGCGCTCGCCGTCGCGCTCGCGATCGCATCCGCGTCGCAGGACATTGCCATCGACGCGTACGCCGTGGAGGTGCTGCGCAAGGAGGAACAGGGAGCGGCCGTCGGTGCGCGGCTGGCGTTTTATCGCGCGGCGATGCTCGTCTCGGGAGGAGCCGCGATTACGCTGGCCGCCCGCATCGGCTGGCCGGCCGTCAACGCGCTGCTCGCGCTCGTCTTCGCGTTGATGGTGGCGCTGACGTGGCGTTCTTCGGAACCGGAGGCGCAGCCGGCGCCGCCACGGACGCTGCGCGATGCGGTGTGGCTGCCGTTCGCCGAAATGCTCCGCCGCCATCGCGCCCTCGAGATCCTCGCGTTCGTCGTCCTCTACAAGCTCGGCGATCAGCTCACGCAGTCGCTGACGCGGCCGTTTCTCATCGACATGGGCTACGACGCGGTGCATCGCGGCATCGCGCTGGCGACAATGTCGGTGATCCTCACCATCCTCGGAACCTTCGCCGGGGGGATCGTCACGACGATCGGCGGCCTCGGCCATGCGCTCTGGATCTTCGGCGTGATTCAGATTTTCTCGAATGCCGGCTACTTCCTGCTCTCGGTTCTCGACCGCCCTAACCTCGTGGCGATGTATGGCGGTGTCGGGTTCGAGGTGTTCACGGCAGGCCTGGGCATGGGCGCCTTCGGCGTGCTCCTGCTGCGGCTCACCGAAAAGCGCTTCTCCGCCACGCAGTACGCACTCTTCTCGAGCCTGATGGCGCTGCCGCGCGTCATCGCCGGGCCCGTGACCGGGTTCACGGTCAACGCCGTCGGCTGGCCGGCGTTCTTCCTGATCACGATGGTGCTCGGCATCCCGGGACTGCTGATGCTCGCGCGGTTTGTGCCCCCGGGAGTGCGCGAGCCGCAGTTCGAGGCGCCGCCGAATGCATTATGATTCCGCCGTCATCATCAACCCGCTCACGCAGAGGAGAGACGCATGGCCCGAGTCACCAGGCGAGGATTCGTCAAAGCATCGACTGCACTGGCCGCAGCACCCGCGCTGACCGCAATCGCGGCACGCGCGCAGGGACCCGCCGCCCCGGACATCGGGAACCTGCGGCTCGTCGAGAAGGACGTCGTGTTCGCCAAGGCCGGCACCATCGATCTGAAGCTCGACGTCTACCAGCCGCCGCAGGGCGTGACGCCGAAGCGCATGGCGATCATTCACCTCTTCGGCGGCGGATTCTTCGCTGGCAACAAGAGCGCGGGCTACATCATCAACGACGCGAAGGCGCTCGGAGCCCGCGGCTACACGAACGTCTCCGCCAACTACCGCCTGGCGAAAGAGGGCTTCTGGCCGTCACAGATTCATGACGTCAAGGCGGCGATCCGCTGGACGCGCGCCAACGCCGCGAAGCTCGGAATCGAACCCAACAGAATCGTTGTCGCCGGGTACTCGGCCGGCGGCATGCTGTCGCTGATGGCCGCAGGCACGAACGGGAGGAAGGAATTCGAGGGCGACCTGGGCAATCCCGGGGTCAGCTCCGATGTGAACGCCTCGATCGGCGTCTATCCGCTGGCAAGCGCGCAGATCGCCGGCAGCCTCTGGCCGCAGGGACAGGCGACGCCGGAGGCTATAGCGGCAGCTTCACCGACGACGTATATCAGCGACAAGTTCGCGCCGACAATCTTCATTCACGGCACGAACGACAACACGATCCCGGTGGCGTCGAGCGTCGATTTCTTCACCAAGCTCCATGCGCTGAAGGTGCCGACGACGCTGACACTGATTCAGGGCGCCGACCACGCGTTCGACAACAACGCACCCGACGCGGTTGAAGTGATGGCGGCGTCGATCGACCTCTTCCTCGACCGGCTGATGATCAACCCACGGCCGTATCCGTCGTTTGGCGGCGGTGGCGGACGGGGCGGCGGTCGCGGTGGCGGCCGCGGCGGTGGCCGCGGCGACGGAGCCGGCGGACGCGGTCAGTAACCTGCGCTGAACACGAAGCGTAGTGTCCGCCTCAAGGCCGGACCCGGGAGGTCCGGCTGAAGCCGGACACTACGCCCTGTTGGTCTTAAAAGTACAGAACGACGCCCGCGCCGGACCGCGTTCCCACGGTGCTTCTTCGCGTCTCGATGGAAAGAAAGGTCGACGACAGCCGGGTTGTGGAGCGGGCGTATTCGACCCCGAGCTCACCAAAAATCGCGAAGCGATCGCCGAGCCGGTGCTGGGCGCCGATCGAGCCGCTCACGAGATAGTTCGAGGACTCGATCTCCGACGAGGAGCTATCCGTGGATATGTACGAGAAACGCGGGGTCACATACGTGCGCAGTCCTTCCCGGCGCGTAACGTAGATCAGCGCACTGATACCCGGACGGACAGTGGTCGCCTCGTCGCGCTCGTTTGGTGGAAGGATCGTCGAAGTCGTCTCGGTTGTCGCGACGGTTCTCGCAAAGTCGATTTCGGGACGAAGCGCAATCCGCTCCGTGACGTGCCAGAGCACGCCCACGGCTGTCGGATAGCCCATCGTCAGGCCAACCCGCGGATCGTCCTGGGCATTCGCCGTCCCCAGTCCACAGCCAAGCAGCAGCACGGCTGCCGTCCATGCAACGCGCGTCGTCATAGGAAGTCGTGTCCTTCGTGGTTAGTTGGACTTTGAAAGCAGCTCGTTTGCCGTTACGAACCTCGGCTCGATGTCGACCGGCACGTCCTTGAGCTTGTCGAGCACCGCCTGCACCGGCGGACGGATCGATACCAGCTTGTCGATCATCTGCTTCGCCGCCGCATAATCGCCCACGGCCTGGATGGTCATGATGTCGCGCGTCAGATCGACGACGTTCTGTCGGATCCGCGGCGCATCCACGGTGAACGTCCCGTCTGCGGCAACCTTCACGCCGCCGTTGTCCAGGAAGTAATTGAGCTGCAGTGCCACGCCGCGCCCGTGCGCTTCGTTGATGCCGAACCGGATCGAGCGGAACATCGACGCGAGGTAGGTCGTGTACATCGTCCGATCGAAGGCCTTGTCCAGCTTGCCGCGATCGACGAGGAACTGCAGCGCGAACAGGCCCGACACGTCCGCCTTCGCTTCCTCGATCGCGCTCGACAGCTCCTTCATCTCCTGCCGCACGGTCGTCGCCCGGCCGTTGACGGTGATGTTGTGCGGCCCGAGGCCGTGCATCAGCTCGTGCATCAGGATGTGCGTGAAGAACGCCTCGAAGCTGACGTTCTGCTGGTCGGCGGCCGACAGCGCGACCTTCGAGATCGGCTGCAGCACCATGCGGAACTTGGCTTCCTGGTTGTTCTTCAGCATCACCCGCTTCGAGCCTTTTTCGGCGGTCACGCGCTCGTCGTTGGGCAGGTTGAACGCCGCCGTCTGCACGCCGCGATTGGCGTCACCCGACGAGAAGACGGTATTGACGACGCGGATGGGCGCGAGAGCACCTAGTTTCGGATTCCGGTACTTCGGATCGATCGGCAGGTTGTTCTCGATCTCCTGCAGCTCGCCCGAGAACCGCGCCAGCTTCTGCGTCTCGGCGTCGTCTCGAAGCGTAATGAACGCCTCGAACGCCGCCTTGTAGTTGAACCACTCGTCCTCGTACACCTCGTACGGACCGATGGTCGGCTCGATCGACGCGTCCAGCTCCATCCACGCCACGTCGCTGTCGTAGTAGTCATTCGACTGCAGCGCGGCGGCGCGCTTGTCGAGGTAGTTCTTCAACGTCGGCTGAGCGGTGAGCGCCGCAGCCTGCCGAAGCAGCACGGCGACGCGTGCCAGCTCGTTCTGGTACTCGAGGTTGTACGGAACGATCACGAAGTTGCCCTGCCCATCCGTACGGATCGTCGTAAAGAAGCCGGTCGCGCGCCGCCGTTCGGCGTCGGGCAGACGATTAATCCACTGCTCTACCTGTTCCTTCTTCGCGTTCGCGGGATAGAAATTTCCTCGTTCAGGCTTTTTCGGGACGCCAAGAATGAACGGCTCGTTGTGATCAAGACGTGACCACGGACCTTTGTTGATCAGGAAATAGTGCATCCGGGCCTGACCCAGCGGCGACGCGTCCTTCGCCAGCTCGATCATCAGGCTCTCGTTCTCTTCCCAGACCTGTCGCAGGAACAGCGCGTCGAGGATCTTTGCTGCATTCACCAGAATGGCCAACGCGTCGCGTTCGTTCGACGGCAGCCGGCCCACGTCCGCGGTGAGATCTACGGGCGCGAAACGGCGGATCATGCCTTCCAGGCGCTTCAAGTCATCGGTTTGCACGTAGGGTGCCTCAGGCTGTCGGGCAGGTTCGGTGGATTGCGGTTGCCGGCACGCGACGGCCAGCGACAACGCGATCAGCAACGTTCCACCAACTGTTTTTGGCATCATGGCTCTTCGCGCCCTTCGCGTTCTTCGCCAGCTTCGCGGTTATCCGGCTAAAGCCGGACTCTAACTAATGAACCCCGAAGCTTGTCTGCAGCTTGGCGGGATCGGTCCCGAGCCGGCGGAGGGCCGTCTCCCACATCAGCTCCGGGGGCACCGTGAAGATCAACGCCGGGTCGACCTCCATCGTCAGCCACGCCGACGCCGCGAGTTCCTCATCCAGCTGACTTGGCGCCCACGCGGAGCAGCCGACGACGATGCGGGCACGGTTCGAGGGCGGTTCCTGCAGCAGCTGCAGCGCGAGCTGGTGCGACATGGACAGCACGATCCCCGGACAAATCTCGCGCTGCTCGTCCTCCGGCCCCTGGGCGTTGGAGCTCAGCACCCACGTCTGCTGCGGCTCGACGGGTCCGCCTACCCACAGCCGCACCTCCGGGTCGACCTTCACCGGCGGATCGGTCTTGACCATCGTCCAGGCCGGCTCCTCCAGCTGGCGGTTCACGACGAGGCCGAAGGCGCCTTTTTCCGTGTAGTCGCAGAGCAGAACGACCGTCTGCGCGAAGTTGGGATCCGCCATCTGCGGCATCGAGAGGAGGAGAATCGGCGCGGTGCCCGACATAACCGAATAATACCGTTGTCAGCGCGTGGCGTTTACCAGGGCGATGTCCAGGTTCCGACGCAGGCCGACGACTTTCGCCCGGGTCATCGGCGTGCCCTTGATGAGCGTGCGCAGCTCATCGTCCGATTGGCTTGCCAGATCGACGAGGCGGGGCAGATCGAGACCGGCGCGCGGCTGCCATGGCGAATCGCCGGACGTCGGAGCTGGCTGGTTGTACGGGCAGACCTCCTGACAGATGTCGCACCCGTACACCTGGGTGCCGATGGCCGCGTGATACTCCGGAGGCACGTCCCCGCGATGCTCGATCGTCAGGTACGACAGGCACTGGCCTGAATCGAGCACTCCCGGTTCGACGAGCGCGTGGGTCGGACATGCGTCCAGGCATCTGGTGCAGCTGCCGCACTGCTCGAGCCCCTGGGTGTCGGGCTCGAGATCGAGCGTGGTGATGATCTCGCCGAGAAAGAGCCACGACCCGAGCTCAGGGTTGATGAGGCACGTGTTCTTGCCGATCCAGCCCAGCCCGGCGTACTGCGCGTAAACCCGTTCCTGCACCGGACCGGTGTCGACATACGTGAGGGCGCCGAATCGGTCGGCTGATTCCGCCCGCATCCACGCAAGCAGGGCATCGAGACGCGCTTTCAGGACATCGTGATAGTCATCGCCCCACGCGTATCGGGAGATGCGGGCCACATCGGGGGCGAGGTCGTCCGAGTAGGGGCGCGCCGTGTTGTAGAGCGTGGCGGTCACAACGACGCTGCGAGCGTCCGCAACGACATGCCGGACATCCGCCCGCTTGTCGGCCGAGCGGTGCATCCACGTCATCGTGGCGGCGTAGCCACGCTCGAGCCAGTCGGGCAGGAACGAGAGCTCCGGATAGCTCTCGGCGCGGGCGACGCCGCACAGGTCGAATCCGAGCTCCCGCGCTCGCGCCTTGATCGATTCGGAAGTAATCAGCTCTTGGCGACCAGCTGGCGCACGACGTACGGAAGGATGCCGCCGTGGCGGAACGCCACCAGCTCTTCGGGCGTGTCGATCCGAACCGTGACCGTGAATTCGAGCTGCGACCCGCCGGCGGCCGTCGCCACCACGCGAACGTCGCCCCGTGGTTTGAGACCATCGGCGACGCCGAGCAGGTTGAACTCCTCCGTGCCGGTCAGCTTCAGCAGCGCGGCACTCTGCCCCGCCTTGAACTCCAACGGCAGCACACCCATGTTGACCAGGTTGCTGCGGTGAATGCGCTCGAACGACTCGGCGATCACCGCCTTGACGCCCAACAGTTGCGTGCCCTTTGCTGCCCAGTCGCGCGACGAACCGGAACCGTACTCCTTACCGGCAATGACGAGCAGCGGCACGCTGGCGGCCTGGTAGCGGACCGACGCGTCGTAGATCGTCATCAGCTCGCCGCCGGGCTGATGCAGCGTCCAGCCACCTTCCGTTCCCGGCGCCATCTGGTTGCGCAGGCGAACGTTGGCGAACGTGCCGCGGACCATGACTTCGTGGTTGCCGCGCCGCGCGCCGTACGAGTTGAAGTCGGCCGGCTTGACGCCCTGTTCGATGAGGTGACGTCCAGCGGGGCTGTCCGCCTTGATGGATCCCGCTGGCGAAATGTGATCGGTCGTCACGCTGTCGCCAAGCAGCGCCAGCACGCGCGCACCGACGATGTCCGAGGGCTTCGACGGCGTCATCGTCATGCCCTCGAGGAACGTCGGCTTGCGGATGTAGGTCGACGCCGCGTCCCACGTGAAACGGCTGCCTTGCAGCACGTTCAACGCCTGCCACCGCTCGTCGCCCTTGAAGACATCCGAGTAGCTGCTCCGGAACATGTCCGACGTGACGCTCCGCAGCATCGTCGCCTGCAGTTCCTGCTCCGACGGCCAGATGTCTTTCAGGTAGACGGGATTGCCGGCCTGATCGTGGCCGAGCGGCTCGACGGTGAGGTCCTTCGTAATCCATCCGGCGAGCGCATACGCGACGACGAGCGGCGGCGAGGCCAGATAGTTGGCGCGGACATCCTGCTGAATCCGTCCCTCGAAATTGCGGTTGCCGCTCAACACCGAGCACACGACCAGATTCCGGTCCCGGACCACCGCGGAGATCTCGTCCGGCAGCGGCCCGCTGTTGCCGATGCACGTCGTGCAGCCGTAGCCGACGAGGTTGAAACCGAGCGTGTCGAGGTAGGGCGTCAGCCCCGCGGCTTCGAGATACTCGGTGACGACCTTCGATCCCGGCGCCAGGCTGCTCTTCACCCACGGTTTCCGCGTCAGTCCCTTTTCGACGGCCTTCTTCGCGAGCAGGCCGGCGCCGATCATGACGCTTGGATTCGAGGTGTTCGTGCAGCTGGTTATGGCCGCGATCACCACCGCGCCGTGATCGAGCGCCTCCAGCGCCGGGCCCGCGACAGCCACCCCGCTCTGCGCCAGCACGCCTGTTGCCGCGGCCGCGCCCTGGCGGGCACCACCCTCGGCGGCGCTCGCTCCCTTGAGCGGCTTCGACGGCACCTGCATCGTCGGCAATGCCACCTGGAATGCGGATTTCGCGCGCTTCAGCGTCACGCGATCCTGGGGCCGCTTCGGTCCGGCCAGGCTCGGCTCGATCGTCGAGAGGTCGAGATCCAGCACCTCCGAATAGGTGGCGTCGGGCGCGCCGTCGGCGCGGAACAGGCCCTGCTCTTTCGCGTAGGCCTCGACGAGCTGCACGCGCTCCGGATCCCGGCCGGTGAGACGCAGATAGTCGAGCGTCATCTCGTCGATCGGGAAGATCGCGACCGTCGCGCCATACTCCGGGCACATGTTGCCGAGCGTCGCGCGATCGGCAATTGTCAGCGCGCCAAGCCCCTCGCCGAAGAACTCGACGAACTTGCCGACGACGCCGTGCTTGCGCAGTACCTCGGTGATCGTCAGTACCAGGTCGGTGGCGGTGGCGCCCTGGGGCATCGCGCCGGTCAGCCGGAAACCGACGACGTGCGGGATCAGCATCGAGATCGGCTGGCCGAGCATGGCCGCTTCCGCCTCGATGCCGCCCACGCCCCACCCGACCACGCCAAGCCCGTTCACCATCGTGGTATGGGAATCGGTGCCGACCAGCGTATCCGGATACGCGACAGTGGTTCCGCCGATCGTCTGCGAGAACACCACGCGCGCCAGGTACTCGATATTCACCTGGTGAACGATGCCGGTGTCTGGCGGGACGACCTGAAAGTTATTGAACGCCCGCTGTCCCCAGCGCAGGAACGCATAGCGCTCGCGATTGCGCGAGAACTCCAGCTCAGCGTTGAGCGCGAACGCATCGGGCCGCGCGAAGTAGTCGACCTGTACGGAGTGGTCGATGACGAGCTCGACGGGCTGCAGCGGATTAACCCTGTCCGGGTCGCCGCCGAGCGCAACCATGGCGTCGCGCATGGCCGTCAGATCGACCACGCACGGCACGCCGGTGAAGTCCTGCAGCAGGACGCGCGCCGGCATGAAGGAAATCTCTTTTTCAACGGCCCCCGCGGCGTTCCAGCGCGCAAGCGCGGCGATGTCGTCGGCCTTCACGAACGCGTTGTCTTCGCGCCGCAGCAGGTTCTCGAGGAGGATCTTCATCGAGTACGGCAGCCGCGACACGCCGCTGAAACCGGCTTTCTCGAGGGCTGGAAGGCTGTAAATCTGCACCGGCTGTCCGCCGATGCGAAGGTCCGTGCGCGTTCCAAACGTATTCGCAGTCATTCGCTCAGTGATCTCAAAAGATCATCATACTCGCTGCCGAGCTCGGCATCAGCCGTGCATGCCGGCGACTCGTCCATCGGGCATCGACGCCGCTGAATCTCCAGTACTGACCCTAGAGTCGCATCGAGTCAGTTATTGTCGCTCGCAAATATACTCACGGCATCGAATCCAGGCGCCCCACTCTCCCGGTCTTTTCGCACGGTTCAGCGGCCATGGCGGCCGGCCTGCTGGTGCTGGTCGGTTCGTTCCTGTACTTCCTGTCCGCCGCGACGGGATTCAGCGACGACCACTTCATGCACGTCGTGTGGGGCCGCCAGATTCTCGAAGGGCGCCTCTTCGTGCGCGACATGGCACCCCTGGGGATGCCGCTGCAATATGCCGTCTCCGCGGCGATGGAACAGGTCGTTGGATATCGACTCCTCTCCGAAGCTCTGATTATCGGGACCGCATTTGCGGGTGGCTCGGTACTGACGTTCATGCTGGCGCGGCGCGTCTCGCACTCGCTCTGGATCGGCGCCGCGGCGGCCGTCATGCTGGCCCTCGCTGGACCACGGACCTACAGCTATCCAAAAATCGTGGTGTACGCCGCCGGGATCGCGTTGCTCTGGCGCTACATCGATCGACCGATTACAGCCCGAGCCGTCGCGCTCGCCATCGCCGCCGCCGCGGCGTTTTACCTCCGGCATGACCACGGCCTCTATCTGGGAGTAGTGACGATGGCCGTGCTGATGCTCCGCCACCGCCACGAGTGGCGGATCGGCATCCGCCGGTGTGCGGTGGTCTCCGCGTTGTCGCTTGCTGCCGTCAGCCCGTATCTGCTGTTCATCGAACGGACGTGGGGCCTGGGCGCATACCTGGACGACGTGCGGGCGGTCGCCGCGCGCGAGTATCACCAGAATCGCTTCGAATCGTGGCCTCGATGGCCGCTGACGGCAGTCGACGACCTCGTCCGCTGGGCACCTCCCGATGCGCCGGTCACAATCGGCGTGCGCTGGAATCCGGATGCGTCGCCAACCAGCCGGCGCGAAGCCGCCAGGCGGTACGGACTGCGGGTTCCCCCGGAGGGCCGGGTGAGATCCGGGCGCTTCATGCTGAACGATGTGAGGCCCGGAAACGTGTTCGCGCTGATCCGGGATCCGACGATTGACGACACCGCAGGAATCGATCGCAGCCGCGGCACGGTTGACCTGCCGGGGCTCAGAATAGGCTCTTTGCATCTGCTCGCCGGGCTCGACACGGCCCCTGAAGCCGCTGCGTTCCTGTTCTATTTGCTGATAGTGACCGTGCTGCTTGCGCTGGTCGCGTTGCTCTCGAGGCGAGTACCCGGCCCAATCGGGGAGCGCGAGAGACTCAAGATCGCGACGGTCGTGCTCGTGGCGGTCGTCACACTCTTTGGCTTCATCCGGGAGCCACTGGCCATTCGAATCGCGGACGCGATGGTGGCACCGGTGGTGCTGACGGCGTGGCTGGCAGCGGCCTTCCTCGCGTCGCGGCGATTGAGCGGCACGCCACCGTGGAGGCTTGCGGCGCGAACCATCGTGGCGCTCGTGTTGCTGCTCCTCGTTGCGCGGAGCGTGGTTGTCGTCGGCCACGTTCCATCGCGGCTTCCCCGCGGAGACGACTGGTCTTCGATGCAGCGCCAGCTCTGGACGAGTCCGCCCTTCGAGGCCTGGGGCGCGCACGGAACGGCGAAGTACCGGGCGGTGCGCTACATCCGTGACTGTACTGAAGAACACGAACCGCTCCTCGTCCTATGGTTCGCGCCGGACCTGTACTATTACGCCGATCGGCCCTTCGGCGGCCGGCTCGGCTTCTACATGGAGGGATACTGGACGTCGCCCGATCATGAGCGGGCCAACATCGCCGCGATCGACAGAGACCGGCCGCTGCTTGCCGTCGTGGAAGCCGGTCGCGAAGCGACCGACCTCTACACCTACCCGCAGCTGCTTGCGTACATCGATCGGCACTACAGTCCGATCGGAGAACTGCCTTCGCCAGGCGGCAACGCCATCCGCGTGCTCGCACGGACCGATCGCCAGCCGGTATCGATCGACGCTGAACTCGGCTGGCCGTGCTATCGCTGACACCGCCGTGGCGCGAACCCTGCGGGACCCTGCGGGTTCGCGAGGCGAGCCTGCAA
>JBOGIQ010000141.1:0-13707 GCA_050742535.1 Vicinamibacterales bacterium | reverse complement strand
TCTTTGCGGGTATCGTCGCGTTCATTGCGCTCCAGTGGGACTCGATGAACTCCGCCGCCCGGGTGATCATCACGCTCGGCTCCGGTCTCGCCGCCTTCGCGATGGCGACGATTGCCACGCGCGACTCCCGGTTCGACAAAGCGGCCCCGCCGCTGTTTCTGATCGCCGCCGGGCTCGAGCCGACCGGCATGCTCGTCGCGTTCAATGAGTTCGGATCGGGCGGCGATGCGCGATGGGCAGCGCTCTTCACCGCGGGCGTGATGGCGATTCAGTTCGCGGCGATCTTTTCCGTGCTGCGGCAGTCGATGCTGCTGTTCCTGGCTGTGCTCTTTGCCATGCTGTCGTGGGTGACGGCGTTCGACATCCTCAGCGTCGACGAGTCGTTCGGCGTCATGATGCTTGGCGGCTGTCTGCTGCTCGCGGCGATAGCGGCCGATCGCACGCCGCACCGTGTGATCACTCCCGCCTGGTACCTCGTCGGCGGCATCGGCTTTCTCTACGGCCTCTTCGATCTCGTTGAAGGCACGCTGTTCGAAGTGCTCTTCATCCTGACGGGCAGTGGCTTCGTCTACCTGAGCGCCGCGATTCCAAGCCGCACGCTCCTCCTGGTTGCCACGGGCGCGATTCTCGGATACACGGGCTGGTTCACCGGCGAGCACTTCGCCGACTCGCTCGGCTGGCCGCTGGCGCTCGTGCTGTTCGGACTGCTGATGATCAGTCTCAGCGCGCTGGCGTTCCGCATCGACCGGCAGTACATCCGCAGCCGGTAACGCGGGAGGTCCGCCTGAAGGCGGACACTACGAACTGGCAAGTACAATCATCGACCGATGGAACCGTTCCGGGCGTTTCGGATCTTCAACGACGGCGGCACGATTGCCGGCCGGATCGTCGAGACGACACTCGACGAGCTGACGCCGGGGGACGTCGTGCTTCGGGCGGCGTACTCGAGCGTCAACTACAAGGACGCGCTGGCTGCAACCGGGCCACGGATTATCCGCTCGTTTCCCCGCATCGGCGGTATCGACGTCTCGGGAACCGTCGTGTCCAGCACCGATCGGCGATTCAAGGAAGGCGACACCGTTATCGCCACCAGCTACGAAATCGGCGTCGGCAATGACGGCGGCTACGCCGAGTACGTCCGCGTGCCGGCGGACTGGGTCGTTCCGCTGCCTGCCGGCCTCACCCTGCGCGAATCGATGGAACTCGGTACTGCCGGTTTCACTGCCGCGCTCGCCATCATCAGGCTCGAGCACAACGGGCTGAGGCCGGGCCATGGTCCTGTTGCCGTCACGGGTTCGACGGGCGGCGTGGGCGGCATCGCGATCTCCCTGCTTGCCGGCAGTGGTTATAAGGTCACGGCGATTACGGGCAAGGAGTCCGAGCGCGAGTACCTCGCGAAGCTCGGCGCGCACGACGTTCTATCGCGGCACACCATTCAGTTCACCGACCGCCCGATCGAGCACGCACAGTGGGCGGCCGCTGTTGATGCGGCTGGCGGCGAGCTGCTGTCGTGGCTGGTCAAGACGACCACCGCGTGGGGCGGGATCGCCAGCACCGGACTGACCGGCGGGATCGACCTCACACTGAGCGTCATTCCGTTCATCCTCCGCGGCGTCAGCCTGATCGGAATCGATTCGGTAACCTGCCCGATGGACATCAGGAAAGACGTGTGGCACCGGTTGGCGACAGAGATGAAGCGCGATTTGTCGCTGATGACACGCGAGATTACGCTCGAGGAATTGCCGCAGGCTTTCGAGACGCTTGCAGCAGGCCGGGCGCGAGGGCGGTTTGTCGTACGGATCGGTCACGGGTCCGCCTGAAGGCGGACACTACGTCGGCGGGCGCCATATGCTGGAAACCTCAATTGTCGGAAGCCTGCCGAAGCCGTCGTGGCTCGCGCATCGTGGCCTGCGCGCGGCCTGGAAACTATCGGGCGACGCGCTCCGCGCGGCTCAGGACGAGGCGGTCCGCCAGGCCATTCGCGATCAGGAGGAAGCCGGCCTCGACATCGTCACCGACGGTGAGCTGCGGCGGCGGCACTACATCGGCGGGTTTCTCGACGGCCTGACGGGCGTCGATCAGGAACGCACGGCGAGAAAGAAGACGCGCGGCGGCCGCTACGCCGAATCCATGGATGTGCCGAGAATCGTCGGCGACGTCCGGCGGCGTGCTCCGATCCTCGTCGAGGCGTGCCGATTCGCACGGGCTGTTACGACACGAGCCTTGAAAGTCACGCTCCCGGGCCCGATGACGATGGCGGACGACGTGGCGGACGAGCATTACCGTGGCGGCCATCAGGCTCTGGCCATGCGGTTCGCGGAAATCCTGAACGCAGAGGCTCGCGATCTCGTGGACGCGGGAGCCGACGTCGTCCAGTTCGACGAGCCGTGCTTCAACGTCTTCGTCGAAGAAGTGGAACAGTGGGGGATGGACGCGCTCGAGCGCTCCATGGATGGCGTCCGGGCCACGAAGGCCGTTCACATCTGTTATGGCTATGGGACGCCGCTGGTCCTGGCGTGGAAATCCAGCAATAGGAGCTGGGGCCACTACGGTCTCACGCTGCCGATCCTCGCGCGCAGCAGCGTGGATCAGATCTCGGTCGAGTGCGCGGCCTCCGGGGTGGATCCGTCAGTCCTGCGGGAAGCCGGAAATAAAGATGTCGTCGTTGGCGTGATTGACGTGGGGACGGACGAAGGGGAGACGCCCGAAATCGTCGCCTCCCGGATCCGCCGGGCGCTTGAACACGTGCCGGCCGAGCGGCTCAAGCTGTCCACCGACTGTGGTCTCGTCCCGCGCACGGAAGAGGCGGCTCGCGATAAGATGCGGGCGCTGGCGGCGGGGGCCGCAATCGTCCGGTCGGGGTTGACGGCTTCCTTGACACCCCAGCGACAACTTTGATAGAAGCCACGAAAGTTTTGAAGGAGACCTAGGCACATGCGTAACCGGTTTACAGGCGCAGTCATGGCGACGGTGATGGCGGCAGCAGTGACGCTGACCCTTACGGCACAGCAACAGGGTCGTCAGGGTGGCGCAGCTCCAGCTCCAGCCCCCGCCGCTCCGGCACAGGGTCGTGGTGCAGCACCCGCGCAGGGACGCGGCGCAGCTCCCGCCGCCGGTGTGCCGGCGCGTCCTGGTGGCGATCGGATCGCGGGCCGCCCGAACCTGAATGGCATCTATCAGGCGATCAACACGGCCAACTGGAACCTCGAGGATCATTCAGCGTCCGCCACGGCGTTCTGGCAGCTGGGCGCGATGTTCGCGATTCCGGCCGGGCAGAGCGTGATCGTCGACAACAACGGGACGATCCCATACAACCCCGCGGGTCTGAAGAAGAGGACCGAGAACCAGGCGGGCTGGCCGAAGGCCGATCCGGAAGCGAAGTGCTACATGCCCGGTCTGCCGCGCGCGACCTACATGCCGTATCCGTTCCAGATCGTTCAGGGACAGAAGGACATTCTGTTCGTCTACGAGTACGCGAGCTCGAATCGCATCGTCCACATGAGCAATCACACCGAGGCGCCGGTGGACAGCTGGATGGGCTGGTCGAACGGGAAGTGGGACGGCGACACGCTCGTCATCGAAGCGAAGGGCTTCAACGATCAGTCGTGGTTCGACCGCGCGGGCAACCACCACAGCGAGGCGCTGGTCGTCACCGAGCGGTACTCGATCATGCCGGGCTCGGGCGGCAGCATCCTGAACTACGAGGCGCGGATCGAGGACCCGAAAGTGCTGACGCGGCCCTTCACGATCCGCATGCCGCTCTACCGCCGGGTCGAGCCGAACGCGCAGCTGCTGGAATATAAGTGCGTCGAATTCTCCGAGGAATTGCTCTACGGAGACCTGAAAAAGAAGACGTCCGAGTAGGTGGCGGCACCCCGGCAGGGGTGCCCTCCGCCTCCAGGGGATTGGGCTATACTGTCCGAGTAGCCTGGGTTTGACGGTTCGGGACGGGCAGTCACATATACGTTCTAGGCAGGAGAGATACCCGATGCGTACGAAATTGTTCAGCGTTATCGCCGGTGCCGCGCTGCTCGCCGCGGCTGCCGCCCCGGTCATGGCGCACCACTCGTTCGCGGCCGAATTCGACGCGAAGAAGCCCGTCAAGATGAAGGGCACTGTCGTCAAGATGGAGTGGATCAACCCGCACTCCTGGATTCACATCGACGTGAAGCGCGACGACGGCAAGGTGGAGCGCTGGATGGTCGAAGGTGGTGCGCCGAACGCTCTGCTGCGCCGCGGCTGGAACAAGAACTCGCTGCCCGAGGGCACCGAGATCATCGTCGAGGGATTCCAGGCCAAGGACGGGTCGAACCGCGCGAACGGCCGTGACATCACCTTCCCGGACGGGAAGAAGCTGTTCGTCGGCTCGTCGGGCATCGGCGCTCCCTACGAGAAAGACGCACCCAAGTAATAGTGGCGCGTGAAGGCCGACCTAAAGGTCGGCCTCTACGATAGAATCCAACTCCCAACTTCCAACCTCCAATTCCCAAGCTGTTTGGGAGTTGGACGTTGGGAGTTGGGAGTTTTTTTATGCCCACACATTCGACGCTCGAAGCGGTCTCGGCCGCCCGCTGGCGGATCGCGCTGACGCTGACTGTCGCGATGATGGCCGCCTACTTCGGTTTCATCCTCCTCGTCGCGTTCAACAAGCCGCTGCTGGGCACGGCGATCGCGCCCGGTCTGAGCCTTGGCATCCTGCTGGGCGCGCTCGTGATTGTCGTGGCGTGGGTGCTCACCTGGATTTACATCCGGTGGGCGAACGCGCACTACGACACTTCGGTTGACGGTCTCCGATGACGTCCCTCGGCGAACCGAACCTCACCGCCATCGCGTTCTTCATCGGCTTCATCGCGCTGTCGCTGGGCATCACCGTCTGGGCGGCGCGGAAGACGCGCACCACGGATCAGTTCTACGCCGCTGGCCGCAGCGTCACCGCGTTCCAGAACGGACTGGCTCTCGCCGGCGACTACATGAGCGCCGCGAGCTTTCTCGGCATCGCCGGCCTCGTGGCGCTGTCGGGCTTCGACGGCCTGATTTATTCCGTCGGCTGGCTGGTCGGCTGGCCGATCGTCATGTTTCTCATCGCCGAGCCGCTGCGGAACCTGGGCCGCTACACCTTCGCCGACGTGCTTGCGGCGAGGCTGCGTGCGACGCCGATCCGGATTGCCTCCTCGATCGGAGCACTGGCGGTGATCACCTTCTATCTCATCGCGCAGATGGTGGGTGCCGGGAATCTGATACGGCTGCTGTTCGGGCTGCAGTACGAGCTGGCCATCGTGATTGTCGGCCTGGTGATGCTGGCATACGTGCTGTTCGGCGGGATGATCGCGACAACCTGGGTGCAGATCGTCAAAGCCGTCATGCTGCTCGGCGGCGCGACGCTGATGGCGCTGCTCGTGCTGTCGCGTTTCGGCATGAATCCGTTGGCGCTCTTCGCCGAGGCGCAGGCGCGCTATGGAGACAGCGTGCTCAGCCCGGGACGGCTGGTCACCGATCCGGTTGACGCGATGTCGCTCGGTCTGGCGTTAATGCTCGGCACCGCCGGTTTGCCGCACATCCTGATGCGGTTCTATACCGTGCCCGACGCGCGGACCGCACGGACGTCCGTCGGATATGCGACGGCGTTCATCGGCTTCTTCTATCTCCTGACGTTCATCCTCGGGTTCGGCGCCATGGTGATCATCGGTCGTGAGGCCATCACCGCGGTGGATGCCGGCGGGAACATGGCGGCGCCGCTGCTGGCGGAAGGGATCGGTGGCACGCCGTTTCTCGGGTTCATTGCCGCCGTGGCGTTCGCCACGATCCTCGCGGTGGTGGCCGGGTTGACCCTGTCGGGCGCGGCCACGCTCTCGCACGACCTGTGGGTCAACGTGGTGCGCGGCGCGCACGCGGACGAGCGCGAGCAGCTCGTCGTGGCGCGGGGGGCGACCGTCGTGCTCGCCGGGCTGTCGATCCTGCTCGGGATCACGTTCAAGGGGCAGAACGTCGCCTACATGGTCGGGTTGGCGTTCGCGATCGCGGCCAGCGCGAACTTTCCGGCGCTGGTCCTGTCCATCTTCTGGAGCCGGCTGACCACCACCGGCGCGCAGGCGAGCATGCTGGTCGGCACGGCGTCGACGCTGGTGCTGATCTACCTCTCGCCGACGATTCAGATCGACGTGCTGAAGAACGCCGACGCGTGGTTCCCGCTGCGCAATCCCGGAATCGTGACGATCCCGCTCGCGTTTGCGACGGCGATTCTCGTATCGCTGCTGCGTCCGGCGCCGGCCGAGGCGCAGCGATTCGTGGAACTCGAACGCCAACTGCACCTCGGTGTCGACTAATCCTTCTCGCGTGGAGTCCGGCTTCAGCCGGATAACCGCGATTGTGCTGATCGCTGTTGTTGCGATTGGCTCTACCGCGGCATGGCTCGTCTGGCGTTCGCGCACCGCCCTTCCCGCGCCGGGTTCTGAAACCTACGAACAGGTCACGCGCGCGTTCTATCGCGGCCTGGCCTCGCTCGAGGTCGGCCTGCTCGACGATGCGAAGCGCGAGTTCACGACCGTGACGACCGAGGTCGAGGAGGAGCCCGCAGCGTGGGCGAATCTCGGGTTGACGCACCTGCGTCTTGGCGAGCTCGATGCCGCCGCCATGCCGATCGAGCGTGCCCTCATGCTCGCGCCCGAGAATGCCGATCTGGCGCTCCTCGCCGGGCGAATGGAAATCGCGCGCGGAAGCCTCGACGATGGAGTTGCACACCTCCGCCGCGCCGTCGAGCTTGCCGCGGATGCGCTGCAGCCGCGGTTTGCCTTGGCGGAGGAAGTGGAGCGCTCCGGCGCCGCCGATGGTGCCGCGCAGGCGCTGACCCTCCTCGATGAACTGATGAAGCTGGCGCCGCAGAACATGGCGGTGCTGGTCGAGCGCGCGCGGGTCGCGGCCAAGGCAGGCGACCTCCAGCGGCTGAACGATTCGATCGCACGGCTCAAACCGATGGCGGCCAACTGGCCCGAGCTGGCGCTGCAGCAGTATCAGGAACTGCAAACCGCCGTTGGCGCCAACGATCTGCCGATGGCGCAGCGGGCGACCGCGTTCCTGCGCAATGTGCTTGCGCGCGTGCCCGCATTTGGCGAGGACCTTGCCGCCGTTCGCACGCCGACGGAGTTGATTGCGGAGCCCATCCAGCGTTTCCTCGCGCTGATCCCGCCGTCGGCGATGCCGGCTGACCCCGACCTCTCCCTCGCATTCTCCGAAGAGGTCTTCGGTGATCCATTCCCGGTCAACGATCTCCAGATGCTCGTCGTTCCGAGGGAGAACAACCAGGGGCCCCTGATCTTCGTTGCGCAGACTGGCGTGCTGCGGTCACTGACCGCGGACGCTCCAAACATTGCGCTGCCATCCGGGAGCGTCGAGCCGAATCCTGGCGCACGCACGTCGGTCGTCGCCGATTGGAACAACGACTTCCGCTACGACATCGTGACGGCGGTCGGCGGCGGCGTTCGTCTGCTCGTTCAGCAGAACGATGGTCGGTTCGTGGATCAAACGCCTGCAGATCCGATGGCCGCATCCTGCCGGTGTGCGGGGGTGTGGGCGGCGGATGTTGAAATGGATGGCGACCTCGACATCATCGCGGCTCCTGCCACCGGCTCCCCGTTTGTTCTCCGCAACAACGGCAACGGAAGCTGGACAGGCGTCATGATGTTTGGTGGAGTGAGGAACATCGTCGACGTGGCATGGGCCGATCTCGACGACGACGGGGATCCTGACGCTGTTTTTCTGGACCGTGCGACGCCTGATGGAACGACGCGCCTTTCTGCCTTCGCCAACCGGCAGGCTGGAGACTTCGTTCCATTTCCCGCGCTTCCCATCACGAGGGCGGCCTCTGTCACGGTCGCTGATATCGACAGCGATGGGCAGTTCGACGTGCTTGCACTCGACCTGTCGGGTTCCATCACCGCGTTCTCCTGGATCGCCGGTCAATGGGTGGCAAAGCAAATCGCACCGTCGGGGTGGCCGCTCGGCGCCGAGGTGCGTCTGCTGGCGGCAGACCTGGACAACAACGGCGCACTCGATCTCGTGGCGACTCAAGCTGGCGACACCTACATCTGGCTGAGCGATGCGGCGCGTCAGCTGCGGCCGCCGGAACGTCGTCCGCTGCGGTACGTTTTCCCGGCGGGCGATCTGAATGCGGATGGACGAGTCGATTTCATCGGTTACACGGATGACGGTTCGCCAGAGGCTGAGCGGCGCGCTGTCCGGCTGCTGAACACGGGGGCGACCAAATACCACTGGAAGGTCATACGCCCGCGCGCGCAGGAGACAGCAGGCGATCAGCGCATCAACTCCTTCGGCGTCGGTGGGTACCTCGAGGCGCGCGCCGGCTTGCTCTTTCAGAAACAA
Organism: Vicinamibacterales bacterium; assembly: GCA_050742535.1. Classification (GTDB taxonomy): domain Bacteria; phylum Acidobacteriota; class Vicinamibacteria; order Vicinamibacterales; family UBA2999; genus Gp6-AA40. The sequence continues at coordinate 5,331 of JBOGIQ010000141.1, read as the reverse complement.
CTGCTGACCGGCGGCACGATCCACATCGGCCTCGGCACCCAGTCCACGATCGACGTCGCGCGCATCGTCTGGCCCAACGGCGTCCCGCAGGCCGAGTTCGGGACCTCCGTGGACGACGTGATGGTGGCGGAGCAGCGGCTGAAGGGATCGTGTCCGTGGCTGTTTACCTGGGACGGGACGCGGATGGTCTTCGTCACCGACTTCCTCTGGCGATCCCCCCTCGGCCTGCGTATCAACGCGCAGGACACGGCCGGTGGGACGCAGACGGAGGACTGGGTCACGCTGCGGGGAGATCAGCTGGTGCCGCGCGATGGCATCTACGACGTCCGCATTACCGCGGAGCTCTGGGAGACGCACTTCTTCGACCACGTCTCGCTGATGGCCGTCGATCGTCCGGCGGACACCGAGGTCTTCGTCGACGAGCGGTTCTCTCCGGCATCGCCGCCTGCGTTGTCGGTTCAGGCCGTAACTGGTCTCCATCCGGTCGCCCGCGCCTGGGACCACCGCGGAGCCGACGTCACGTCGGCGGTGTCCGTCCGGGACGGGAAATACCTGTCGACCTTCGCGCGGGGGCGCTATCAGGGGATCGCGGAAGATCACTTCGTCGAGATCGATCCCGGCGCCATCGGTCCCGATACGCTGCTGGTCGCGAACGGCTGGATCTATCCGACCGACAGCAGCATCAACGTGGCGATCGCCCAGGCGGGTCTCGCGCCGCGCGGCTTGGCGCTCGAGGCGCAAGGCCGGGATGGTTCGTGGCGCGCGGTGAATGCCGATATCGGATTCCCGGCCGGCAAGAACAAGACGATCCTGATCGATTTGCGGCAGGCGCAGGGTGCCGGCCGGCTCCGTCTGCGGACCAACCTCGAAATCTATTGGGACTCGCTGCAGCTGGGCTCGCGCTCGACGTCGGAAGTAAAGACCACCCGTATCCAGGCGGCAAAGGCGGACCTGCGGTACCGGGGTTTTTCAGCGACGCGTGATCTTCCGCCTGAAGGCGGAAGCTACGAGAGGAACCCACCGCGCGGCGACGCCCCGGAAACGCCGCAGTACGATCGCGTTGTCTCGACGTCCCCGCGCTGGCGCGATCTGACCGGCTACCACACACGGTTCGGCGACGTGCTCGAGCTCATCGGGCAGGTCGACGATCGGTACGTGATCATGAACGCCGGAGACGAGATGCGGCTGCAGTTCCGCGAACTGCCGCCGCCCGTCGCCGGATGGAAGCGCGACTTCGTGTTGATTGGCGACGGCTGGGAGAAGGACGGCGACTACAACACCGGGTTCTCATCGACGGTGCTGCCGCTGCCGGCGCACGATACGCCGAATTACGGCGCCGGGACGGTCAGCCTGACGCTCGAAGATGATCCGGTCTATCAACGTCATCGCGACGACTGGCAGCGGTATCACACGCGGTTCGTGACGCCACAGCGATTCCTGCGTGGGCTCAGGCCGCATTAGTCGGAATGCAGTATTCACAATTGAACATGCAGCATTCAGACTGCCGGGAACAATGCCTTTGCCTCTGAGACAGCGCATTGCCTGGGTCGCCTGGACGATCGTGCTGATCGCCTCGCTGTCGGCTGTCTATGCGCTGAATCGCCAGGCCGAAGGCCGTCACCTCGTCGCGGCCGACGAGGGTGGGGATACACGGTTCGGCTTCCGGTTGCGGGAATCGTCGAAGGCGATGGGCGTCGATTTCACCCATCAGGCGCCGACGTTCGACGTGCAGTTCGAGCACATCATGCCGCAGGTTACGGCGATGGGTGCATCCGTCGCGGTGACCGACTTCAATCGCGACGGGTGGCAGGATCTGTACGTCACCAACAGCGCCGAGGACAGCCTCAACCGCCTGTATCGCAACGACCGAGGCACGTTCGTCGACGTCGCGGGGCAGGTCGGCCTCGCCGACGTCAACCGCCGCGCATCCGGAGTGTCGATGGGCTCCGTATGGGGCGACTTCGACAACGACGGCTGGGAGGACGTGCTGGTCTACAAGTACGGCCGTCCCGAGCTGTTCAGGAACATCGAGGGACGCTCGTTTACTCCGGTGGGCGAGCGTGCAGGATTACCGTCGTGGGTGAACGCGAACAGCGCCACGTGGCTCGACTACGACCGCGATGGCAATCTGGATCTGTTCATTGCCGGCTACTGGCCCGAGAGCGTCAATCTCTGGAAGCTCGAGACGACACGGGTCATGCCGGAGAGCTTCGAATATGCGACCAACGGCGGCCGCAAGTATCTGCTGCGCAATCGCGGCGACGGGACGTTCGAGGATCGCACCGACGCGATGGGCATTCGCAGCCGGCGCTGGGCGCTGGCGCTGATCGCCGCCGATCTGCTCGGCACCGGCTATCCCGATCTGTTTCTGTCCAACGACTACGGCGTGTCCGAACTGTTCGCCAATCGGAACGGGAAGCGTTTCGACGACGTCGCGGCGGACGCCGGAGTCGGCCTGGCGCCGAAGAGCGGCATGAACGCCTCCGTCGGCGACATCTTCAACGACGGCCGTCTGGCGATCTACAAGACCAACATCACGGAGCCCGGTCAGCTCCTGCAAGGCAACGATCTGTGGATACGTCAATCGGCGCAGTCGATGGCGTTCGAGAACCTGGCCTCGTCACTGAAAATCGATTTCGGCGGGTGGAGCTGGGGCGCGCAGTTCGGCGACCTGAACAACGACGGCACGCAGGACCTCTACCTGACGAACGGGTATGTGTCGGCAGGGGAGCGCACCAGCTATTGGTACGACTTCGGCGTCATTGCCACCGGCCACAGCACGATCATCGGCGATGCGAAGAACTGGCCGGCGATGCGCGGCCGGAGCCTGTCCGGATACCAACGTAAGCGGGTGTGGGTGAACGACGGCGCCGGCCGGTTCACCGACGTCGCGCAGGTCGTCGGCGCCACCGACACGTTCGACGGCCGCGCCGTTGCCTTGGCCGATCTCGGTAACCGCGGCGTCCTCGACGTGATCGTCGCGAATCAGCGTGGACCGCTTCTGATCTATCGCAACACTGTCCAGCCGGGCCGGCATTGGATTCAGTTCGAGCTGGAAAGCCCGACTCATCGGAGCCCATTTGGTGCGCGGGTCGAGCTGTACTGGAGCGGCCGCAAGCAGGTGCAGGAAGTCACGGCAGCGAGCGGCTTCAGCGCGCAGAATCAGCGGCGGGTTCACTATGGGCTGGGATCGGCGGCGACCGTAGACCGCGTCGTCATCCGGTGGCCGTCCGGACAGATGCAGACGATCGAGAAGCCGGCGATCGACCGGTTGCACGTTGTCAAAGAGCCGGAGGTCCGCCTGAAGGCGGACACTACGAAAGAACGCCTAAAGGCGGACACTACGTCTACCAGAGGCGCCGATGGCCGTTGAGAGCGGCGCGCTGCCGCGGGCGGACGTCGTGGCGCCACGGAAGCGGTTCTTCCGGATCGACAACCGCTTCCTCCCGCCGCTGCTGATCACGTCGATCCTGCTGACGGCGCACCTCTCATTCGGGATTCTCGAAGGCTGGGAACGCACTGCGCTGGCCATCGTCACCGCGATCGGCGCCGAGCTGGTGATGGGACGGTTGACCTACGGCGTCTGGCCGCACCCCGCCAGCGCGTACATCAGCGGCATCAGCGCCGGCATTCTCGTCCGGTCGCCGCTCTACTGGCCGTACTTCCTGACCAGCCTGATCTCCATCACCTCGAAGTACGTGCTCCGCGTTCGCGGGCGTCATCTGTGGAATCCCACGAACTTCGGCGTCAGCGCCGTGGTCTTTCTTGCGCCGGCCACCGTGGCAGTGTTGAGCGTCCAGTGGGGCAACGTCGTGGCACCGATGGCGGTCATCTGGATTCTGGGCACGGTGATCGTCTGGCGGGTCGGGCGGCTGCACATTTCAGCGACCTACGTCCTGTCGTTCCTCGCGTTCTCGTTCGTGCGCGCATGGTGGACCGGTACGCCATGGGTGGCCAATGTGGCGCCTATCACCGGACCGATGTACCAGTTGTTCACCTTCTTCATGGTCACCGACCCGAAGACGACGGTGCGATCGGTGAAAGGGCAGTGCGTCGTCGTGTTTCTCGTCGCCGTGCTCGAGACCGCCCTGAGGCTGAACGAAGTGGTCTACGCGCCCTTTTACGCGCTGTTCATCGTCGGACCCATCGCGATGCTTGTCGAACAGTGGCGCGACACGCGCCGTGTCGCGCGCGCAACCACCGCGTGAGCCGGGCTCGCGACGCGTTCCTCGTTCGTGTCATCGCGACGCGCGAGCTGTTCAGCCGATGGCGCTCGAGCCCGCCGCGGCCGATGGACGTGGCCCGCGCAGCCGGACAGGCGTTCCGAATCCTGCGCACCTCGGGTCCAAGCGGATTCGTCCGCGCATTCAATGAAGGCACACACAGGCTGGCGAAGGAGAGTTCGCTCGGCCCGCTGCTGACGCCGATTCACAACGCCATCGACGGCCTCGGCTACCGCCGATGGGCACGCCGCTACGACCGGCTGGGCCCCGACGACCTGCGGGAGATCCGCGAGGCGACCGAACGACTCGAATACCGGCCGCTCATCTCCGTGCTGATGCCCGTCTACAACACCGATCAACGGTGGCTGAAGGCGGCCATCCAGTCGGTGCGCGATCAGCTGTACACCAACTGGGAACTGTGCATTGCCGACGACGCGTCAACGGACGTGCAGGTGGGCAGGATCCTGCGCGATTTCCAGGCGAAGGATCCGCGGATCAAGGTGGACTTCCGCCGCGTCAACGGCCATATCTCGGCTGCCTCCAACAGCGCGCTGCAGCTGGCGACGGGAGAGTTCGTCGCGCTTGCCGACCATGACGATGTGCTGCCGGTGCACGCGCTGCTGGCGGTGGTGCACGAGCTCAATCGACACCCGGAGACGGACATCGTCTACAGCGACGAGGATCGCCTGGACGAATCCGGCCGGCGCTACGACCCGTACTTCAAGCCTGATTTTAACGTCGAGCTGTTCCGCGGCCAGAACTTCATCAGTCATCTCGGCGTCTACCGGACGGATCTGGTCCGGCGTGTGGGCGGATTTCGGCAGGGTCTGGAAGGCAGCCAGGACTACGACCTGGCGTGGCGGATCATGGAGCACAGCGACGCGGCACGGATCCGTCATATCCCGCACGTGCTCTATCACTGGCGGGCGATCATGGGCTCTGCGGCGCTGGGCACGCGGGAGAAGACCTACGCGCATGATGCCGCGCGCCGCGCCGTCGAAGATCACCTGATGCGCACGGGAGTGCAGGCGACGTGCGAGCCGGCGCTGAATGCGACGTATCACCAGCGCGTCCGATACACGCTGCCGCAGCCGCCACCTCACGTCAC
>JBOGIQ010000140.1:0-13715 GCA_050742535.1 Vicinamibacterales bacterium | reverse complement strand
CTGCTGGAGTGCCTGGCGGAGATGGGCGTCACGACGGTCGGCTTCGAGGCCGCTCACCTGACGGTGGCGCGCCACGAGTGGCTCGTGCGAACGGCCGCGGCCCGACGTGTCGCGGTGACGCTGCGGCCGACGGAACGGGTTGTCGAGCAGGCGCGGGTCATCAAGGACGACGCGGAAATGGCGATCCTGCGTGAAGCGGCGCGGCGCCTCACACCCGTCGCCCGCGCGGCATTCGACATGGTGCGTCCGGGCACGATCGAACGCGCCGTAGCGGCGCGGATCGAATCGGCGATTCGCGAGGCCGGGTTCGAGCGGCCCGCGTTCGATACGATTGTCGCGTCGGGGCCGAACGCGGCCCTGCCGCACTATCGAGCCGGCGACCGCGTGCTCGAGCGGGGCGACGTGGTGGTGCTGGACTTTGGCGGTGTCTTGGACGGATACTGCAGCGACTTGACGCGGACGGTCGCAGTCGCGCCCCCGTCCGCGGAAGCGCACCGCGTGCACCAGGCGGTGCGCGAAGCGCAGCAGGCGGCGATCGACGCCGTCAGGCCGGGCATCGCGACCACGGATGTGGATCGCGCGGCCCGCCGCGTTCTCGACGCACATGGACTGGGCGAGGCGTTTGGCCACGGAACCGGCCATGGTCTCGGCCTCGACGTCCACGAGGAGCCGAGGGTAACGCGGCCGCGCGCCGATGTGGCGCCGGTGCCACTTGAACCGGGGATGGTCTTTACGATCGAGCCGGGCGCGTACCTTCCCGGATGGGGGGGCGTGCGGATTGAAGACGATGTGCTGGTCACGGCCCGCGGATGCGAGGTCCTCACATCGGTGCCATACGCTCTGATCCCAGACTGATGACGGTAGACGAGATCAAAGAGATTCTCGAACTGATGCGCGAGCACGAGCTCGCCGAGTTCGAACTGCAGCGAAACGGCGAAACACTTCGCCTGCGCAAGCACGCGCCCGCGCCGTGGACGGCGGCGATGCCCCCGCTCCCGGCCGTCGCCATGCAGGCGCCGGCTGCCGCGCCGCCCGCGGCGGCGCCTCCGCCGGGCGCCGGCGAACCACCCGTGCTCGAACCGGCGAGCGAAGACGTCGACCTGGCGATCGTCAAGTCGCCCATCGTCGGCACCTTCTACCGGTCGTCGGAACCGGGAGCTCCGCCGTTTGTCGACACCGGCCAGACGGTGCGCAAAGGGCAGGTTCTGTGCATCATCGAAGCGATGAAGCTGATGAACGAGATCAACGCCGAATGCGACGGCGAGATCGTCAAGGTGTATGTCGAAAACGGTCAGGCCGTTCAGTACGGCGAGCGGCTGTTTGCGATTAGACCCAGCTGATGTTTAAAAAGATCCTCATCGCGAATCGCGGGGAAATCGCGCTGCGCGTCATTCACGCGTGCCGCGAGCTCGGAATCAAGACGGTGGCGGTCTACTCGGAAGCGGACGAGAACTCCCTCCACGTCCGGTTTGCCGACGAAGACGTCTGCATCGGGCCGCCGCGCAGCGCCGACAGCTACCTGAACGTGCCGGCGATCATCAGCGCCGCCGAGATTACCGGCGCCGACGCGATTCACCCCGGCTACGGCTTTCTGTCGGAAAGCGCCTACCTCGCCGAGGTCTGCCAGGCCTGCCACATCCGGTTCATCGGTCCCGATCCGAGCGTGATCAAGCTGCTCGGAGACAAGGCGCGCGCGCGCAAGGCGATGAAGAAGGCGGGCGTGCCGATGCTCCCGGGCAGCGACGGGCCGGTGGAGAACGAAGAGCGGGCGCTGAAGGTGGCGCGTGATATCGGCTACCCGGTGATCATCAAGGCGGTCGCCGGCGGCGGCGGCCGGGGGATGCGTGTCGTGCGCGACCCCGAGGAGCTCCCGCAGCTGCTACGGATGGCGACGCGCGAAGCCGAGGCGGCGTTCGGCAACGGCGATGTCTATATCGAGAAATATCTGGACAACCCGCGCCATATCGAGTTCCAGATCATCGGCGACCATCACGGCAATCTCGTCCATCTCGGTGAACGGGAGTGCTCGATTCAGCGGCGGCATCAGAAGCTGATCGAGGAATCGCCGTCGCCGGTGCTGAGCGAGAAGGTCCGCCGCAAGATGGGCAGCCTCGTCGTGGACGCCGCGAAAGCGGTGCAATACACGAACGCGGGCACGTTCGAGTTCCTGATGGATGCCGAAGGGAAGTTCTATTACATGGAGACGAATACCCGTCTCCAGGTCGAGCATCCGGTGACTGAAATGGTGACCGGTATCGACATCGTCAAGGAACAGATCCGGATTGCCGCGGGCGAACGTCTGTCGTTCCGTCAGAGCGACATCACCTTCACCGGCCATTCCATCGAGTGCCGCATCAACGCCGAAGACCCGGTGACCTTCGCGCCATCACCCGGGTTGATCCACGCCTGGAGCGTGCCGGGCGGCCCGGGCGTCCGCATCGACACCTTCGCGCACTCGGAGTGCACGGTGTCGCCGTACTACGACTCGATGATTGCGAAGATCATCGTGCACGGCCGCGATCGACTGGAAGCGATCGCCCGGATGCGCCGCACGCTGGAGATGACCGTCATCGAAGGCATCAGCACGTCCGTGCCGCTGCACATGAAGATCCTCAACGACGCCGATTTTCAGGCCGGCCGGCTCGGCACCGGGTTCATGGAGCGGTTCATGCCGGCGCCGAAGCAGAACAAGCTCGCCGAAACGGCTTAGCGAACGCGGAACGGGACGCTGCGGGAAACAGGATCTCCGTCCGCGCTGGACGACGCCTCAATCGACACCACGTAACGGCCGGCGGGAAGCTTCGTAAGCGGCAGCGGCGCTTCGAAGCGCAGCACGTCGCCGTTCTTCTTCAGCTCGTCGGACGAACGGGACACCGACGAGATCGTCGTCACCTCGCCCGCTTCGTTGCGGAGCGCGGCCCGCACCTCCACCGTGTGCGGTCGGCCGCCCGTCGAGTCGTAGATTTCCGCGAACACGCTCACCCGGTCGCCGTCGCGGAACAACCGGACCGTTGTCGGTGCGCGGATGGCGAGCACCTGCAGCGGATCGCCGGCTGGCAGGAACACGCCTTCCGGATCGTTCGGCCCGCGGAGCGCCACGCCGCTCATGGCGAGTTCCTTTTTGCTGAAATCAGGTACGTCGAGGTCGTAGATCACGCTGCCGCCCCGCTGCGCGGTTCCGACGGCGATGCGGAGCTGGTAGCGTCCGGGCTGAAGATCGGTCTTCGTCAGGACGCGAAGCCCGGCTCGCTCTACGCCGGCTCGCGCGTCGGCCGGCACGGTGATGTTGCCCAGCTGCCGGATCTGCGGCAGCACTTTGGAGCGGACGTCGATTGGAACCAGGCGCACGTCGATTGAGCCGCGTAACCCGCCGTCCTGCTGTTCGACGAGGCCAAGGCGCTGCGGATCCATCTCGAGTGCGATCGCGACAGCCGCTGTTTTGCCGCGTCCCCTGAATGGCGCCGCAAAGGCGCGGAGAGTGACGCCCCCGACGGGCACCGGGCTCGCCAGCGCGGCGCCGACGCCCGGCGTGCGTTCCGGAGACGTGATGTTATCGCGGCCTTTGAAAGGTGCGATATAGCCATCCTTGGCCAGCACCTTGAGGCCGGGACGATTGACTCGCACCTGCATCGGAACAAACCGACCGTCGTCTTTGTCTTGCGTCGAATTGAAGCCGAGCATGTAGTAGACGCTGTTCTCCTGCACGAGGCGCGTGAACGCGTTGCCGAAGGTGTTGGAGTTGAGGTGAGCGAAGCCACCCGTAGCGGCTGCGATCGAACGCATCTCCATCCTGGGCGCGAGTGCTTGACCCGCGGCCGCCTGCTGCACTTCGACCGAAGGGAGCGATTCGGCGGTTGCGTCGGGGCCTTCAACCTCGAGGCCGCCGGGATGGATCGGATAGATCGCGATATTCCCGCGCGTCGCCGCGGTCATCGCTGCATGGGCGTCCTGTGCGGCGGGGCTCAGCGTCGTGCCCGAGTAGTCCTTGAAGTCGATGGCATCGAAGCCGATCGCTTCGGTGACGAGGACCATAGCCTTCCGGCGGCCGGGGGTCTTGATCAGGAATTCAGTGAGGTCCTTGAGGCGGCTCATGCGATTACGGGCCAGGAACGCAGCCGGCCCCGTTGGCGGGGCAAACGGCGAGGCCGACCCCGCAAAGACACGTTCATCCGGCGACCCCGCAAAACTATCGATGCCCTTGATCAACAGGCGCCGATTCGATGTGAAATCCTGGCCAGCGTTCGGGTGGGCCTTGTCGAGGAACATGATTGCCGCGCTGTCGCTCGGACCGAAGTGCTCGTCGAAAAACCTCCTCAGCTCGCGTTTGGCAAGCATGGCCAACGCGGGACTGATGGAGTCGAACACGATCATGTAAATGCGGCCGTCGCCTTCATTCGCGACGACATCGGGATCCGCCAGATCCGGCAACTGCCGTTCGATTGGAATGTCGACCGCTTCAAACGTAGTGATGGGCTGCGGAACGCCCCGTTCAATGATTTCGAAGTCCTCGGTCGTCAGGCCGCGCACCGGATTGCCTTCCTCGTCGGTGACTACGGCATCCACTTGAATCGCGCGGACACCGGCGCGGAAGGTGGCAACCGGCTCCTGCGGCGGCTGCCGGACGGGCGCCTGGGCCAGGCCGGCGATTGGAGTCAGTGCCGCGATGAGGGACAGACACAGCCTGCGCATGATGGTTGCGGCTATTGTACCGACGAACGATGAACACGGACCTTTCCGTTCTCCACGCGATCGTCGACGTCCAGGGGGCGGCCGGTGCCGGCTGGAAACCGACAGAGCTGGCGCGGGCGTTTCTCGACGGCGGCGCACGTTTCCTTCAGCTACGCGCCAAGGATCTACCGTCCGGCGCCTTTCTCGACCTGAGCGACGCAGTCGTCGCGCTGGCCGACGAATACGAGGCGCGGATCATCGTGAATGATCGCGTCGATGTGGCGCGTTTGTCGGGTGCGGCCGGAGTACACGTCGGACAGGAGGATCTTTCACCGGCGGCTGCGCGCGCACAGCTCGGCCCGGCGGCGATTATCGGCTTCTCGACCCACACCGTCGCCCAGGTGGAAGGAGCGCTGCAGGAGCCGATCTCCTACATTGCCGTTGGACCTGTGTTTGGAACGGCCACGAAGGACACGGGCTATAGCGCAGTAGGGCTCGAGCTCGTCTCCGCCGCCGCTCGCCTGGCCGGGTCGATCCCGGTTGTCGCGATTGGAGGTGTCAACCTCGGGAACGCGCGCGCGGCGATCGACGCGGGTGCCTCGTCCGTCGCGGTGATCTCCGACCTGCTCGTCGGCGATCCGGCTGAAAGGGTGACAGCGTTCTTGCGAATCCTCGAATGACTATTCGCCCAGGTAAGCCTCGCGGATCCTCGGATCTCCGGCGATGGAGGCGGCGCTGCCTTCGAGCGTGACGGCGCCGGTCTCGAGAACGTAGCCGCGATCCGAATGCTTGAGGGCGGCGTTCGCGTTCTGCTCGACGAGCAGCACGGTCGTCCCGGTGGCCTTGATCTCGTCGATCGTCGCGAAGATCGTATGGCACACGATGGGGGCGAGGCCGAGCGACGGTTCGTCGAGCAGCAGCAGCTTCGGCCGCGACATCAGCGCCCGTGCGATCGCCAGCATCTGCTGCTCGCCGCCCGACAACGTGCCCGACCGCTGCTTCATGCGATCGCGCAGCCGCGGGAACAGGTTGAAACCGCGCTCGATGTCGCTGCGGATCTGTGCCGCGTTGCGGACCCGATACGCGCCCATTTCGAGATTCTCGAGCACCGTCAGGTTGGCGAAGATCCCGCGCCCTTCCGGCGCCATCGAGATGCCGCGCCCGACGAGCTGGTGAGCGGGAAGGCCGGTGATGTCCGCGCCCTCGAAGCGGATGCGGCCGCTGCGCGGCGCGAGCAGGCCCGTGATGGCGCGCAGCGTAGTCGACTTGCCGGCGCCGTTGGCGCCAATCAGGGTGACGACCTCGCCAGCCTCGACGCGCAGCGACACGTCGCGGAGGGCGTGAATTCCACCGTAGTAGACGTTGACGTTCTCGAGCGTCAGCATCGGTCGTCCGGCCTCAGGCGCCACCCAGGTACGCTTCGATCACCTTGGGATTCTTCTGAATCTCAGCCGGCGGCCCGATAGCGATCGTCTCGCCGTAGTCGATGACGTGGACCGTCTCGCAGACCCCCATCACCACCTTCATGTTGTGTTCGACCAACAGGATCGTCAGCGCGAACTCGTCCCGCAACCGCCGGATCACGCGCATGAGATCGAGCGCCTCCTGCGGATTCATGCCGGCCGCCGGCTCGTCGAGCAAGAGCAGTTGCGGGTCGGTCGCCAGCGCGCGAGCGATCTCGAGCCGGCGCTGACTGCCGTAGGGAAGGCTGATGGCTGTCTCGTTGGCCAGGCGCTGGAGATCGAAGAGCTCGAGCAGCGCCATCGATCGGGCCCGGATTTCGTGTTCTTCCTCGTGATGACGTGAGGTACCCAGGACCGCGTCGGCGAAGGTCTGCCGGCTGCGGAGGTGCCGCGCGGCCATCACGTTCTCGAGCACGCTCAGGTCGGGAAACAGGCGGATGTTCTGGAACGTGCGCGCGATGCCGAGGCGCGTGATCTCGTGCGGCTTGCGGCCCTCGATGCGAACCCCCTGGAAGAGCATGTCGCCGTCGGTCGGGTCGTAGACACCGGTGAGCAGATTGAAGACTGTCGTCTTTCCGGCGCCGTTGGGTCCGATCAGCCCGTACAAGGCCCCGCGTTCCACCTTCATGGTGAGCGTCTTGACGGCCGTCAGCCCGCCGAATCGCTTGGTGACTGCACGTGTCTCCAGCAGCGCAGTGGTCATCACTTGATCGCCGCGGCCGGGGCCGCCGGGCCGCGGCGCCGCAGCCACGTCCAGCCAAGCTCGCGCCGCCCGAATAATCCCTGCGGCCGGAAGATCATCATCAGAATGAGCAGCAGGGCGTAGGTCACCATACGGAGCCCGGGAAACTGCTGGTCGAGCCTGCGAAGGGCTTCCGGCAGGATGGTGAGTGTCGTGGCGCCGAACACCGCCCCGGTGATCGAGCCGATGCCGCCGATGACGATCATCACGATGATTTCGATCGAGCGGACGAAATTCAGGTTCTGTGGATTCAGCGGATTGGCGAACAGTTGTCCCGAAAGGCCGCCGGCGACCCCGGCGAGCGCCGCGCTGATGACGAACGCCAGCACCTTGTAACGCGTCGTGCTGATGCCCATGGCCTCGGCAGCGATTTCGTCGCCGCGGATCGTGGCGAGCACCCGGCCGAACGTCGACGTCGCGATATTGCGGACGATGACGATCGTCAGGATTGCCACCGCAAAGATCCAGAAGAAGTTCGTGATCGGGATGGCGGCGGTAAACCCGGTTGCGCCGCCGACAGCGGGAATATTCAGAATGATCACCCGGATGATCTCGGAGAACCCGAGCGTGACGATGGCCAGGTAGTCGCCACGCAGCCGCAGCGACGGAATACCGACCGCCAGACCAGCCACGGCTGCTGCCGCGGCACCGGTCAGCAGACTGATCAGCATCACGACGGCCGCCCCGACCGCATCGTCCAGCGAGGAACCGAACAGGCCCGCGATCGCACGGCCGTAATACACGGTGACGAACGTCGCGCTGTAGCCGCCAACCGCCATGAAGCCGGCGTGCCCGATGGAGAACTGACCGGCGAGCCCGTTGATCAGGTTGAGGCTGACGGCCAGGGTGATGTTGATGCCGATCAGGTTGAGGATGCGCGCGTAATACGCGTTGAAGCGGAAGTCGCCGAATCCGTGCTCGAAGAGGTAGTTCAGGCCGAGCAGGACGCCGATCGTGGCAGTCGTCGCGAGGAGCTTCGTCGTCACCCGCATGCGAAAGTTCGGCGCCCTAGACCTTCTCGACCGTTGCCGTTCCCATGATGCCGGCCGGCCTGAAGAGCAGGATCAGAATGAGCACGGCGAATGCCGCGGCGTCGCGGAACGTGGAGTAGGCCGTGGCACCGAGCCATGTCTCCAGGAGCCCAATGAGCACGCCGCCGATCATCGCCCCTGGAATGTTGCCGATGCCGCCGAGCACCGCTGCGACGAACGCTTTGAGGCCGGTCATCAGTCCCATCAGCGGATCGATTCGTGGAATGGCGAGGGCCACCATCACGCCCCCCACCGCGGCGAGTGCCGAGCCGAGCGCGAATGTGAAGGCGATCACGTAGTCGGTGTTGATGCCCATGAGTTTGGCTACCGACAGGTTGAACGAGGTCGCACGCATCGCCTTGCCGATGCGCGTCCGATGGACGATGAACTGGAGCCCGAACATCACGACGATGGCCACGACGATGATGAGGAGGTTCTGGTTGGTAATCTGCACGCCGCCGACCGAGTAGACCTCCGCGCGAATCATCTGCGGAAAGAATCGGGGATTGGCGCCGAACACCACCTGGCCGCCGTACTCCAGGAGCAGCGAGACGCCGATGGCGGTGATGAGGGCCGTCAGCCGCGAATGATGGCGCACGGGCCGGTAGGCCAGACGCTCGATCAGCACGCCGATGACGCCGCAGATGGCCATCGCCCCGAGCGTGACGACGATGGCACCGGCGATGGAAGGGGAGGCGTCGAGGTCGAGCGCATTGGCGAGGAAATAGCCGGCGAACGCGCCGAGCATGTAGACGTCGCCGTGCGCGAAGTTGATGAGGCGCAGGACCCCGTAGACCATCGTGTAGCCGAGCGCGATGAGCGCGTAGATCGCGCCGAGCGACAACCCGTTGATCAGCTGCTGGAGAACGGTGTCCACGCTAGCCGGGATTGATCGTCGTCTTGTAGATGAACGTCACCTTGCCGCCCGCGTAGGTCACTTCCTGCACCACCGCAGGCTTGTCGACATTGCGCTTGGCGTTCATTTTCAGCTTCCCGGTCACGCCGGGCACGTCCGCCGACGCAATCGCGTCGCGCAGCTTGGGGCCCTCGGTGGCCTGAGCGCGGGTGAGCGAGTCGGCCAGCACCTTGATCGCGTCGTAGCCGAGCGCAGCGATGGCGTCGGGCTCGCGGTTGAAGCGTTTCCTGTACGCGGTGACGAAGTTCTGGACGATGGGATCGGGGTTATCGCCGGAATAGTGGTTGGAGATGTAGGTGTTATTGAGCGCTTCGCGGCCGTTCTGCAAGGCGTCGCCGACCCAGCCGTCGCCGCCGAGGATGGGCATCTTCATGCCGAGCTCGCGCGCCTGTCTGGTGATGATGGCGGCCTCGGAATAGTAGCCTGTGGCAAACAGGACGTCCGGCTTTTCGCCGCGGATGCGTGTGAGCGCGGCCTTGAAGTCGGCGTCGCCGCTCGAGTAGCTCACCGGCGGCAGTACCTGGCCGCCGAGCCGGGCAAAGTGCTGCGCCACCGAATCCGTGAGGCCGACCGAGTAGTCCTGCGCCTGATCGCGGAGAATCGCGACCTTGCGCGCCTTCAGGTCGTTGTAGGCGAACTTCGCGAGCACCTCGCCCTGGAACGGATCGATGAAGCAGACGCGGAAGACGTAGTCGCCGACCTCCGTGACTTTCTCGTTGGTCGAGGCGGGCGTGATCATCGGTATCTGATATCGCTGCGCAATCGGTGCGGCAGCCAGGGTGCGGCGGCTCGCCACTTCGCCGATCACCGCCACCACCTTGTCCTGCGTGATCAGTTTCGTCACCGCATTCGACGCTTCTTCCGGCTTGCTCTGGTCGTCTTCGACGAGGAGCCGAAGCTGGCGGCCGAGGACACCGCCGGCGGCGTTCAGCTCGTCGACCGCGAGCTCGGCGCCTTCACGCGACGATTGCCCGAACGAAGCGCCGTCGCCCGTCAGTGACCCATAGAAGCCGACGAGAATGTCGCCGGTGGTGTCGGTGGCGCCGCCCGATTTGCGCTCGCACCCGACCATGGACAGCAGGACGGCGGTGAGAAGCAGCCACGTGGTCGATGCGCACAAGATCCGGGGCGCTGAACGATGTCTCATGTCCTTGGAGAATCCGGTAACTGGCCTGAAAAGTCAACGCCATGGATCGTGGCGCTCGCCCACACGGACGACCGTGGCGCGAACCCTGTCGGGTGCGCGAGGCGAGCCTGACAAGGCTCGCCCCACGAGTCCAGGGCTGCGGTTTAGAATGACGCTTCGGTCGATCGCTCCGGTTCCGGGGCGAACAGCAGGGGAGACGCGATGATGGAGCGGTCAGGGGTGCGGCGGATGCGCGCGCGCCGAGGTACGGACGCGGCATGAGCGCACGGGTGCTCGATGGACAGGCGCTCGCCGATCGCATGCAGCGGGACATCAAGCCGGAGGTGGCGGCATTCGCGGAGCGCCACGGACGGCCGCCAGGGCTGGCGATCGTACTCGTCGGGGATGATCCGGCCTCGCACGTGTACGTCAACCACAAGGTCAAAGCCGGGACCGAGGCAGGATTTCGCGTCGATCTGGAGCGAATGCCGGCGACCGCGTCGCTCGACGACGTGCTCGGCCTCGTGCGGAAATTGAACGCCAGCGCCGCCCACGATGGCATCCTGGTGCAGTCGCCGCTGCCGAAGGCCATGGGCGCCGGCGCCGAACAGAAGGTGTTCGACACGATCGCCGTCGAGAAGGATGTCGACGGGTTCAGCGCGGAGAGCGTCGGACTCTTGGTCCAGAAGCGTCCCAAGCTGGTCGCGTGCACGCCAAGCGGCGTCATTGAGCTGCTCGATCGCGAAAAGATTCCAATCGCCGGCACACACGCCGTGGTCGTCGGGCGCAGCGACATCGTCGGCAAACCGATGGCCATGCTGCTGCTGCATCGCGACGCGACGGTCACCATCGCTCATTCGCGGACACCCGATCTCGCCGGCGTGTGCCGCACGGCGGACATCTTGGTTGCCGCAGTCGGTAAAGCCGGGCTGATTCGCCGCGACTTCGTGAAGCCTGGCGCCTCCGTCATCGACGTCGGCGTGAATCGAGTGGCCGACCCGGCGGTGGTCGGCAGCCTGTACCCGGAATCGCATCCGCGCCAGCGGGTCTTCAAGTCGAAAGGGGCGCTGCTCGTCGGAGATGTGCATCCGGAGGTGGCCGATGTGGCAGGGGCGCTGACTCCCGTCCCCGGTGGCGTGGGTCCGCTCACCATTACCATGTTGATGATGAACACGCTGACTGCGGCAAGAGCCAGAGTTGGTGGTTAGGAGTTGGTGGTTAGGGGTTCGTGGCTAATGGGTTGAGGTTCCTCGTCGGTGTTCTTCTTCTGGCGGCCGCGCTGCTGACGCCTGTACGACTGAGCGCACAGGCCATATCCGTCGAGGCCGTCAAGCTGGCCGAGGCAGGGTCGAGGGCGTTGGAGGAACGGCGCTTTGCCGACGCGCTGGCCTCGTTCACGGCTGCCGCAAAGCTGGCTCCCCGCAACGCGAACATCGCGTTCGGCGTCGGGATCAGCGCCTACATGCTCGGGCAGAACACCGAGGCCGAACGCCAGTTTCAGCGCACTCTCCAGCTCGATCCATCGGTCACGGACGCATCGA
Source organism: Vicinamibacterales bacterium (assembly GCA_050742535.1). Lineage (GTDB taxonomy): Bacteria > Acidobacteriota > Vicinamibacteria > Vicinamibacterales > UBA2999 > Gp6-AA40. The sequence goes on along the minus strand of JBOGIQ010000140.1, from coordinate 2,228 downwards.
TCCTGCTGGGCGAGCTTCAGTATCGCAGCGGCCGTATCGCCGACGCTGTGGCCACCTACGAGGCAGCGTTGACGAGGGCTCCGTCGGACGCGCGCCTGAAAGAAAAGATCGCGGAGTGGTCGGCGGAGGCTAGAACGGAGAGCCGGTTCGCCGAGACGCGCGGCGTGCACTTCCGCGTCCTGTTCGACGGACCTGTCGATCAGGCGCTCGCGCGCCGCGCGGTCGAGATGCTCGAGGCGGCGTACTTGCGGATTGGCGATGCGCTGGGTTTCTACCCGTCGCAATCGGTCGAAGTGGTCCTCTATACGTCCCAGCAGTTCCGCGACATCACCCGCGGACCGGCGTGGGCGAGCGGCGTCTATGATGGCCGGATCCGGATTCCGGTCAAGGGCGCACTCGAGCAGGTCGGCGACCTCGATCGTGTGCTGGCGCACGAATACGTCCACGCCATTGTCGCGAACCTCGCCGGCCGCGGCGTGCCGGCGTGGGTGAACGAAGGGCTTGCCGTCGTGCTCGAGCCGGGCGGCCTCGCCGCCGCCGGCCGGGTGATGGCGGCAGCGCGCAGCCGGCCGGCGCTGTCGCAGCTGCACGGCGGTTTTGGCAGTCTTCCTGACGCGCAGGCGCAGCTCGCCTATGCCGAGAGCGCGCTGGCGGCGCGGGCGATGCTCGACGTCCGCGGACCGTCGGCCGTGCTGATGCTGCTGCGGGATCTCGGTGCGGGCGCGGCCTTCAGCACCGCCTTCCACCAGCGCATCGGCGTCCGTTACGAAGAATTTCAGGACGCCGTCGCGCGCCGTTAGAAGCGAGCCGGTCCGCCTGAAGGCGGACACTACGGGCGGAATCTGTTGTTCTCGAGACAGACAGACTCGATCAGGTTTGTGTCCTCAGCGATCCGCTGGTTCCAGCGCACCGTGAACGGCCCCTCGTACGCCTTCTTGTCGTCGATGGTGATGTCGATTTCCATTCGCCCGTACGAAGGGCGGCGGAAGCGCTCGACGATCTTTCCCGCATCAGTGAGCGGATTACCGGCCATGTCCAGCCAGCCGCCGTCGCGGAAATGTGTGGTTTCGACGACAAGCGCGTCCCCGTCCCAGCGGCCGACTGAGTACCCGTTCCACCACGGCTGCGGATCGTTGGCCGGAAGCAACCGGCCGTCCGTGAAGATCTCGCGCCGCTCCCCGTTCACCTCGTAGAGGATCAGCAGCTCTCTCGTCGTCTGGACGTACCGTGCGACGCCGGCCGACGTGTGAAGCTGGACGATCCCCATTGGCAGGCAGAGCCCTCGCGGATTGTCCCTGCTGTCGGTCGCCCGACGCGCGTTGTACAGCTCTTCGCCGTATACGGTCCGTCGAAACACGAACAACGGCGCGATGTAGAGACCGGCGGTATACGCGACGTCACGTCCGGGATAGCTGAAACCCGTCGCGCGGGCGCCACCACTCCATGTTCCCGACAGGTCAGGCTTGCCGTCGCTGCTGCGCGGCGTTGGCGCGTCGACATCGATTTCGCCAGCAGCCGTGAGTGGAGCGTCTGCCGGCACCCGCGCCGGCCATTGTGCGTGAAGCGATGTGACCGATACGGCGAGCGCTGCCACGACGGCGACGGCCCGGTTCATGGGGGCAAGGGTAGCGGCGGTTTGTTACGGGAGTATTACCCGCTTTCGCGCTTCGCCGAGGCAGGCTCTCAGGCCGACAGGTGCTTGTAAACCTCATGAACCTGCGCGTTCGTGTTGGCAAGCAGTCCATCGGTCCTGATCACATGATCGGCACGGCGGACCTTTTCCTCGATCGGCAGCTGCGCGGCGATGCGCTGTTTGGCCTCGCCTTCGCTGATGCCGTCACGCGCCATGACGCGGCGGATCTGCGTCGGGAGTTCGCAGGCGGTCACGATGACGACGTCGTAGTCTCGCTCCCGGCTGGCTTCGTAGAGCAGCGGAACGTCGGCGATGGCAAACGGATGCACCCGGGCGTCGAGCGACGAGAACCAGCGGTCGATCGCCTCGACCACTTCCGGATGAATGATCGCCTCGAGGTCTTTACGGGCCTGCGGGTCGGCGAAAACCACGCTGCCGAGCTTCCGGCGATCGAGTCCGCCGGCTGAGTCGAGAACAGCGGGCCCGAACCGGGCCTTCACCGCTTCGAAAGTGGCCGATCCGGGCGCCACCGCCTTATGGGCGAGGACGTCGGCGTCGATCGTCGGCACTCCGAGCGCTTCGAACACCGCACGAA
>JBOGIQ010000139.1:0-13750 GCA_050742535.1 Vicinamibacterales bacterium | reverse complement strand
CCCTGGCGTAGGCAGTGGCATCGCCGCACACGCGCACGGCCTCGTCATCGCAGCACAGCTCCCGTTCGATTCGCAGCCGGTTCGATACCCACCACACAGCGGGGTGATAAAAGAGCAGCGTTTCCGCCACCATCTGGACGATGTTGACCAGGTAGTCGTGACGGCGGATATGTGCGAGCTCGTGGGCGAGGACGGCGTCGAGCTGTGTTGTCGTCACCCCCAGCAGGGTGGCCGGAGGCAAGAGGATCAGCGGGCGCAGCCAACCAATCACGCTCGGGCCGTCGGCGCGGGTCGATGTGCCGACTTGCACGGCTGTGCGGAGTCCTATGCGTGATGCCAGGCTGACCACACGATCGCGAAGCACATCGTCGGCGGCGATAATGCTGCGCCGCAGCGCGCGAACTTTCAGTCCACCGGCGACGAGACGCAGCGACAACAACAGCACGCCGAGCGACCAGATCGGCAGAATCCACGGCTGGATCGTTGAGATCACCGATGGGGCAGCGGCCGAGCGAATCAGCGCGTCGACCGTGAGTCCCTTGCCCGTGTCCGTGATCACCGTTATGGGTTTGTCTGAAACATCGGCGCGGCGACGCACGTCGTCGACCTCGAACCGGGATGCGGTCGTAAGGACCGGCAGCGCCACCAGCGTGGCCAGCGCCACTAGGCACAGCCCGTAACGAACCTGCGCAGACCGCCGGCCAAGCGTGTGCAGTGCGGCAAGCAGCGCCAGTGCCACCAGCGTGCCCTGCCCGACGAAGTCCACGAGCGCCGAGGTGAATGCGAGGCCGAAGCTGCTCATACGTCCTCTTTCTCGCAGCGATCCAGCAGCGCCTCGAGCTCCTGAATATCCTTCGGCGACGGCTTCTTGCTCGAGAGCGCGTGCAGGACCAGCGCCTTGACGGAGCCGCCGTACGCGCGGTCGATGAAGTCCCGCAGCAGATGCTTCTGGGTCTGTGCCTGCTTGTGGCGTGGTCGATAGAGCTGGGGCCGCACACTGTCGTCGCGCTCGACGAGACCCTTCTCCGTCATGATTTGCATCAGCTTCAGCGCCGTGGTGTAGCCCGTCGGCTTGACGGCGTTGAGGGCTGCATGCACGTCGCGAACGGAGAGCGGGCCGCGAGCCCACAGGACGCGCAGAATGGCCAACTCGGACTTGGTGGGTCGGGGCGTCGGACGGGACGCAGCGCTCGTGCCCGGGATCATTGACGAATTATTTCGTCAATGTCAACGAATAATTTCGTCAGTTCCACGACGACCTTGAGTCAGTCCTCGCTCGGCTGGTCGATGGACTCGACTGCGAGGACCTCGACGGGCCCCTCGACCCGCGCCAGTTTGAGGCCGAGCTGATCTTGCAGTGCTGTCGAAAAGGAGGGCAAACCCGGTTCCGATGCCCCGGCCGCCAGAGGCATGCCAAACGATTCGCCAATGGCCGATCCGAAACGCAACACGAATTGCCAATTACCGGTCAAGCCTGTCCTGTCGACAACAGGGGCTTGCAGAACTCTCGACGCCAGATCCGCAATTCCGGAAATCGGCCCGCAGCGGCCACCGGCGGGCAGCACGAGTTGTGGGACCGCCAGTGGCTTGTCGTCCGATTTCGCCGCAGTTGCTGATGGCGGAGCGGCCTGTGCGGTTGCCGCTGCGCAATCATCTCCGACCCGCGTCAGACCAGGCCCCAACGGTCCATCCTGGCGCGCGAGTACGACGGCGAAGTGGGCCATGTCGCGTTGAGCTCTGCGCACAACGAGCTTGAATCGTTCTTCGAGCAGTGATTGCACCATCAGCCGCAGTTCCGGGGTGGAGGCGTCACGTCCCGCGCGAGCTGCAATATCGAACCGATCCGTTCGCAGCCAGCGGGGGCCACCAGCGAGCTGATAGTCGCGAATGTCATACGCAAAGATAATGAACACGGAAACCGGCGCGTTGGTTGCTTGGTACACGCCGCCCGGCCGGGGACCCGCGCTGAAGCTGCCGCCGTTGGATGTGTTCCGCTTAACCGAGACCACGTCGAACGTCGGTTTGTCGACCTGAGCCCAGACAGCTGCCGCCAGCCCAAGCGTGATCACGAGGGACAATAGACAGCGGCGTAGACGAATCATGGCCCTCCGCGTCACTGCGTCCGTTCCAGCCCGATGCCCACCTCGCCCTGAGAGCGGCAGTTAATCCTATTCCGTCTCGAGCCTCGAATCATCGAGGACACGCGGATGACATCAAAAGGAGCGGAGCTTTCAGGCGCGGGCGCGCCACGCGAAAGACTCTGGCACGGGATCCCAGAGGTGATGACATCGCAACCCGCCGAACGCGCGCATTCAGCCGCGCGTCCGGCGATCATTATCGAAGAACTCCGCCGGCCTAACCTACGAGCATCTCGTTACTACCGACGGCTCGACGCGCCGGAAGCCGACGTCAGGAGGCGCACCCCTGCGACCCGTCGTAACAATTCCAGCACGCGCCGTCGCAGTTGATACCAATTGTGTCGCAACCGGATCCGGAGCAGCTATCGCACGCCACGTACCAGATTGCGCATCCTCCGCATTGAAACGCGCAGTTCTCTGCGACTAACGTACTTGCATTGAAGTACCCGAAGCCGAGTGCCGCGAGTACACCGAAGAACGCCCGCTGGGCGAGTTGTAATGGAGATCTCACCAGGCACCTTCCTTCCTCGAAAAGTCCGGACAACCGCGGTCTGATTACCGCGCGGCGCGCTCGCACTGTCGCCTCCTCCGATACAGATCGTCCGCCGAATCGACGCGGCCGCACGGCGCACTCTAGCATCGCCGGACGCCGAAAGACGCCGCTGCGATTAGTACGTCAGTTCGTGCGATTGAAGAGCGTGAACCGCGGGGCACCGCGAAGTAATCTGCCGATGCGATCGAAATGCTGATGCGAAGTCCTGCGCCGGTTTATCAAGACTATTCAGGGTGTCCGGAACCGCCGCTGCCGCCTTTACCCGACGCCTCGCCATTCGAGTCCTTTCTCGAGTGCTTCGCACCAAAGGGGGTACACAGCGATACGCTGACGATGCGATGCCTGCGAATGCTCTATCGCGTATCCGGATATGAGGCATTCCACGCGTCACTCACGAGGTCATTGGGCGATCGGCTGAAGTGGACGCACATGCGCATGAGTACCTGTGGGCCACTTCAGAATGCGACGACAGCGCTCTGCGACGCCGCGACTCATACGTCACCAGCGGTCCGGGCGGCAGCTCTGGTTGCCGCGTATCTCGACTTCAAGACGGCTCTGTACGCTGGAGATGTACCCGCCGACGGCGTGAACGGACACGCCAACGAGATGCGTCAATATGTCAATCTGTTCGGCACATGCGTCGCGTTCGATGGCAGCAGCTTCAGACTCTTCCGGAACGTGGATTCGAGGACGGTGTCTATCCTCGCGAATCGTCGGATTTACGTGGCATCACTGCCCGATGTGGGCGGCGCCGCACTGATCGCGACCATCGCAGAACTCCTCGAAGCGGTGTGGAACGACAGCCGCGCGCGGCCGGTTCCAAGCGAGGTCATTACGATTCCACTCCTGTCATCGTCGTCTGATGCGACGCAGCTGCGCCTTTTTCGGGAGCTGTGGGCACGGCCGGGGAACGCCGGGTCGCTGTCTACACTCAGGGACACCTTGCTCACTGTCTGCCTCGATTTCGGCTATGAGCCCGGTTCCTATGCTGAGGCAGCACGGATTGCGCACAGCGGCAATTGTGCGAACCGTTGGCATCAATCCGCACTCCAGATGGTGGTGTTCGGGAACTCGCGTGCGTGCCTGGTCTTCAACTGGGCAGCGTATCTGGACGGCGACGTGATGATTCGAGCAAGCGCCGAGATCCAGCGACGCGCTGAAAGGCTGCTGCTGTCCAGGCCGTCCCGCCAGATGCCCGCCGGAGGCGAGCTCAAGGTGCACGGACGCGAGCTCCCCTGGGATCTCCGGGGGCTCGAACTGAGCGCTGTCAGTCGTGACGTCATGCGCATCGTCGACCATCAGCCATCGACGTTCGAGATCCCGGATTGCGGCAGACGGCCGTTTCAGCACTGCGGCTTGCGGCCCGTCGAGTCGTTTGTGGCGGCACTTGCGCTCACCATCGCGCGTCTGTCGAGACGGCCGGCACAAATCTCACAGTACGTGTCGCTGTCACGCTACCGATATATGGATGTGACGAAAGTCGCTCTTGACACGGAGGAACTACAGGATTTCGTGCGGGAGTGGCCGAACACATCCGCCGGCGGTCCGAGGCACGTCCTGCTTAACGCCGCGATCGAATCGCAGAGACGGGAATGTCGTCGAGCGCGATCGGCGCTTCCTCCGTCTCATCTCGGGAGTCTTTTCATGGCGACGAAAGGAAGGCGAGGTCGAGCGGCGATTATGGCAGCCACCTCGGGAATCCTGCGATTGCGGCGTCTTCGCGTCAAGAATCTGCGCCTATTCCAGCAGTGGATCACTATTTCTCATCCACGCGTCTGTGCGGAAGTGCCGGTCGTCGGACGTCCGGGCGTCCGACTGCCCAATCAGCAGATGTTCGCTTTGCACTATCAGATGTTCGAGGACCGAACCGTGGTGACGGTCATTCCCGGGACGAACTGGAACGTCCCTAACGTCGAGTTCGTTGCTGAATTGGAGTCTCGGCTGAAGGAAATCCTCTCCACGGCCGCTGCGGTGCCACCCGAAGCGTCGCTATAAGTTGTCGGCCGCGCAGACTTCAGTTTGGTTCACGGTCCGAGGTCGGCTCCGATTTGCTGACCCACTGGCGAATCACGACACGCAATGCATCGGTCTGCTCTTGCAGCTGGCGCATCCGCTTCACCTGCACGGCTACGTCACGGCAGATTTCCGCGATGTGGCCTTCAATGGCGTCGGACAATTCGGCGGGTCTGCCCCGCCGCCCTATCCGCCGCGCGGCACCTACGACCTCGGGCTTCGGCATGGTTTCCCTCAGGGCGGATCCCTACGACACGAGCTGAAGGCCGAACCAGACACCCAGGGCGATGAAGATCAGCGTGAACACCAGGCGTGCCCGGCGTGCCCCTTGCCGCTGTCCGGCTTCGTTCTTCACTTGCCATTCCAGCCAGCGTGTGGCGTGGGCCTCCTCTACCGCCGAGACGAGTGAATCCCTCATCTACCGACGATAACGAAGAACACGAAACCGTACTGTTCGATTGTGAACACCGCCGAAGAACGGTCGCGGCTTATACTCACCCTGTCTTTCTGACGCAGCGCTTTCCGGCTTCCGCATCAGATCCGAGTTTCTCGCCTCTCCTGCGTTTCGTCCGAGCATTCCGCTCGAGCCTGTTATCAGAGTTACATGCATCCCACGATGCAGGAGCGTTCATGAGCACCAAGCTGTACGTCGGTAACTTTCCCTACGAAACGTCCGAATCCGATCTGCAGACGCTGTTCGAGACGTCTGGACAGGTCGCCAGCATCAATATCGTCCGCGATCGCGCGACTGGCCAGGCGCGTGGATTTGCGTTTGTCGAAATGAGCGATGCCGAAGGCGCACGCAAGGCGATCAGCGAGCTCGACAAACACCAGTACGGTGGTCGGAGCCTGACCGTCAACGAGGCAAAGCCAATGCAGCCGCGCAGCGGGTTCGGCGGAGGCCGTCAGCGCAACGAGTCGCGCTGGTAACAACGTTCGCAGGACACCCAATTCGACACCACACTGGCGTGCCGGACCGACACCACGAAGACCGCGCACGACACATGGGCCGACGTCGTCGCGAGAACGACGACCGCGCGGGCGCTCTCGCCAATATACAGGCCCAAGCCGAACAGGACCGCAGGGCTATGTGCCTCCAACGATGGCCCGGCATCCTCGCCGCGATCAGGGGTCTGCTTGCGGCCTATAACGACGGTGCTGGTGCGGAGCTGCTGACAGCGAGCGAACAGTTCGACGGCCAGGATCCCGTCGTGACCATCGCGTCGCGTGGTGGTGTGCGTGGAACGATTACGATCGCCGTCGACGGGGATGCATTCCTGGTCCGCACGAACCTGGAATCACACGCCGCGGCATCGCTGCATGCCATCGCGCGCCGCATCGACTGCTCGCGCAGCGATACCGGCACGGCGGCGTATCTGCTGCAGGACTGGATGGACCAGCTTTGAGCGGTCCTCGTCTCTTGTGAATCCGCACCTGAGCCACTCCGCCCACTGACCTGTCCATAAGTGAACATCGCGGCGCCCCGAGGTCGCATACAGTGGAATCCCCCACGAGGTACAAAGGAGGGTTCAATGGCGGCGCAGGCGCCCAGCTCTGTTCTTCCCCTTGACGTCGCACGCACGGCCACCGTCGTCGAACCGGAAGGTTTTGCGACCTGCCCGACGTGCCACGCGGTGGACACCGCGCTGACGAATGTATCTCTGGCAGCGGGGGGATACTGGCGATGTGGACGATGTGGCTCCACGTGGGATCAGACGCGCCTCGCGACTGTTGCCGCCTATGCCGCGTGGGATTTGGCGCACCAGCTGCGTCACACCCAGCGCTGAACCCGATATTCACAGGGAGACGCCAGTGCCTGAACGAGTCACCATTGCTCCAAGGTTGGCAGCCAGACCACGGGTCCGCGACGGATATCTGCCGCTATACACCTATCTCGAACATCGCTATGCCTCGAGCGTCGTCCTCACGTTCGAGCAGATCGAGTCGCTGCTGGGGTTTGCGCTGCCGGCGGCCGCGCGCCAGGAGCCGGGCTGGTGGACCAGCGGCGCTGGGAACGGACCCCGCGACGGTGAGGCATGGACGGCGGCGAAGCGGACCGCAACGCCGAACCTGCTGGCTCGACACGTCACATTCGAGCGCCTGCCGTGACCCTCCGGATCGGAATGTTGCTCCGGATACGACCGTGGCTAATCTAGTCGTGCAGGACGACCGTGAGGAGTGCGCTCTTCACCTTGATGTCGCCGTTGTACTCGATGAAGCCGAGATCGCGGAACTTGTTCATGAAAAAATTGACGCGCGACCTGGTCGTGCCGACGATTTCCGCGAGCGTTTCCTGAGACATCTTCGGGATGGGCAGCGGGTGATCCCCCTTCCCGTAGCGCGCCAGCAGTAGCAACAGGCGGGCAAGACGCTTTTCACTCGAGTTGAACAGCTGGTCGACAAGGTCCTCTTCCACGCGGATATTTCGCGCCAGCATGTGCGCGAGGAATCGTTCGCTCAGCGCCGGCTGCGTATGGAGCATCTCGATCATCTGCGGCTTCTCGACCACCAGCACGGTGCTGGTGCTCATCGCGGATGCGGTCGCGATGCGTCGCGGCTGCGCCGCGAGGCATCCCTCCCCAAAGAAGTCGCCCTGGCCCAGGACGGCGACCACCGCCTCCTTGCCGGTCCGTGAGAGAACGGAGAGCTTGACGCTGCCGCTTTGAATGTAGAAGACATCGGTGGCGGCGTCCCCTTGCGCGAAGATGACGGCTGACCGTTTATATGTACGAATGGCGCGCGCGACACCGGCCGAGGCCAGGAATCCCTGGAGATCGAAGGGCGGGAGCGGCTTGGCCGGCGAGGAGGACGCTTTCCGGGGCACCGTTGAATCATGTCACGGTGCCGCGTCCGTTCACATACCCATGCCGCCGCCTGACATGGCGCTCTGCGGACCCGCTTCCGGTATCTGGCAGATCACGGCTTCGGTCGTCAGCAGGAGCGATGCGATCGACGCGGCATGCTGGAGGGCCGAGCGCACGACCTTGGCGGGATCGATGACCCCGGCGGCGACGAGGTCTTCATATTGCTCGGTTTGCGCGTTGAACCCCTCGTTGTCCGTCATTTCCCTCACCCGCTGCACAACGATTGACCCCTCGTGGCCAGCGTTGGCCGCAATCCAGCGCATCGGTTCTTCAATAGCGCGGCGGATGATGTTGACGCCAACCTGCTCTTCGCCAGCGACCGAGAGCCGGTCGAGGACCGCTGATGCCCGCAGTAACGCGACGCCTCCACCGGCGACGATGCCCTCTTCGACCGCGGCTTTGGTGGCGTGCATCGCGTCCTCGACGCGTGCTTTCTTTTCCTTCATCTCGGTTTCGGTGGCTGCCCCGACCTTGATGATGGCGACGCCGCCGACCAGCTTGGCCAGACGCTCCTGCAGCTTCTCGCGGTCGTAATCAGAGGTGTTGTCCTCGATCTGAATACGGAGTTGCTTGACGCGGCCCGCGATCGACGCGGGGGTACCGGCCCCCTCCACGATCGTCGTGCTGTCCTTGTCGATCGTGATTTTCCTGGCCTGGCCGAGGTCTTCGAGCGTCATGTTCTCGAGCTTCAGGCCGAGGTCTTCCGTGAGAGCCTTCCCATTGGTGAGCACAGCGATGTCTTCGAGCATTTCTTTCCGACGATCGCCAAAGCCCGGCGCCTTGACGGCGGCGACCTGAATCGTCCCGCGCAGCTTGTTGACGACGAGTGTGGCCAGCGCTTCGCCCTCGATGTCCTCGGCAATGATCAGCAGTGGACGGCCGGCACGGGCCACAAGCTCCAGCACCGGCAGGAGGTCCTTCATCGAGCTGATGCGCTTCTCGTGGATCAGAATGACGGCATGCTCGAGGACGGCTTCCATTCGTTCCGGATCGGTGACGAAGTAGGCCGACAGATACCCGCGGTCGAACTGCATTCCCTCGACAAGGTCGAGTGACGTGTCCATGCTCCTGGCTTCTTCGACGGTGATGACGCCGTCCTTACCGACCTTCTCCATCGCGTCGGCGATGATCCGCCCGATGGTCTCATCGTGGTTGGCCGAGATGGTGCCGACCTGGGCAATCATCGGCCCGGTCACCGGCTTGGACATCCGCTCGAGCTCTTTGGTGATCGCGTTGACGGACTGATCGATCCCGCGCTTGATGGCCATCGGGTTCGCACCGGCCGTGACGTTCTTCGCACCTTCGCGGTAGATCGCCTGCGCCAGCACCGTGGCGGTGGTCGTGCCATCGCCGGCGATGTCCGACGTCTTGCTCGCCACTTCCTTCACCATCTGCGCGCCCATGTTCTCGAGCGCATCCTTCAGGTCGATTTCCTTCGCCACCGTGACGCCGTCTTTGGTGATCGTCGGCGATCCGAAGCTCTTGCCGAGGATCACGTTGCGCCCCCGTGGCCCCAGCGTGACTTTCACCGCGTTGGCCAGGCTGTCGACCCCGCGGAGAATCGCCTGCCGCGACTTATCCCCGTACGTGATCTGGTTGGCCATCAGAGGCTCCAGTCCTGTACGGCCAGGACGTCGTCCTCTTTCATGATGAGATAGTCGATGCCGTCCACGCTGACCTCCTGACCTGAGTACTTCCCGAACAGGATCGTGTCTCCCGCTTTGACATCCATCGGCACCCGTTGACCGTCGTCATTGGCCTTACCGACGCCGGCCGCCAGGACCATGCCCCGGAGCGGCTTTTCCTTTGCGGAGTCAGGGATGATGATCCCCCCGATGCGCTGCGTCGAGTCTTCGTCGAGGCGTCGAACGATAATCCGGTCGTGTAGCGGTCTGAGGTGCATGAACGGGTTACTCCAAAAAGAGAGACTGTGGCTGACGCTGGCGTGCTGTCGTCAACAGGCTCCGGTCATCGCCACCGCTCGGAAGGTAAGGCGTTCGACCGGTCCTCGCGCTGGAGCCGCTTTTCAGGGGAACCGGAGAGCTCCATGTCAAAGCTTCGGCGACAACCGTAGCAATAGCGAGTGTCGCGGACCAACGTGGCCTCGATGCTGATGGTGTCCGCCGACTGACACGTCGGACAACCGCTGTTTTCACGCCCCATATTTTCTCCACTGATGTCGTCATCTGGCCCGTGTGATCGTGCGGCGTCGTTCACGCACCGAGCCACCGCCTTCCAACTCGCGTTCGGCGATCGTCGCCGCATCCATCGAGCTGGGACCGCCCAGCATGTCTGAACCGAACGCGTCACCACCCATCGAACCTGGCTGGCGATGCGTCAACGTCGTCCGGTCATAGGCGCCCGGAATGAGAAGCCGCGCCGCGTCTTTCGGAAGATCCGTGCTCATTCAGAATTCATGACAGCAGTGCCTATTCAATCTACGTTGATCCATGAATTCGGGATGTTCACTTGTGAACAGCGAGCCGTCCGGTGTGCTGTTCGGCACAGCCGCAACTGCTCTTCCTGCTATACCCTCGTCACATGACAACACTCCACGCGCGCTCCCTCGCCGTGTCTGTCTGTGCCCTGCTTTTCGGTGTCTCACACCTCGCGAGCGCGCAGGATCTGTCGCGCTACCGCGACGTTGCGTTCGGCAGCAGCGTGTCGGCAGTCCTCGCTGTCACCACAGCCAACGCGGCTGACGTGAAACTCGTCCACCAGCGGCCCGCGCTCATCCGGGAGCTCACGTGGCGGCCGCAGTACGCGACCGGCCGAATCATTGGACAAAACGAGGCCGCGCGTGAGGTGACCTTCCGTTTTTACGACGACGAGCTCTTCAGCGTCATCGTGGTGTATGACGCGCGCCTGGTGGAGGGCCTGACGAATGCGGACATCATCGCCGCCGTGTCGGGCGTCTACGGACCAGCAACGCTGACCCTCCCGTCACAGCCTCCCGCTGCGGCGCCGGCCGGGTCCATCAACAGCACCACGGCGATCGCGCGTTGGCAGAGTACTGACTATGAGTTCACGCTGATGCGCGAGGTGTATCCGGCGACATTCAGGCTCATTGGCGTGTCGAAGCGGCTGGCGCTGGCGGCGCGCACCGCGGAAATCGAAGCGAGGCGGCTCGATCAACAGGAAGCGCCGCGACGCCTGGCCGAACAGGCCGTGGCGGACGCCGACCGTAAGAAAGCCGCCGCCGAGAAGACGCGCACGACCAACAAGGGCGAGTTCCGCCCGTAAGGAGAAAGACGTGGCCATCGATCGCAACGACAGCGAGGAGCGGCAGGCGCGCCTCGACGCGATGATTGAGGAGTTCCGCGCGGCGCAACAGCGCCAGCTCGTCAAGGCGGAAATGGCTCGCTGGAATCGTACCGAGGCCGCACAGCCGGCGATGGCGTGTGTCAAGCCAGCGCCCCCTGACAAAGTTCATTGAGCGCCGGCCGGTGGCCGGTTGATCACGACTCGTCGCCCGTCAGCTCAACCGCACGCGACTGGTTCAGCGTATGCACTGTCGCGAACGTGCCCGCTTCTGCCGCCCGACGGCGCCCCCGCCCGCGGAGCCAACCTCTCGGGTGGCGGCGACCGATCCGCCGCTCGCGGCGCCATCGCGGTTTCAGCGTCGACCCGCTGCGGCGGCAGCCGAAGGGCCTGGCTTCCTTCTGGACGCGGGCGAGGCGACTGCTCTGGTCCTGGTGGCCCTGGGTGGCAGCGGGCCTCGTCGCGCTCGAGTCGCGCGAATGGTGGTGGGCGTTCGGCGCGGGCCTGATGGCCATGGTCAGCTATCTCATTGCTCCGGTCGAGGCGCCGCCGCGCTACGGACTGGATCATGAGTTCGATGTCCGCTCGCCCGAGTTCCTGGCGACGATCGCCGGCGCCACCGGGGTGCCGCTCACCCGGGGCAACCGTATCGACCTGTTGAACAACGGGGACGAGTTCTATCCCGTGATGCTGCGCGAGATCGCCGCGGCAGAGGCCTCCATTACCATCGAGGCCTACATCTACTGGGAGGGCGAGATTGGCCGTGCCTTCGCAAGAGCGCTCGCGCAACGGGGGCAGGCGGGCGTACGGGTCAAGATCCTGCTCGATGCCCTCGGGTCGAGCAGCATTGGCGCCGACATTCTCGGCGTTCTCGAATCCGGCGGCTGTCAAATCGCGTGGTACAACCCGATCAAGTGGTACAGCATCGGGAGGTTCAACAATCGCACGCATCGCAAGTCCCTGATCGTCGATGGACGCGTGGGCTTCACCGGCGGCGCCGGGATCGCAGACCAGTGGCTCGGATGCGCCCAGGACAGGGACCATTGGCGGGACATGCAGATTCGAGTGGAGGGCCCCGCCGTCACCGCGCTGCAGACCGGCTTCGCGCAGAACTGGCTGGAACGCACCCGAGAGCTCGTCTCGGGTCCTCTCTACTACCCTGACGCCGACGGCACGGCGGGACCGCACCTGGCGCTGACGCTCATGAGCTCGCCGGTCACCGGCGCGTCCACCGTGCGCATCATGTACTACCTCTCGATCATCTGCGCGCGACGGCGCATCTGGCTCGCGAATCCGTATTTCGTACCCGACCCGCCGGCGATCGAGACGCTGATCGAGGCCAAACGGCGCGGCGTTGACGTGAAGATCATGGTCTCCGGGATCAACAACGACAGCTGGCTCTCGCGTCAGAACAGCATCCGTCTGTACGGACGGCTGCTCGCGGCGGGCATCGGGATCTACGAGTACCAGCACACGATGCTGCACCACAAGACGATGGCGGTGGACGGCGTGTGGGCGACGGTGGGAACGACCAACTTCGACACCCGATCGTTTACCCACAACGAAGAAAGCAACGTCTGCTTCTACGACGAGGCGCTCGTCGAACGAATGGAAGCCACGTTCCGGGACGACCTGCAGAAGTGCGTGCGGGTCGAGCTGGAGGCCTGGAAGCACCGCGGGGTGTGGGCGCGCGGGCAGGAGTTCATCGCCGCATTCCTTCAGGAGCAGGTATGACGCGCGTCATTCAGTCGTCCCGTTTTCCGCACCGGATCGCGTCGGGCATCCGGTCGATGATCGTGTTCGCCCTGACGTCGTAGAGAATCACGTCTCGTCCGACAAAACGAAATTGAATGTCGTCGGGCAACCCGGGCAGCCGCGCGAGGAGGAGCCCGGGCATGGTCGAAAAGGTCTTGCCGTCTGGATACGTGCCGTCGATCGCGCGCGGGAACCCGCCGGCGCCGGGGTTATCCTCCATGATGCTCGCGCACATTCTGGTGTCCAGGACGCGCTCCAGCACGAGGTGCAACTGAGCACTGGTCGCGGGCGTGAAGAACTCGCCCTGTCGGTGAATAAACAAAGGCGATCAGGCGCGGTCAACGCGGCGATCGTTCGATCCAGGCCTTGCCCATAGGCACGCCTGAATCGATGAGCTTCGGCGGCGAACATCATCGCGATTTAGAATCCCCTCAGCCATGCGCGGGCACGCGGCGGCGGGCACTGAACACGCTGCGGCGTGCCTCAACGGCGGCGGCGAGATCGGCGCGCGCATGCGCGCGTTCGATTGGGCACCTACGCCGCTTGGCACCGTCGACACCTGGTCACAGAGCCTCCGAAACGGCTGTCGGCATCGCCATCAACTCGCGGTATCCCATGTTCGTCTGGTGGGGTCCGCATCTGATCAATCTCTACAACGACGCGTACATCCCGATGCACTCGCCGCGTACATGGCGGTCTCGGGATCGGGCTCGCTGTCGTCAAGCGCCTGACAGAGCTGCATGAGGGTACGGTGAATGTCGCGAGCGAGGGGATCGACCGCGGTACGGATGTCACGATCAGTCTTACGCTAGCGGCCAGCGTCGCGGCGGCGGCGGAGCTTCTCGAAGACAGGCCTCGACTCGATCTTCCCGCGCATGGACGGCTACGAGTTCCTCGAACGCCTGCACGATCTACCTGGCGAGGCACCTCCTGTGATCGCCGTGTCGGGACTGGCGAGTAGCGGTGATCATCGGCACACGGAGACGGCGGGATTCGTGAGGCATCTCGACAAGCCGTTCGACGATGTCGGCCTGATGGCGGCAGTGGGCGCGGTCATCGCGCGCCGGCCGCCAGTCATGAAGTAGCGCGCGCGGCCGCCCGTCTCCGGGCAAAGATGGCATCACCGTTGCTGTAGAAGGAAGCAGCTACGCTCGGTCGCCATTCAG
>JBOGIQ010000138.1:0-13971 GCA_050742535.1 Vicinamibacterales bacterium | reverse complement strand
GTACAGACGTTCGATGATCACGAACGCGGCGTCATGCGTCTTCTTCATCTGCATGTGGCCGAGATTGGCGATCGCTTCGTCGTTGAGCGCCCAGTCGTCGCCCGCCGGACCGGGTCCGCCGGCACGTGGCGCCCCGGCACGACCGCCGCCGCGACCGAATCCTGCCTGATGTCCGGAGTCGCTGCCGTAGGTCACGACGCCGCGGGCCAGCAGTGATGGCGAGCCGGGTCCCGCGCCGCCGGTCAGGTTCGGAATGGTGCCGTTCATGCCGCCGCCGCCGAGCTGCACCGCACGTCGGCTCCACTGCGCCGGCAGCGCCACGGCGAAGTTGATCGGCCGTGCCGTTGGGGCGGTATCGACCGGTTCGATCACGCCGTCGACGCGGCAGTAACCAGGGCTGTTTGCCGTCGCGGCTGTCCAGGTGGGCGCTGCCAGCGTGACCCGGCGCACCGGCTCGCCGATCCTTTCGACTGGTACCTCGCGGCCAAGCTTCGCGCTCGTGCACGTGTCACTGGTGACGCTGATGTCGTTGGCGGCTGGTGCGGACACCTGGGCGCCCGCTGCCGCGTAGGCGGTAGCGAGGCCGACGAGACTGGCTGCAGCGGTCCACCCGAAAAATGCCTGTCGTCGACGTGATTGCATGATGGGGACGCTCCTGAACGATGACGACTGCTCGACCGGACGAGATCGTAACGGGCCCTTACAGAGGGCGCAAGCAGATTTCCAGGCGGCTCTGCTACCGGCCGTAGAGCAGTTTGTGCAGGAGCGCCCGCAGCGCTCGCCGCTCAGCCGGCGTCAGGTGCGCGCCCGCGGCCTTCTCGTGTTCGGCGATGCGCCGGCGAAGCGTGCGCAGCATCCGCTCGCCTCGCGGTGACAGCGCCAGTGCGTAGCTCCGGGCGTCTCCGTGAGCGTCCGTTCTCACGACGAAGCCGGCTTCAATCGCACGCCCGACCGTGCTGCCGATCGTGGCACGTTCCAGGCCGATCAAGCGGGCCAGCCTGGCCTGGCTGATGCCTGGATGCTCTGCCAGCATGGTGATCACGCCGATGATCGCCGGCGTCACTTGGCCGTGGCCGACCTTGCGGCTGAAGGTGGACATCACCTTGTGGTAGGCGATGTGGAGATATAGTCCCAGCACGGGCTCGCCCTGCGGACTGAGCTGCGCTTCGATCGCTGCCGCCGATGTTGGCGGATGCCGGTGATCGCGCAGACGCGGATGTTTCGCGGGCGTCAGCGTGTCACGTTGACGAGAGGGACGACGCATGCGGTCAGGGGAGCCTTACGTATCTTAGCGACAGAGGGACGAATGCGATACAGCACGCACACGTGGACGGCCGTGTTCGCGACGCTGCTGGTGGTGACCGCGACGGCGCCGGCAGCATCCGCCCAGACGACAGGCGCAGCGGTCTTGCGCGCCGGCGCTGCGAGGGTGGATGTCACGCCTTCCCAGGGTGAGCTCCCGAAGAACAGTCGCGGCATCCTCGATCGCTTGTACGCGCGCGCGATTGTTCTCGAGAACGGCACGTCCAGCGCAGCACTCATCACGGTGGATGCCGGGGCGATACCGACGGCGCTGTGGCAGGCGGTGACAGGGCGAATCGAAAAGGAGCTGGGAATTCCCACGTCGAACGTGCTCCTGACCGCGACGCACACGCACAGTGCCGGCGGACAGCGCGCTCAGGACTACGAGCAGAAGATCGTCGAGTCGGTTCGCCTGGCGAGGCAGAGACTGACGCCCGCACGAGTGGGGTATGGCGCGGGAGAGTCGTACATCAACGTGAACCGCCAGATGATCGATCCGCAGACCCATCGGTGGTGGGAGGGACCGAACCGCGAGGGGCCGTCCGACAAGACGGTGGCGGTGCTGAGGTTCGACACACTCGCCGGTGTGCCCATCGCGGTCTACTACAACTACGCGGTTCACGCCGTGATCGCCGGCCAGCTCGATCAGGTCAGCGCCGACATCCCCGGGGCGGCCTCGACCTACGTCGAAGACTCGTACGACGGCCGCGTCGTGGCCGTGTGGTCGAGCGGCGCCGCAGGCGATCAGAATCCGATCTACTACCAGCAGACCTATGACCTCCGTGATATCCGTGCGAAGGAGTACGCCAGCCGCGGCATCGACATCAGCAACGCCATGCCGCCCGGCGGCGAAGGGCTGAACAGGGATGACCCGAGCGTTGCGCGGTTGATGAATCAACAGCGGCAGATGGTCCTGTCGATGGGGCAGTTCCTCGGCGAAGAGGTGATGCAGGTGATGCGCGGCATCACGCACACTGACACCGCGGTTGCTCTCAACGGCAGCTACTCGGTGGCCACCTGCCCCGGACGGGAGCGGACGAATCAGGGACGCGCGGGTTTCGAAGGCACCTACAAGGAGGGCAGTCCGGTCGAGATCCGCCTCGGGCTGCTGCGGATTGGCGACGTCATGATCGGCGCCGTGAATGCCGAGGTGTTTACCGCGATTGCGCAGCGGCTCAAGCGCGAGTCGCCCTACACAGCCACGATGATGGCCACCCTGACCAATGGCTCGGCACGCTCCGGCTACATTCCGGACGACGCGTCGTTCGGCAAGCACACGTTCGAGGTGTTGTCATCACGGCTGCAGCCAGGGTGCGCAGAGTCGTCGATCGTCAACGGCATCCTCGGCCTCATCGAGAAATCGCGCCAACGCAACTGAAGACTGCGGAGGCGCGCATGAAGAACCAGGCGCAACTCGTCGCCTACGTCGATCGCCTGTCCGGCGGGACGTTCCGGCAGCTTCAGCATCTGCTCGACGGGCCGCTGCGGGGACTGTTTGGCGGCGTCCACGTGCTGCCGTTCTTCCACCCGATCGACGGCGCTGACGCCGGGTTCGACCCGATCGATCACGCCCAGGTCGATCCACGGCTGGGGACGTGGGACGACGTGGCGGCGCTCGCGGCGGGGACCGAGGTAATGGCCGACGTAATCGTCAATCACGTATCGAGCCGTTCTCCGCAATTCAAAGACTTCGATCAGCGCGGCGCCGCGTCACCGTACGCCGGCATGTTTCTCACCTACGATCGCGTCTTCGGTGGCGGTGCGCGCGAATCGGATCTGCTCGCGCTGCACACGCCGCGGCCGCACCCGCCGTTCACGAAATACCTGACGGCGCACGGCGATGACGTGTTGCTGTGGACGACATTCACCAGCGAGCAGATTGACATCGATGTCCATCACCCGGAAGGACGTCGATATCTCGAGAGCGTCCTGGACCGGTTTCATGTGGCAGGCATCAGCGCCATCCGGCTCGACGCGGTCGGCTTCGCGGTGAAGAAGGCCGGCACGAGCTGCTTCATGATCCCCGAGACGTTCGCGCTCATTGCCGACATCACCGCTCAGGCCCATGCCCGCGGCCTGGACGTGCTGGTCGAGGTGCACGGACACCACCAGGATCAGATCGACGTGGCGCGCCGGGTGGACTGGGTCTACGACTTTGCGCTCCCACCGCTCGTGCTCCACGCGCTCTACGCGCGCGACGTGGCGCAGCTGTGCCGATGGCTTGCGATTCGTCCGCGCAATGCCGTGACCGTGCTCGATACGCACGACGGCATCGGCGTGCAGGACGTGGACGCCGACCCGCGGCGGCCGGGTCCTGGGCTGCTGCCACCGCAGGACATTCACGCGCTGGTCGCAACCATTCACGAGCGCAGTCGCGGCGAGAGCCGTCACGCGAGCGGTACTGCCGCGGCCAATGTGGACGTGCACCAGATCAACTGCACGTTCTATGACGCGCTTGGACGCCGCGATGACGAGTATCTCGTCGCCCGCGCGATTCAGTGCTTTGTACCAGGCATCCCGCAGGTCTACTACGTCGGCCTGCTCGCCGGCAGCAACGATATGGAATTGCTGCGGCGCACGGGTGTCGGCCGCGACATCAACCGCCACTACTACGTGGACGACGAAGTGGCCCGCGCACTGGAGCGGCCCGTCGTCCGGGCGCTGTGCGATCTTCTGCGATTTCGCGGCAGCCATCCCTCCTTCGGCGGTACGTCGCACGTGTCGTCTTCGGCACCGGACCAGCTCGTGCTGGAATGGCGGAACGGTTCCGACTGGTCCCGCCTCGACGTGGACCTGGGGCGGATGCGCGCGTCGATCGTCGGCACCCAGGTGGGCGTACCCGAGGGCACTCTCGTGTGGACAACATGACGGCAATCAAAGGGCTGACCTACGTGATGTTCGCGATGTTCGCGATGACCACCGACTCCGTCGGCCTGATCATCCCCGAAGTGATCCGGACGTTCGGGCTCAGTCTCACGGCAGCCGGGGCGTTTCAATACGCGACGATGGGTGGGATTGCGGTGGCAGGACTCGTTCTTGGGCAGCTTGCCGACCGGTGCGGCCGGCGGCCGGTTCTGGTGGCGGGGCTGACGCTCTTTGCCGCGTCATCGTTCGCCTTTCTGGCCGGCGACACCTTTCTCTTCTTTACGCTGCTGATGGGGCTCTCGGGCGTGGCCATCGCCGTGTTCAAGACCGCCGCGCTCGCGTTGATCGGCGACATCTCGACGTCCACCGCGCAACACACCGCGATCATGAACACGGCCGAAGGCTTCTTCGGAGTCGGTTCGATCATCGGCCCTGCAATCCTCGCGCGGCTGCTTGGCGCCGACGTCGCGTGGCAGTGGCTCTACGTGCTTGCCGGTGGCATGTGCGTCCTGCTGATCGCCACCGCACTGCAGATCGACTATCCGCAGTCGCCGAGACCGGCAGCGGCGCATGTGGGCATGAGCGGAACCGTTGCCGCGATGAAGAACTGGTACGTCCTGGCGTTCTCGACCGGTATCTTCCTGTACGTGGCAGTCGAGGCGGCGATCTACGTCTGGATGCCGACATGGCTCGCGCCGCCCGGCACGCCGGTCACATGGGTGGTCGCCTACAGCCTGTCGATCTTCTTCCTCCTGCGTGCGGCCGGTCGCTTTCTCGGCGCCTGGATGCTGACCCGGTTTCACTGGCAGGCCGTTGCCGCGCTCTTCAGCGGCGCGATTCTGGTGTCGTTCGCCGCCAGCGTGCTGATGGGCATCGCCTGGGCGGTCTATCTGCTGCCGCTGTCGGGGCTGTTCATGTCGATCATCTATCCCACGCTCAATTCCAAGGGCATCAGCTGCGTGCCGAAGTCGGAGCATGGCGCGGCGGCAGGCGTCATCCTGTTTTTCACCTGCGTGTCAGCGGTGGTGGCGCCGCTCGCGATGGGCGCGGTTGGCGATGCGATGGGTCACATCAGGTACGCCTTCTGGCTGGCGGCGGCGTTTTCCGCGCTGTTGTTCTTCGGCCTGCTGCTGAATTGGATCTTCGATCCCACGCGTGCGATGCTCGAGCGGCTGAATCGCTCGGAGTACGGGCAGCAGCAGCCCGCGTCTTTGTGACGTGGCAATGCGGCGTGCGAACACGCGACGCGCAGCTGACCCGTCAATCTGCTTTGATCCGCTTCAGCACCAGGCGGTATTCGCGGATCGTTGTGTTCTCCCGTGAGCCGGAGATCGAGATCTCGTCTGCTGTGAACGTTCCTTTCGCAGTGTTGTGAAACGGATTTCCCCCGTCGGCCTTGACTTCGGGATCGTTCGCGTCGTCGTGCAGCACGAAGAACTGAATCTGATTGCCCCGAACCGCCCCATCGACGATTTTGAAGACCGGTTCGCCGGGCGCCCCCTGAATCTCACCTGTCACGGCAGTGCCGGTCTGACGCAGGACGAAGACCGAATTGCCACCCGCTGCCCATCGGCCTGTGACGCCACCCTGGGCCGCCAACTGTACCGACTTCATCCGCTGGTACGCTTTTTCGTTTTCCAGGCAGATTTCGTCGATCAATTCGGTGTCGAGTTCGAGCTTCTGAGTCATCGTGACAGTCCAGGGCTTTGTGTACACCCGCGGATCATCCACGGTGATTTCGAGTTCGAGCGTTCCATAGTTGGGGCGACGGATGCGCTCGGTGAGTCGTGCCGCTTCGCTCAGGGGACTCCCGCTCATGTCGGCCCACAGGCCGTCGCGAAACCCTGCCGTCTGCACGACCAGAGTGTCGGCGTCCCAACGCGCTGTCGAGTAGCCGTTCCACCCGGGATTGGGATCTTCAGGCAACGGTCGCCCATCGATGAAGATCTGGCGGTACATCGCATTGACCTCGTAGAGCAGCACCATCAATTTCGGAGTGTGTACCGCCTTGGTCAGATGGGGCATGACCCAGGTGCGCGGCGGATTATCGGGCAGGCACCGCACGTGCGGGTCGTCCACTCCCTGGTCCGCTGTTCGCTGCTTGACGAGCGCCGCGGCCCACGGCTGATACGGCAGTCCGCCCGGCATATCGTTACCGAGACTGAGCGCCAGCGGCGATCCGCCGATTTCGCTGCCGCACGGAAGGAAACGGCTGAGCGTGTCATCGCACGGAATGATGCGCGCCGTGTGCCAGATTCCGGAGAAGTCCGGCTTCCCATCCGCCAGGCGTGGTGCAGGCGCAGCCAGATCCCGGGTGCCGTCCGCCTTTGTCGGCACACCTGCTGTCGGATAGTGGATCCACTGGGCCCGGCCGGACGCAGGCACACCCAGCAGTCCGGCCAGAAGAAGCGTCGCGATACGCGTCGTCATAGACGAGATTCCCTCGCAAGTCAGGGTTTCCGCGCGGGCGCGTCGCTCGCGGCGGGGCGATCCTGCAGGCGCGACGCCGCCAGCATGTACCGCATGCCGTAGTTCCCCTCGTGGCATGCGTACTCGAAGACGCCCGCATCATCCCGCCGCGCCTTCAGGTCGAGCGCTGCGGTCCAGGGCGCCGTCCACGTGGCGGGATCGTCGAAGGTGACCTGGTACTGAATCGTGTCCCGCGTCGTGCGGGTGAAGCGTTCCATCAGCCGCAGCCCGGGCGATGCCCCGCGGGTATTGGCCTTCAGGTTGGTTGTTTCAACAACCAGCGTTGTCCCGTCCCAGCGTCCACGCGCCGCACCCATGTACATCCGGATCGCGGGCGAGAGCAGCGGCTGTCGCGGTGCGGACGAGTCGATCGGAATCACGCGGGTGTCGTGAATCAGCTCGTAGACGATCGCCACGGCTCCCGGCGTCTGGACGATGCGGAAGTTGGCGTTGTAAACCGCTGGAAACATCGCGTCGGGAAAGCCTCCGCCGTGCACGATGCACCGGACGCCGAGCCCGTAATCCTCGTAGCTGTCGCACGGCTCGCCGCGTTGCAGGCTGCCACAGCGCTGCGCGGGAACCGGTCGGGCTGTCGGTATTCGCGCCGGGAGTCGTCCGTTTGGAGGATCGATTACCAGCGAGGTACGACGAGAGGTCGTGTTGTACTCGCGCCAGTGCGGTATCGGCGCATTCGGCGCGTCCACCTTTCCTGAGAGGACGTCCACCGGCGCCAGATCGCGCTCGTCGCGGATCCGGACGTCTTCGAGCCGCTTCGCATATTCCTCGTCGGTGAGGAACTGCCGCGTGCCGAACTGCGGCGCCCGCTCGAACGGCACGCCGTACTCGCCTTCAGCCGTCCATTCACCCTGCAGGTCCGGATCGCCCCACAGCGTGCGCATCGCCGACGCTCTGTCGCGACTGGTCTGGGCGCCGGCGGCGCGGGGGAGTCCTACCAGGTGCAGCGACGCTGCGATCGTCACCAGACCGGCGGCGACAGGGAGGAGGATCCGAGTCACGGGGTCGTCAGGTGCCCCGAGAAGAACGGCAG
Organism: Vicinamibacterales bacterium; assembly: GCA_050742535.1. Taxonomy (GTDB): domain Bacteria; phylum Acidobacteriota; class Vicinamibacteria; order Vicinamibacterales; family UBA2999; genus Gp6-AA40. Next base: position 6,287 of record JBOGIQ010000138.1, on the reverse strand, counting down.
CACGTGCGTCTCGAACCGCTCGCGGATGCGGTTGCCGTGATCGCCCTCGTACACCTCGATCGTGTGCGGCACGTCGAGGCGCGTCAGCGCGTCGGCGAGCTGGCGGTTGGTAGCGACGAACGGATCCTGGTTGCCGATGTCGAGCGCGACCGCACGCATCGATCGGAGCGACGGCACGTACTGATCGACGAAGACGAGCGGCGAGTTGGCGACCCACTTTGCGGCAACGAGCGGCTGGATCTCGCCGTCCTGCGTCGGCAGGTCGAAGAACTGCGGCGGGTGCTTCGGGTTGGGCGCCCACGCCGCCGCCTGTGCGGACAGCGCGTTGGCCATGCCGCCGCCGCGGCCCTGGCCTGCGTCTTGAGCGGCGCCGCGGCCCTGGGGCGCGCCGCGACCGGCCTCGCCGCGACCGGCTGCGCCGCCGCGTCCGGCAGCCGGGTCGTTCATCAGGCAGCATGAGCTCATGGCGTACAGCGCGCCGAAGGCGTGTGCCTGCTTCATGCCGATACGCATCGTGCCGTAGCCGCCCATCGAGTGCCCGGCGAGGCCGCGGCCGTTTCGCGAGGCGATGGTCCTGTACCGCTTGTCGATGAACGCCGTCAGGTCATCGGCGACGAATGTCTCCCAGAACCCGGTGGTCGGCGAGTTCGAGAACATGCTGCCGCTGTACTTCGTGAACGCGTCGGGAATGACGACGATCATCTCGCGGGCACCGGCGGCGATCGCTCTATCGATCGAGTCCGGAATCGCGAGCGACTTGACGTAGGCCTCGGCCGTCGCCGTGTAGCCGTGGAGGAAGTAGAGCACCGGGTAACGGCGATTCGTCTCGCGCGCGTAGCTGGGGGGCAGGTAGACGACGACAGGTCGATCCGGCGAATCGCCTTCCAGGTTGCCCTCGAGCGCACGGCCGTGGACTGTTATGCGCTCCAGCGTCCCCTTTGCCGGTGCCGGCTGCTGACCCCCGACGGGTTGATCTGGCGCGATCGTGAACGTCAGCAGCGCGAGGAACGGTACGCACACACGGAATCGACGCATCATGGCGGCCTCCGGGAGTCGCCATAGTGTCCCACCATGCCATGTGCCCCGCACACCGCGCTCCGGTTTTGTCGAGGCTTTTGACTGTTTTTTGCCGCCCCTCAGCCTGAGGTGCCGCAGATCATCGATGCGAACGTGAGGCGAGCCTGACACGTTTTGAAAGGGATGTGCGCATGTCGAAGGTGGTGTCGAAGTTGATTTCGGTGGCGATCGCGGTCGTGCTGCTGTGCACGGCCGCCGCGGAGACGCAATCGAAGTTCACGCTGAAGGTGCACACGGGGCGCGGGCAGGTCGGGTATGACGTCAACTCGACGATGGTCACCGGTGAGCGCGACATGGTCGTTATCGACCCGCAGTTCTCGCTCAGCGAGGCGCACAAGCTCGCGGCCGAGATTCTCGAGACGAAGAAGAGGCTGACGACCATCTATTCGACGCACGCGCACCCGGACCATCTCTTCGGCTTCGCGGTGCTGAAGCAGGCGTTCCCCGAGGCGAAGATCGTTGCGCTGCCGGCGACGGTGAACGCGGCGAGGACCGGCTGGCCGGCGCGGCAGAAGTTCTGGTTTCCGGTGTACGGCAACAACATCCCCGGTCCCGAGCCGGTGCTGCCGGACGAACTCGCGACGCCGGTGCTGACGCTGGAGGGAGAAGAGTTCCCGATCACGGGTGGCGTTCAGGGGTCAGACGGTCCGGGCAACAGCTTTGTGTGGGTACCGTCGCTCAAGGCGGTGATCACCGGAGACATCGTGTTCGACCACGTCTACTTCGGTGTGCCGCGCGCAGAGGCACGCGACAACTGGCTCAGGACGATCGCTCAGATCACCGCGCTTGGTCCCGCGATCGTCATTCCCGGCCACGAGGGGCCCGGAGCGACACGTGACATGCGGTCGATCGAGTTCATGAAGAAATACATCGCGGACTGGGACGTCAACGTGGCGCGGTCGAAGACCGCGGCGGAGATGCGCGCGAATGTGCTCAAGCAGTACCCCGGCCTGGGCATGGAGTTCACGCTCAACGACCGGGTGGCGACGTACTTCCCGGCGCCGCCGGCCGCGAATAAGTGACGGAATCTGGCTATTCCGCCACTCTCACCTCGACGACGATGCCGTTGTTGTCGGCGAAGCGGATGACGTCGGGCTCGTCCGGTGCGGGGATCACGCGTCCACCCGCTTCGCGCACGCGGGTCTCGAGCGCGCCGCGGTCGAACGGCGCAACCTTTATCGTGTAGTGGCTGATGGTCGGCGGCTGCCCGGCTGCCGCCTGCTCGAGACCAAGGCGCGTGTTGCGAGCGAGCTGGAGCCACACGCGGCCGTTCGCATCGCGCGGCCGTTCCACTGACGGGCCGTAGACGAGCCGGTAGTACGGCAGAGATTTCTCGAGACTCGTGACGCGCAGCATCACGTGATCCACGCCGCGTGGGGTGAGGAGACCATCGCGCGCGGCGTCCAGCGGCGAGGGGACGGCCGCCGTCACGAGGCCCGCGGGCAGCTGAAACAACTGCAGCTCGAGCCCGTCGGGATCGGGCCACATGCCCGTCGGCCCAGCTCCCGCAACGCCGAAACCGGCGCTCTGCAGCGCCGTCGCCATACCCGCACGGTCGTAGACCTTTGCCAGCGTGCAGTAATGTCCGATTGCCGGCTTGCGCTCGCCGGCGGCGCCAATTGCAACGTAGCCAACCTGCCGATCCGCGGGCAGATCGCCCAGCAGGATGAAGTAGCGCAGCGTGTCGCGCACGGGCTGCTGGTGCAGCGCCGACTTGAAGATGCGGCTGTAGAACCTCGCGGATGCCGACGTGTCGGGGACGATGATGTCGAGGTGTTCGAGACCGAGGTTCTCCAGCGGCAAGGCCTTTGTCGCAGGAGCCTGCGCGATCCCGATTGCGGTCATGGCAGCGACGACGAACGCCGTCGAGACGATTTGAATGATCCTCATGGCAGATCAGATGTCGAGCACGCCGGTGCCGTCGCCGAACTTCTCCGTCGGCACGCCGAGCGTGTTGAGCGTTGCCGCCAGCAGGTTCGACATCCGCGTGTCCTTCTCGAACTGCAGGTGGCGGCCGCCCTTCAACCGCCCCGACGCGCCGCCTGCGAGCACGATCGGCAGCGGGCTGAAGTTGTGCTGGTTGCCGTCGCTCAGCGAGCTGCCGTAGAGCACGAGCGCATGATCGAGCAGCGTCCCGTCGCCGTCGGCGGTGGCCTTCAGCCGCTCCAGGAAGTAGGCGAACTTGGTCATGTGATACGTGTTCAACTGCGCGAACCGGTCCATGTTGCCGCGGTCGTTCGAGTGGTGCGACAGATTGTGGAACGGGTCGCGGATGCTCGTCTCGGGATAGACGGCGCCGCTCAGCTCACGCGCGAACATCAGCGTCGACACGCGCGTGATGTCGGCCTCGAACGCGATCACCTGGAGGTCCATCAGCAGCTTCAGATGCTCCTGGAACGTCGCCGGCACGCCGGACGGCTGCTCCGGCAGCGTCAGGTCGTCGCGCACGCTGGCCTCCGCGCGCTGAATCCGCCGTTCCACTTCGCGCACGTCGTCGAGGTACTGCGTCAGCCGCCGCCGGTCGTTTGGCGCGAGATCGGACTGCAGCGACGCGACCTGGCTCATCACCGAGTCGAGGAGGCTGCGCGATTCCTGCCGGCGCGACCGCCGCTCGGCCGTGGAGTTGCCGTCGCCGAACAGCTTCTCGAACACGAGCCGCGGGTTGTTCTGCATCGGCAGCGGATCGCTGGGCGACTTCCACGAGATGGAGTTGCGATACGCGCAGCTGAACGCCGCCTCGCATGCGAGCACCGATTCCTCGATCGACAGCTCGAGCGAGGGGAGCGGCGTGTCCTGGCCGATCTGCCGCGCGGCCACCTGATCGACGGAAACACCGAGGTGCGCCTGCGTGCCTCGCTCTGGCACCGCGCCGGTGAGAAATACCGCGGCCGCCCGCGTGTGATTCGCGCCGGCCGAAACGTCCGCGCCGCCCGCTCCGGCCACGTATGGATGGGCGAGCCCGCTGATGATGTTGACGCGCTCGCGGAACGGCTCGAGCGGCTTCAGAATCTCGGTGAACTCGAAGCCGCTGCCGGTCGTCGCCGGCGTCCACTTGTCCATCGTCGCGCCATGCGGAACGTAGAAACAGGCGAACCGCGTTTTCGGCACCGCCGCCGTGTTGCGGACCGGCGTCTGCGCCGGCGCCATCGCATCGAGGAACGGCAGCGCGACAACAGCGCCCGTCCCCCGCAGGAACGTTCGACGCGACAGGTGCTTCTTGAAAATGAACATGGCGCGAGCCCTCACTTGGTGGCTTTGGTCCGCATCTGGAATTGCGGCGTCCGGACTGTCTGCAGGATCAACGACGACAACTTGTACTGCTCGGGCGCGGCGCCTCTGACCATCGCCCGCACGGCAGGCATGTCCTCGGCCCGCATCGGGCGGCCGACCGCGTAGGTCAGGAGCTTTTCGGCGGCAACGCTCACGAACACATCGGACCGCGCCAGCAGCGCCCGCCGCAGCGAATCGGGGCCGGTGATCTTCGTCCCGTCGGCGAGCTGTCCGGTCGCATCGATGCGCATCGGGCCGTCCATTTCGCGCCACCGGCCGGTGTGATCGAAATTCTCGAGTGCCAGGCCGATCGGGTCGATCAGCCGGTGGCACGCTGCGCATGTCGGATTGTTGCGATGCTGCTCGAGCCGCTGGCGCAGCGACGTCGCCTTGACCTGCTGCGGGTCCTTTTCGAGGTTCGTTTCGACGCCGGGCGGCGGCTGCGGCGGCGGCGTTCCCAGCATGTTGTCGAGAATCCACTTGCCGCGGACGACGGGCGACGTGCGGTTCGCCGCCGACGTGAGCGTCAGGATGCTGCCATGCCCCAGCAGACCGCGGCGCGGACTGTCGGCCGGTATCGTGATGCGGCGCATCCGGGGACCGCGCACCCCGTCAACGCCGTAGTGGCGCGCGAGCCGCTCGTCCACGTACGTGAAGTCCGAGTCGAGCAGCTCGACGACGCTGCGGTCCTCCTGCAGGATGGCGCGGAAGAGCAGCTCGGTCTCGCGCTGCATCGAGGTGCGGAGGTTGGCGTCGAAACCCGGTGCGTCCGGCCGCGCGTTCTTCAACTCGCGCAGAAACAGCCACTGTCCGGCGAAGTTGGCGACAAGCGCGTCGGCGCGCGGATCCGCGAGCATTCGCCGCACCTGGCGCTCCAGCGTCGCCGGGTCCTTGAGCGCGCCTTTCGCCGCCACCGCGACCAGATCGTCGTCCGGGATGCTGCTCCACAGGAAGAACGACAGGCGCGACGCGAGCTCGAGATCGCTGACCCGGTAAGCCGCGCCGGCGGCGACGGAGGCAGGCTCGCGCTCGAACCGGAACAGGAACGACGGATCGACGAGCACGCGCGCCAGCGCCCGCTGGATCCCCGCGCCGAAGCTGCCGCCCTTTCGTCCGGCACGGTAGAACTCGAGAGGCGCCGCGATCTCCGGCGCCGACGGGGCCACCGGTCGTCGATACGCGCGCGTCAGAAGCGTCGACAGAATCCGGCGCGCGCACGGCTCTTCATCCGAGGCCGAGGCAGGCGTGCAGACGAACAGCCGTCTTCGACTTGGCGTATCGCCAGGCCCGGTTGCGTTGTGCGGTCCGGCAATGGCGATCTGCGAGACCCCCGGCGCCCGCGACGCGATGTCGAAGATCCCGTCCGCACCGGCGGTCCGGTTACCCGCGAGAGCCGCGGCAGCAACGGTGTGGGGTCCTGCCGTGACGCGGATGCGCGTGGCGCCTCGCCCCTGTACCTGGACGCGCACGCCATCAATCGCGACGTACGGCCCTTCGCCGCGCCCGCCTCCGCCCGCCGGCGGCGCTCCGCCCAGCCGCGCTCCGCCGCCAGCCTGCGCGACCTGAATGTCGTATTCCGCGTCGAGCGGGAACGTGTGACGAATGACAATCCCGCCGCGCGTGCCGATCGGCAGGCCGTCGAGCTGCTCGTCCTGCGACAGATCGCCCGGCACGCGATAGACGACCCGATCGAGGCCGATTGACGGGTCGCCCACCGCAAGCCGGCTGATCTTCGTGGCCGCCGCGACGTAGCCCTCGATGAGCGCGGGAGAAACGCCAAGGACGTCGGCAATGTTGTCGAAGCCGGCGGTCGAATCGTCCGGCGGCAGCAGCGCGCTGACGTCCACGTCGAGCGCCAGGAGATCGCGGATGGCGTTGCTGTACTCGGTGCGATTCAGGCGATGGAGCGCGGGAGCCCCGGGATCCAGCCGGCGTGCGGC
>JBOGIQ010000137.1:0-14177 GCA_050742535.1 Vicinamibacterales bacterium | reverse complement strand
GGGTTCTTGATGGTCCGTCTCGTTGTCTTTGTCTGGCTCGTCGTCGCGGCCATTGTCGGTGCGACAGGCGTCCTGCGGCAGTCGCCCATACCGCCGCCGGCGGTTGCGGTCGGGTTGACGATTGTCGTGCTGCTCGTCGTCCGGTTGTCGCGCGGCGCTCGTGAAGGGGTCCGGCAGATCGGACCGGGACCGCTCGTGTTGTTCAATGTGGTCCGGATCGCGGCGGGCGCGTACTTCCTCGTCCTCGGCGCGCGCGATGTGATCCCGCGGGAGTTCACGACGCCCGCGGGTTGGGGAGACATCCTCGTCGGTGTGGCGGCGATCTGGGTCCTGATGGGCTGTCTGCCGGTGCGCACGCCCTGGCAGCGGTGGGCGTTCTATGTCTGGAACGTTGCCGGCCTGCTCGACATCCTCGCCGTCATTGGTAATGCGATCCGCCTGTACCTCAGGGATCCCGCGTTCGTCGAACCGTTCATGTCGCTCCCGCTCGCGATCCTTCCGACGTTCGTCGTGCCGGTCGTGATCGTGTCCCATGTTTTGTTGTTTTCATGGGTCCGCCTGAAGGCGGACACTACGCCACGTGCCGAAGCACGGCGATGAGCGGCCCGCTCCGCAGCGCGCTATCGTTGGTTTTCATCAGGACGATGAGGGGCATTGGGTGGCCGAGCTGGAATGCGGGCATTCGCAACACATGCGCCACGACCCGCCGTGGCAGAATCGCGAGTGGGTACTCACCCCCGACGGCCGTGCGCGGTTTATCGGGGTGAAAATCGAATGCCGCTCTTGTAGGCCGGGTTCCGCGGCGTGATGGTGCCGTCGCCGCGGACCCGGCGAATCCGCAGGTGGGATGATGAGACTCTCCATAGTGACCGTTGTCGCAGCGGCATCCGCCCTTGTCGTCACGGCTGCCCACGCGCAAACGCTCGCCGGGCCGGCGCTCGTCAAGGCGCTGCGGGGTGGCGGCAACGTGATCGTGATGCGCCACGCCAGCTCGCCTGGCAACATCCCGGCAAAGCCGAATCCCGACAACGTGCCGCCCGAGCGTCAGCTCGACGAGACGGGCAGGACGACTGCAGCGGCAATGGGGGACGCCCTGCGGCGTTTGAAGATTCCCATCGGCGAGGTGCTCACCGGCCCGGCCTATCGAACCCGCGAAACGGCGCGCCTGGCGCGATTCCCGAACCCGCGTGCCATCCCCGAGCTTGGCGAAGGCCCGCAGAGCATGCAACGTGTGCAACCAGCGCAGACCGAATGGTTACAGAAGAAAGTGAGGGAACTGCCGCGCGGCACGAACACGCTCCTCGTGACTCACGTGCCGAACGTACTGGCCGCGTTTCCCGAGGTCAAAGACGTCCTGCAGGGCGAAGCGCTCGTGTTCGGATCCGACGGCGCGGGCGGGTCCCGCGTCGTCGGACGAATCAAGATCGACGAATGGCCAGAGCTTCTCCAGGCTGAACGGTAGCCGGCGAATTCCCTCTCCGATCACCGCAGCGATCTGCCTCCACGCCTCGCGGGCGGGTTCCGCCGCGGTTGCCCATGTGAGACGAATGAGACGATGAGACGATAGTGATATGATGGCGGACATGGACAGGCTGCTGACCGTGGAGCAGGCCGGTCGCCGGCTCGGCGTCTCGCGGTCCACGATCTGGAGACGCATTCAACGCGGCGAGCTCAAGACGGTGCGGCGGGGCGGCCGCCGGCTCGTTTATGCACCGCGTGTCGCCGCACGTGCCGATCGCCGAGCCATTCCCGCCCTGACCGACGACCACCCGATCTTTCGCCTGGTTGGCGCCGGGCGAGGCGGCGGCGCGCTGCCAGGCGCGCGCGACAAGCACGCCCTTCTCGACCAGTGACCGGCAGCGTCCTGTGGGATTCGAGCGCGATCCTCGCGCTGCTCGACGCGGACGATGCCGATCATCTGGCCGCCGTTCGCGTTGCGCGCCGGATTGCCGCGGAGAAGCGTCCTGCCTTTATCACCAACTACATCGAGGTTGAAACGCACGCCCTGCTCGTGCGAAAGCTTGGCCGTGCCATTGCCCGTGAATGGCTGCTTGCCGGCGGCCTGTCCGTGGTCCTTGCCAGCCCGGACGAGGAGCGCAGCGCGAAGGCAATCATCGCGCAGTACGCGGATAAGGACTGGACGCTCTGCGACGCGATTTCATTTGCCGTGCTCGACGCCCGGCGCGTGAAACGCGCCTTCACCTTCGACCATCATTTCCAACAGTACGGCCGGTTCGAGGTCCTTGGACTGACCAACTGACTGCCACCCGCCAGTCGCCAGACCAGCACAGCTCGGGGGCGCTCTGAGCATCGGCACCACCCACCTATAGACCAACGCCCTGTGAAGCCACCGAGTATGCTTTGCGTTGCAAAGTATTTTGCAGTAGTCTTCCTCCATGCCTGTTGCCCTCGTGGCTCTGGCCATGGGCGTTCTGCTGGCGCAGCAGCCGGCCAAGTTCGAGGTGGCGTCCATCCGCCCACGGCTGGATCAGCCCCAGCGCGAACTCGTCACCGGTATCCGGATCGAACCGGGCCGCATACGCCTCGAGTATGCCTCCCTCGCTGATTGCATTGCCCTCGCCTACCAGATCAACGCCGACCGCATCGTCGGGCCAGACTGGCTGGCATCCGCGAGATTCGATATCGCCGCGACCCTGCCTTCCGGCGCTCTGCGATCGCAGGTGCCCGCAATGCTGCAAACGCTGCTCGCGGAGCGCTTCGGGCTGCGGGTCCACCGAGAGACACGAGAGTTGCCCGGATACCAACTGACCGCGAACGCGACGCAGCTGAAAGTGGACGCGACCGCGCCAGGTGCGGATCCTGCCGATCAACCGATCACGCAGACCTTGAACGGCAGCGGCGCCGGCATTTTTGTGTCGCTGCCGCGCGGAGCGAGCTACACACTGGACCCGAAGCGGTTCGAATTCAGGAAGATGACGATGGCAATGGTCGCCGAGGCGCTCAGCCTCTTCGTGGGCCGGCCCGTAATCGACGCCACGGGTTTGGCGGGCTACTTCGACATCGCACTCGAGCCCTCACCGAACATGCGGATACTGACGGTCCGCTATGGTGCGTCAATGGGCGTAGCGATCCCTCCAGAGCCGCTTCAGGTCGCCAACGATATCTCCGGTGGTGCGGTCGCCACGTCGCTGCGCCGTGCCGGGCTGGTGCTGACGCCGCGGCGTGTGGCTCTCGAAGTCCTCGTCGTCGACGCCATCGAGAAATCTCCGACCAAGAATTGAAGATCTCGAGATTGCACGAGTCATGTTCGACGTCGTGAACTGACGCGGTTCAAGACCGCGAGAGTCAGGCGAACTTCTCGAGACTGAAGGGCAACCGCCGAATCCTCTTACCGGTAGCTGCGTAGATCGCGTTTCCAACCGCCGCGGCAATTGGCGGCGTCGTCAGTTCGCCCATCCCACCGGGTGCCGCCGTGCTCGGCACGATGTGCACGTCGACGACCGGCATCTCGTGCATCCGGAGCGGTTCGTACTGGTGGAAGTTCGACTCTGCCACGCGGCCCCGATCGATCGTGATGTTGCCGCGCAGCGCGGCGCTCAGGCCGTAGACCATTGCGCCCTGCGCCTGCTGGATGACGCCGGTCGGATTGATCACACGCCCGCAATCGACGGCACAGACGACGCGATGGACGCGCACTTTCCCCTGCTCGATTGACACTTCGGCCACCTGCGCGTTGAAGCTGCCGAAGCCGGCGACGGCGGCGATGCCACGGAAGCGTCCCTGCGGGAGCGGCGTCCCCCAGCGCGCTTTCTCGGCGGCAAGGTTCAGTACGCCAAGCAGGCGCGGCGACTTCGCGTAGAGACGCCGGCGAAGTTCGACCGGATCCTTCCGGCCGCGCACCGCGAGCTCGTCCACGAAGCTCTCCGCGAAAAACGTGTTCTGCGACAGGCCGACCGATCGCCAATAGCCGGTCGGAATCGGCAGCTTCGGGTCATGGTATTCGACCTTCACGTTCGGGATGTCGTACTCGGCGATGCCTTCGACGCTCTCGCGGGCGACGCCGTTGCGCAGCGCCATCCAGGTCGGGCAGGCGATGCGGGCGGACCACGCCGAGGGCCAGCCGTCCGAATCGAGCGCGGCCACGAACCGCACGGCGGACGCCGGGCGATACAGGTCATGCTGCAGTTCATCGTCTCTGGAGTAGGTGAGCTTCACCGGTGACTTGACGGCTTTTGCGACCTCCACGGCTTCCGCGACGAACGCGCCGCCGCCACGGCTGCCGTAGCTGCCGCCCATGTACGTCGTGTGCACCTTGACCTGCTCGGGCCGAAGTCCCGACGCCTGGACGGCGGTGCTGTGTGCCTGGCCGGGAATCTGCGTGCCGGTCCAGATCTCGCAGATCCCATCCGCGATTCTGGCGACGCACGCATGCGGCTCGAGCCGCGCATGCGCGAGATACGGCGCCTCGTAGAGCGCCTCGATCGGCTGCCCGGCGGCCGCGAGCGCCTTGTCGAAGTCGCCGTGCTGTTCGGCCATGCCGCCGCCGGCCTTTGACGTCAGGCCGATCAGCGCCTCGCGGATGCCAGCCGCCGTGAGCGTCGCGTTCGGCCCTTCATCCCACTCGATCTGCAGGGCGCGGCGCCCCTCCATCGCCGCCCATGTATTCGACGCGACGACGGCGATGCCCTGAGGAATCTCGACGACGTGCGTGACGCCGGGAACGGCCTTCGCCTTCGTTCCATCGAAGCGGGCGACCTTGCCGCCAAAGACCGCGCTGCGTGCCACGACGGCGTACAGCATTCCCGCCAGGCGCACGTCGATGCCGAATGTGGCCTTGCCGGTGACTTTCGCAGGCGTGTCGACGCGCTGCAGCGGCTTGCCAATCAGCTTGAACTGCGCCGGGTCCTTCAGCGCGGCGTTCGCCGGCACCGGCAGTTTCGCGGCTGCTTCCGCCAGGCTGCCGTACGACAGGCGGGCGTTCGTCGCGGTGTTGATGACGGCGCCGTTCTCCGTCCGGCACTGTGACTTGTCGATGCCCCAGCGCGCTGCCGCGGCCTGCATCAGCATGTCGCGCGCGGCCGCGCCGGTGCGGCGCATCGGATCGTAGGTCGTGCGAATCGCGAGGCTGCCGAACGTGCCCTGCAGCGCGCCGCCATAGAGCGCGGCGTTGATCGGCGCGAATTCGGTCCTGATGCGCGACCAGTCGCAGTCGAGCTCTTCGGCAAGAATCTGCGCGATGGAGGTTTCCGTTCCCTGGCCGTTGTCCGGCTTATGAATGGTCAAGGTGACGAGGTCGTCCGTCCCAATGCGGATGAACGCATGCGGAGTGATCGCCCCGCCGCCCGGCGGGCCGAACTGCGCGTCGAGGACCGCCTCGCCGACGACGTCGGGAAAATAGACGCCAATCAGGAGGCCGCCCGTCGCCGCAGCGCTGGTTTTCAGAAACGCTCGACGCGTGCTCATGACCGCCCTCCGGACAGCTCCGCCGCGCGCTGCACCGCGGCGCGGACCGATTGATAGGTGCCGCAGCGGCAGAGATTCCCGCGCATCGCTTCGTCGATGTCCGCGTCGGTCGGCTTCGGTTTGCGGGCGAGGAGCGCGGCGGCGCTCATCACCTGACCCGATTGGCAGTACCCGCACTGCGGCACGTCCACTTCCATCCAGGCGCGCTGCACCGGATGCGTGCCGTTCGGCGAGAGCCCCTCGATCGTGACGACTCGCTTGCCGGCGACGCTCTTCACCGGCGTTGAGCAGGAGCGTACGGGCTGGCCGTCAAGATGAACCGTGCACGCACCGCACAGCGCCATCCCGCAGCCGAACTTCGTGCCTGTCAGCCCGACTACGTCGCGAAGCACCCAGAGCAGCGGCATTTCGGGCACGACGTCAACCGTCTGCGATGTGCCGTTCAGCGTGAATGTGATGTTCATTTTAGAAATGCCGAATCTTTCTCGTTTTCCTCGCAGATGAATTCGATGAGCTCGGTGTCCGCCTGCAGGATGAACTCGCCGAAGATCGACCACGGCTTGGTGTACATCGTCCGGTCGTCGATCACCATTTCCATGTCCATGTGGCCGAAGTCGCGCCGCCTGAAGCGCTCCGTGATTTTCAGCGCGTTACTTGCCGGGTATCCCGCCTGGTCGAGCCAGGGCTTGCCGTTGAATCCGGCGGTTTCGGCAACGAAGGTATCGCCCTGCCAGCGGCCGACCGAAAATCCGTTCCACGCCGGCCAGTCCACGTCCGGCAGCGGACGGCCGTCGGTGAGAATCTGACGGAATGTGGTACGCGATTCGTAGAGGATCGCCATGACCGGCGGCGTCTGGATGATCTTGAAGGGCGTCCGCAGCAGCGCGCGAACCGGCAGTCCCGTCGGCAGGCAGCGTGCGCTCGGGTCGTCCTTCGATTGCGTGGCGCGCCGCTCGGAGAAAATCCGCTTGCCTTCCGCCGAGAACGGAACCGTCTCGCCCTTCTTCACCGCCTGCGCCAGATCGAACACCGCCCGCGACGCCTGCCAGATGCCGGAGAGGTCGGGTTTGCCATCAGGCGTCTTCGGGGCCGGCGCTGAGAGATTCGGTGAACCATCGGGCAGCCGCGGAATCCCTGGCGTCTTGTACCCGTGCCACTGGGCGGCTGTGATCGAGTAAGTCAAAAGGCAAAAGGCAAAGGTCAAAAGAATGTCTTTTGCCTTTTGCCTCTTGACTCTTGCCTTCTCCGTCATCGCCTCCCCACCGTGCAGTTCGGCGTTCCGGTGCCTCCCGGTCCCGACGTTCCGGCAAACACGCAGCGGCCGTCCGGCAGCTTGAAGGACAGGGCGTTGACGAGGTTCGAGCCGTCCCTCGCGCGCGAGCCGAGGATGGTCACGCGGTCGCCGGCTTTGAGCGACGTCGGCTTCCACCCCTCGCGATAAAGGACGTTCGGCGCTCCGCCTTCAACCGCCCAGTTGACGACCTTTCCCGACTCGTCGGCGACGTCGATGTAGAAGTAGGCGTGAGGGTTCATCCACTCGACTTTCGTGATGGTGCCCTGGAGCGTGACCTGCTTCGTGGCGTCGTATTGGGCGGCAAATGAATGATGAGCGCTCACTGCGGCAGGCGCGAGCGCGACGCAGAGAGCGCCGACAACGCTGATTCGTTTCACGGAAACCTCCTCCGCGGTCGGTCGGAAGAAACTATGGAGGTGGGTACGGATGATGTCAAGGTGCGATATAAGGTGCGGCATGTCACTGAAATGCGGCACTTTGGCTGTTTGCGTCCTGCTCATCCTTGTGACCACGTCGGCCGTCGCCTGGCAGCCCCCCGCCCAGGGCCGGGGCGGGCGCGGCGGCGCAGGGCAGACAATCGAGAAGATCCGGCTGCTCAAGCCAAACCTCTACATGGTGACCGGCGGCGGCGCCAACACCCTTATTCGCGTCACGCCCGAAGGGCTGATCGTCGTCGATACCAAGAACCCGGGCGATGAAAACTTCAACCGCCTGATGGAAGAGATCCGGTCCGTGTCGAACCTGCCGGTCAGATACGTGATCAACACCCAGCACCACCCGGATCACGTCGGGACGAACCAGAAGTTCATCGACGCCGGCGCGACGGTGATTGCGCTCGACGCGCTGAAGACGCATATGGCCAGCGATCCGCGGACGAAGGAGATCCCCGGCCTGCCGACGCAGACGTTCTCGAAGGAATACACGCTGAAGTTCGGCGGCGCCGAAGTGCGCCTCTATTCATTCGGACGTGGACATTCGGGCGGCGACACGATGGCGTATTTCCCCGACGCGAAGGTGGTGATGGTCAGCGACCAGATGACCGACAACGCCCCGATCGTCGACTTCGCGAACGGCGGCAGCGCCGTGGGCTGGGCACCGATCCTCGACGGCGTGCTGAAGCTCGATTTCGAGATGGCGATCCCGGGACGCGGCGAGCCGAAAACACGCGCGGACGTCGAGGCGTACCGAACGAGGTTTGCCACCGTCGTGACGCGTGCGCGGGAAGCGATCAAGGCTGGCGCCACGCGGGAAACACTCGCGTCGCAGATGAAGACCGATGATCTCGGCTGGACCTTCAATCCACAGTTCTACGGTTCGCTCTATGACGAGCTGACAAGAAAATAGAAAATGCGAAACGCGCTGAGTGTTCTCGTCGCTCTGTTGGTATTCGCGGCCATCCTTCCGGCGCCATCCGCTGTCGCGCAGCAGCAGCAGAATCCCGGCGCGCAGGTCGGCGCTCCTGACGGGCGCGGAGGGCGCGCAGCAGGACCCGGACGCGGCCGCGGCCGCAACGCGGGGCCGCCGGCACCGGCGCCGCGGAACAAGGAAGGCCGCGCGCTGCTGGCAGGTGCGACGCCGGCGGACAAGGGCGTCTGGCTGCCAGGTCCCGTCATACCCGACCCGCTCGGTCCCTCGAAGGAACTGCCGTTTCAGCCGTGGGCGGGCGCACTCTTTGCCAATCGGCGCACGCATCAACTCGAGCCGCACGCCCGCTGCAAACCGTCGGGTGTCGCACGTGTCTTCCTGACGCCGTACGGCGTCGAGATTACAGAGCTGCCGGACCTGAAACGCGTCTACATTTTCGACATCGGTGGCCCGCACACGTTCCGCACGATTTACCTGGACGGCCGGGGGCATCCGAAGAACGTGAGTCCGACGTACTACGGTCATTCCATCGGCTGGTGGGAAGGCGACACGCTCGTCATCGACACCGTGGGGTTCAACGAGAGCTTCTGGCTCGATCGCGGAGGCCTGCCCAGCACCGAGCGGATGCGGACCGTCGAACGGTTGACGCGCACGAACATGACGACGCTGCACTACGAGTTGACCGTGGATGATCCGGGCGCGTACACGCGGCCCTGGACCGGGCAGCTGAATCTGTTCTGGGAAGACAACACCGAGCTCTTCGAATACGTCTGTCAGGAGCAGAACTACGCTCACGAGCTGATGGTCGGGCAGGGAACGAAAGTGGACCGCCGGACGCTGATCGTCCCGTAGGGCGCGCAAGATCGCGTATCCTCTCGGCATGCATAACCGCACCGTTCTTTCTCTCGCGGTCGCCGTCTTTCTGGCGGCGCTTCTGGTTGGCGCACCTGCTGCGCAGCAGGGCCAGCCGGCGCAAGGGCAGAATCCGCAGGCGCAGCAGCCGGCTCCTAACCCGGGCGGTGCGCAGGCACCAGCCGGACGCGCGGGAGCTGCAGGCAGGGGCGGACGGGGAGGGCGCGCGCCGGCGCCGTCGAAGCCGGCCCCGCGGCTGGCCTCCGGTCGCGTCCAACTCAACGAAAAGGGTGTGTGGATTGGTGGCGGCGGGGTCGGCGGGCGCGGCGACAACGTTCCCTACCAGCCGTGGGCGCGCGCAGTTTCCGCTGACCGCCGGATCAACGAGCTCGAGCCGCACACACGCTGCAAGGCGTCAGGCTTCCAGCGTCAGTTCCTGACGCCCTACGGTGCGGAGATCGTCGAGATGCCGGAAATCCGGCGGGTGTTCATCTTCGACATCGGCGGCCCGCACACCTTCCGCACGATCTACACCGACGGCCGCGGTCATCCACGAAACCTGGAGCCAAGCTACTACGGCCATTCGATCGGCTGGTGGGAAGGCGACACGCTCGTGGTCGACACCGTCGGCTACAACGAAGGCTTCTGGATCGATCGCGGCGCGGCGCCGCACACCGAGGCGCTGCACACGGTCGAGAGATTCACGCGCACCGAGTACGCCGCGATGCGCTACGAGCTGACGGTGGACGATCCAGGTGCCTACACGAAACCGTGGGGCGGGACGATGAACCTGCGCCTCGAAGCGAACACCGAGCTGTTCGAATACGTGTGCCAGCAGCAGAACTACGCGCACGAGCTGATGGTCGGTCAGTTCAAGACCGTCGACCGGACTACGCTGCCGGTGCCCTGAGAAGGTTCAAGGGGTTCAAGAGGTTCAAGAGGTGCCAGAGGTGCGCCTGTGAGATTCCTGTCCGCGCTCGGTATCCTGCTGCTCTTCATCGTCTCCAGGCAGTCGATCGCGCAGGTCGGCGATGGCGCGTGGTCGCCGACGCCGGCGGACGTTGACGCCATCTATCCGGACATCGAAGCGCTGTACATCGATCTGCATCAGCACCCGGAGCTGGCCTTTCAGGAAGTACAGACCGCGGCCAAGCTCGCCGCGCGCGTCAGGGCGCTTGGGTTCGACGTGGTCACCGGCGTCGGGAAAACCGGAATCGTCGCCGTAATGAAGAACGGCCCCGGTCCCACCGTCATGCTCCGGACAGAGCTCGACGCCTTGCCGGTTGCCGAGAAGACCGGCCTTCCGTTCGCGAGTACCGTGGTCGCGAAGAACGCCGCGGGAGAGATGATTCCGGTGATGCATGCCTGCGGACACGACCTCCACATGGCCGCATGGGTCGGCACCGCCCGTGTGATGGCCGAACACCGTGACCGCTGGCGCGGAACGCTGGTGCTGGTCGGTCAACCCGCCGAAGAAGGCGGCGCCGGTGCAAAGGCGATGTTGAGCGACGGCCTCTTCACGCGGTTCCCTCGCCCCGAGTTCGCGTTGTCGCTGCACGACGACGACACCATGCCGGCCGGGACGATCGGCTATCGGCCGGGCCTGTTCCGCGCGATGTCGGACAACGTCAGCATCGTTGTGCACGGACGCGGTGGGCACGCCGCGATGCCGCACAACACAGTCGACCCCGTGATCCTGGCCTCGCGCATCGTCATCGCGCTGCAAACGATTGTGTCGCGTGAAAACAACCCGATCGATCCCGTCGTCATCACAGTCGGCTCGATCCACGGAGGCACGCAGGGCAACATCATCCCGGACGAGGTCCGTCTCCAGCTATCGGTCCGCACGTTTACGGCGGAGGTTCGCTCGCGCACGCTTGCTGCACTGCGTCGTGTGGTCAGGGCAGAGGCCGCCGCCGCCGCAGCGCCTCGTGAGCCTCAAGTCATCGTGACGCCGAGCAGCGAGGCGCCCGTTATCAACGACTCCCAGCTGACGCTCCGGCTTGCGAATCGACTGAAACAGGTGCTTGGCGAAGCGAACGTCGTCGAGATGCCGCCGAAAATGACCGCGGAAGACTTCGCCGAATATGGCCGCGCCGGAGTGCGGTCAACGCTGCTCCACATCGGAGCGGTCGATCCCGCCAGGCTGAAGGCGGCGCGGCAGACCGGCATTCCGGTTCCCGCTCCACACTCGCCGGAATGGGCGCCGGATCGCGAGACGACGCTCAAGGCGGCCGTTCGCGCCGAAGTGACGGCTTTGACGGAGCTCCTGCGCGGGAACTAACAGGTGTCCTTCGAACGGCAGCCGCACTTTTGAATGGTGAATTCAAACGCCGCCAGGCGCTCAAATCTTCACGAAACCCTGACGGTCACGGCCGTGAGGGTGCGCTGACAATAGAGGCACCCGGATGCCTCGCGGCCTCATCCCGTCCTTCACGCACCGGGCCTGGTGGTGGGTCTTCGGCCTGTTCATCGCCACGCCGGCGCTGATCCTCGCCCTGCTTGGGCTCCAAGCCATCAGCGCCCGCGAGATCGAACGCGAGCAGGGTCTCCGCGACCAGCAGGCACAGCTCGCGACGCTCGTGGACTCTACCCTCGCGAGCGCCCTCGATCGGGTGGCTGCCGACGCGCTCGCCGCGGCGGACGGGGACGAATACGTCGCCTTCGAGATCGACGACGGCGGCGTCGTCTCGTTTCCACGCCACCGCGTGTTCTTCGGTCCATTCGGTGCGGCGCCCGCGTCACTTGCCAGCCGGCGCCCCGTTTCCGCGGAGATCCTCACGCTCATCGACGAGGCCCATGCGGCCGAAGCGCAGGGGCGTCACGGCGAGGCCCGGACGCTCTACGAGCAGATTCGCACCAACGCCGACCTCGCGCCGTGGGCGAGCCTGAGGCTGGCGATCCTTGACGTCGAGACGGGCAGCCGATCCCGCTTGTCGGCGGTCGCCGACAGCCGACTCGCGACGTCCGCAGCGCGTACGCCAGCGGGCCTCCCGCTGGCCCTGGTCGCGAGCAGCATCAGCGATAGCGTGCCCGTGTTTGAACCAGGGCTTCGTGTTTTCTCCGGACAGCCGCACGATGGCGTTCCTGGTCGGGAAGAGCGTCCTTGAAGTCTGGGCGCTCGAGAACTTCCTGCCGGCAGCGACTACCAAACGATAGCGCGAGCCCGAGCTGAGGGCGCGGTCGTCGGCGCCGCGCCCTGTCCTCATTCCAGTAGGTGGAACCGTTTCCTTCGCGCCCACCGATAGACGCCGAAGTCTTCGTCGAAGGTCAGAATGCGCGCTTCCTCGTGGACTTCCGCGCAACGAATCAGGCACGCATCGGCGAGGGAGATCGGCCGATTGGCGTACTTCCGCAAAAGGGCTTCAACGCTCGTCCAGTGTTCCCTGAGCGGCAGCGCGATGTCGTAGAGACCCTTGGTGGCCAGCGCAAGCACCTCTGCCGGTCCGTCGGCATGGACCTTCCGCATCAGAAAGCACGCCTCGGCCACGACGGCCTCACAGCAGCGAAGCGGGGGCAGGCAGGCGGCAAACATGCGCGTCGCCCGGTCGTGAGCCGCGTCTCGTTCCGACAGCAGCGCCACCAGCGGCCCGGTGTCGAGTAGAACGCCAGGCCGATTCACTCGCCAAAGCCCTCCAGGTGCTTCCGGTTCGTGGCGAGGTCTTTCGGCCCTGTCTTGAATTTCCCGACGCTTCGGCCCGCCACGTCGAGCGCGCTTGGTCGTGCGCGCAGCTCTTCTGAGACAAGCCGCAGCCCGCGCCGCAGAATCTGCGACTCCGTGTACCCGCTCACTTGCTTCAGCTGTTCCAGAATCGCCCGGTCCTCCGGGCTGAGGCGGGCATGGATGTACGGTTTCATGTCGTCCACTGTAGCACGATACTCATGATGTGTGCTACACGCGGACGACGCCCGGCCGGTCGGACGACGCCGTCAGCTGCGCCGGCTTTGAAGCTGGTGATATCCGAGCTGGCGGCGCGCCTCCGCCAGTGACTTACCCTGATCGATCAAGGCGCGGATCTGCTGTTCGACTCCGTCGATCTCCTCGGCGGCGGCAAGCACCGCGTCCTCGTGCTCGCGCGGAATGACGAGCACGCCGTCCGCATCGCCACGCAGCAGATCCCCTGGCGTCACGCGGGCGTCGCCAATGTTCACGACAACGTTCATCGCCTCGACCTGCACGCGATCTTTCCCGGTTCGCATGGAGTAGCTGCGGCTGTAGACCGGGTAGCTGAGTTCACGACAGAGATGCGTATCGCGGCAGGCGCCGTCAATCACCGTGCCGGCGATTCCGCGCCGGTGCGCGACCCAGGTCAGGATGTCGCCCCACACGGTTGCATTCTCACGGCCGCCGTTATCGAGGACGACGACCGAGCCCGGCTCGACGTCGTCGATGTAGTCGCCGACGGTCCCCGCCGGCTTACCGGCCGGACCGTACAGGATCGTGAACGCGCGCCCGGTGAGGCGGAAGCTGTGGTCGAGTGGCTTGATGTTCAGGCATTGCCCAGCGATGCCCAGTCGATCCAGCGCGTCGCTGATGGATGTCGTGTCGAGCGACGAGGCGCGTTCGAGGTTGCGGTCGGTCGTCAATTCGTAGTGTCCGCCTTCAGGCGGACCCTCCGCTTCTCTTGAGCATCGTTTCGTAGCCGGTGCCCATCACCTTGCTGATTGGCGCTCCCTCGCGAAGGGCGGCAACCATCGCCCGCTCACGAGCGATCACGGCTTCGGCAGCTTCGAGTAATCGATCGACGACGTCCCGCGCAACAAACACCACACCACTGCCGTCGGCGACCACGAAGTCTCCGGGATTGACGGTCACATCGCCGACGGTAATCGGTACGTTGGTCGCCACTTCGACGATGCGGCCGCGGGCCGTTCTGGCAGTAGCGGAGCGGGCGAACACAGGAAAGTCGTACTCGCCTGCCTCGTCGATGTCACGCGCAGGTCCGTCGACAATGACGCCGGCAACCTGACGAAGCTTCGCGCCGAGCGACAGATTGCCGCCCCAGCACGCCGCGTCGATGCCGGTGCGCTGTTCCATGACGATCACATCGCCAGGTTGCGCGGATTCGATGGCGGTGGTGCCGAGATGCCGTGACGCGGGCGCCTGACCCTCGTCGCGCCCCATTTTGACGGTGATGACGTGCCCGGAGATCCGGCGCGTCGTCGTCAGCCTCTGAATGCCGGTGACGGCGCCGGGCAGGCTAAGCCGATCGAGGGCGTCGGAAACCGCACACGCATCGAG
>JBOGIQ010000136.1:0-14263 GCA_050742535.1 Vicinamibacterales bacterium | reverse complement strand
GTCACCAGATGGTGCACGGCTCCAATGCGCCGTCGGGCAAGGCGCTGCTGCGCTAGGAGGTGTGATGCGCAACAGATACCTGGCGCTGACGGCAGCACTTCTCCTGATCCCGCAGCTGGCGGCGGCACAGCAGCCTGCAGCGGCGGCGGCCGCCACGGGCACAGTCGACGTGGGTGGCATGTTCACCACGACCGATGGTGACGAGGCGCGGTACGAGCGGTACCGGGACACCCGCGACGGCGCCTATACGAGCCTTGCGCTCAACCGTGAAACCGGGTCGTATCTGTTCAACGCGAGCGCGTCTCACATCGGCTATCGCGATCAGCGGTACGCCGTCGAGTATTCACGCCCGCGGCTCGATTTCGGCTTCCACTGGATATCGCTGCCGCTCAACTACAGTTACCTGACGCGTACGCCCTACACCACGAACGGCGCGACGCTGACGCTGCCTGACAGTGCGCAGGCGGCGGTGCAGGGGCCGACGAACGCGACCAACGACGGCACGGCGGTCGGGGTGCCGTGCGCGCCCGGTGCGCCGCCGGCGTCTTGCACCGCCGCGACTGTGGCGGCGGCCAAGGCGAACCGCTCCATCTACAACACGCTGGCCGATCCGTTCGATCTGCGGCACACGCGTCACACCGCGATGTTCGGCGTGAACTACGCGGCGACCAGCGCCGTTGACCTCGACGCAAAGTTCATCTCGTCGATGCGCGATGGACAGCAGCCATGGAACGCCTCGTTTGCGTTCAACAACGCGGTGGAACTGCCGCAGCCGATCGACCAGCGTACCAACGACCTGTCCGTCGGTGCGTCGTGGGCGAATCCGAAAGGAATGGTGCGCGTCGGGTGGGACGGCTCGTGGTTCAACAACAGCAACCCGGTGCTGGTGTGGGACAACCCGATCCGGCTGACCGATTTCAACAACGGCAACACACTGTTCAACTGTCTTCCGAACGGCACCGGCGGGCCGTGGGACTGCAACGGCTACAGCAACGGCAACGGCCCGGCGCAGGGGCGCGAGGCGCTCGCGCCGAGCAACATGATGAGCGTGGTCAGCGCGGTGGCCATGTACAAGCTGGCGACGCGGACGACGCTGAACGGCACCTTGCAGTTCACCAACCAGCGGCAGGACGAGGCGCTCATCCCGTGGACGATCAACTCCGTCATCGACCAGCCCGCGACCTTCGCGAACTTTCCGCACCTGGCGGCGCTCCCGCGGTCCACGGCCGATGCCGAAGCGCAGGGCGTCAACGCGTTGATCAACCTGAGCACGCGGCCGACGCGGCGCACCAACGTGACCGTGCGGTATCGATACAACCGGCGCGACGTGCAGACGCCGATCTTCGATGCCACGGAGTATGTGCGCTTCGACGCGGTTCCGGAAGAGATCGAGGAGGGGTTTTCGGATCAGTTCGACAACTCGCGCCACCTGTTCGACGCCAACATGTCCTTCAGCACGAACGGGTGGGGCACGGTTCGCGCCGGCTACGGCCGCGAGGACATCGAGCGGCACGGCCGCGGGTTCGCCGACGTCGCGGAGAACATCTTCCGGCTCTCGTACGACGCCTATTCGAACCAGTACGTCACCGTCAGAGGCAGCTTTGACGTCGGACGGCGTCGGGGCTCAGGTGTCGTGGAGACCGGTGTCGATTACGAGGAAGGACCTGGTGGCACGCAGCCGACGCTGCGCTACTACGACGAGGCGGATCGTGACCGCACCCGCGGTTCCGTCATTCTGACGGCGATGCCGGCGGAGACGGTGGACGTGTTCTTCCAGTTTGCCGGCGGCCGCGACAAGTACCGCCCCGATACCTCGGTGCCGGTCGACCGGCCTGGCGAGTTGTTCGGCCTCCATCGGCAGACGGTCACCAGCTATAACGTCGGCGCCAACGTCCACCCGAGCGAGATGGTCAGTCTCGGCGCCAACTATGGACGCGACACGTTCAGTTCGCTGCAACGCTCGCGCAACGCGAACCCGCCGCCAGATCCGCAATGGACCGATCCAAGTCGCGACTGGACGCTCGACAACGACGACAAGGTGAACAACTTCGGCCTCTATGTCGACCTGACGCGGCCGCTGCGGAACACCGATATCCGCTTCGGCTACGACTACAGCGATTCCGACAACAGCTTCGTGCACGGCGGCCCGCGCATCGCCGCCCTGACCGCGGCCAGCCAGTTCATCCCGTTGCCCGACGTCGAGAACACGTGGCACCGGGCAACCGCTGACGTGAGCTACTTCATCACCTCGCGGATTGGAGTGGGCGTCGGCTACTACTTCGAGAAGCTCGACGTCGTCGACTTCAACACCATCGACACCGACGGTCCGGTGGGCTTTGCGCCGGCCACCGGTGACCCGCGTCTCGATTGGCTCGGCGGCCTGACGCTCGGGTACGGCAATCGGCCGTACAGCGGCCACACCGGCTTCGTGCGGGTGTTGTATCGGTTCTGACCGGTCGAACGATGAGCCCGGTAGGGGCGGCCTTAAGGTCGGCCCGGCGCCGGCCATGGCGGCAGCAGACGTACGAGCCCGGCGAGGAGGACGAACGGCAGGATGAGCAGCACGATGGCGACCCCCAATCCTTCCCGCGTGGCGAACGCCATCTTGTAGGTGGTATAGCCGAGGAAGCTCTTCGAGAACAGCTGCCCGCCAATGACCACGTTCCAGCGCATGGCAAAGATCCCGACGAACGTCAGGAGTCCTGCGACGACGTACACCATGCGTCGCAGACGCGCATTCGCCGCGTGCTTCCCAACCGCCAGCAGGGCGATCGGCACCAGCGTTCCCGCGATGATCTGCAGCACGATCTGGGAGAGGAACAGACGCGTGTGCACCATGAAATCCAGCGTCTTGAACGATTCATCCGCTTCGTAGATGCGGTGCAGCAGGTCGAGCACTTCCAGAGACAGATCGATCAGAAAGGCATACAGCAGGTAGCGCGCGATCGTGTCCAGGCAGGTCATGTCGACCGCCACGCGCCGGAACCACGTCATGGCGAGGTACATCAGCATTACCAGCGCGATGCCGGAGACGATCGCGGAGAAGAGGAAGACGATCGGCATCATCGGCGTGGACCACCAGGGATTCGCCTTGACCGAGCCGAAGATGAACCCGACGTAGCCGTGGAGCAGAAACGCAGACGGGATGCCGACGATCGTCACCAGGCGCGCGGCGCGATCGTCGATGCAGAGCGCCTGAGGGCTGATGTTCTTCGAGCCGAGCGCCAGCACCGCGTATCCCAGACGCCTCAGCCCTGACGAGCCCTGCCACGCAAGGACGATCTCCTTGCGATACTCCAGCCAGATCTCGACGACGAGAACGGCCATCAGATACCACAGGTAGACGAATCCGAACATGGCCATCGCCGACGTCGTGTGCGGCGTCAGATACATCTCGAACGATCGTTCCGGGTGGCCGAGATGAAGCTGCAGCGGCAGCGGCGCGACGAGCATGAACGCCAGCGCCGTCAGCAGTGCCAGACGATAGGTGGGCCTGACCGCCTGGACGTTGAAGACGCGCTCGAGCGACGCCAGGATGAACGCGCCGGCAACAAGGCCGGTGATGAACGGGTACAGCACGATCAGCACGCTCCACTGCAGCTCCAGCTCGTTCGGATAGATGAACCCGTCGACGGCGTTCATGGCCGGGCCCTCATCGTACGGCCCCGTCGAGGCCGTTGTAGAACGTCTTGGGGTGCGTGGCCATCTGCGGCTTCAGCACGTGCACCTTGTGCGTGCGCAGAAACTCGTGGATCGGATCATCTGGATCTTTCAGATCACCGAGCGAGCGGGCGCCCGTGGGACAGATCTCGACACAGGCCGGCTTCAGGCCGCGGGTGATGCGGTGATAGCAGAGCGTGCACTTGTCCGCGGTGTGCGTCTCTGGATCGATATAGCGGCATCCGTACGGGCAGGCCTGCACGCAGTACCGGCAGCCGAGGCAGTATTCCTTGTCCACGAGTACGACGCCGTCGGGCGTCTGGAAGGTCGCGCCGACAGGGCAGACCTGGACGCACGGCGAGTCGGCGCACTGGTTGCACAGCTTGGGGACAAAAAACGTCTTCACGCCGTCTTTCGTGACCGGCGGGAAGCCGTCGTAGCCGCCGTTCGGCGACGTGACGTGCGGGTGATCCGGGTCGTCGGGATCGATCTCGTAGCGTTCGACCCACGTGCGGAAGCAGTCGGGCTCGAGCGAAACGTGATTCTCCGTCTTGCACGCGCGCACACACAGACCGCAGCCGATGCACCGTTCGACATCGATCACCATCGCCCACCAGTGCGCCGCGGCATTGTAATCAGGCGTCTTCTCGGGCTCGCCAGCCATCACGTAATCCCACGCGGCGGCTGCCGAAGCCGTCAGCACCAGCAGCGTGCCGGTCTGAAGCAGGAACGTCCGCCGGTCAGGGGATGGCATGTTCGGCCTCCCGTCACGGCCGCGGGGCGTGAGACTGATGACACGAGCCACACGATTCCGCGCCTGCGTGCTCCGCAAAGTTGATGGTCTTGAAGAAAGCTGGCTTCGCCGCGTCGGGGACGTGACACACCGCGCAGGTGGCGCGTGGATCCGGACGCACGGCTGCCACGCCGGGATCACCGGCATGAGCCGCCAGCGCCCCATGACAGCTTTCACAGCCGACGCTCGCATGCGCGTTCGCCTTGAGGGCGTCAGCCACGTCGGAGTGGCATTCCATGCACGCCAGGCGCCCAGCATAGACGACCGGATGGGTCTGGTTCTGCGTCAGGGCGCTGGCCCGGTACGGACCGATCAGGCCGTAATCCGCCGGGACCAGCAGCCAGCGGAGGCCGGCGAACAGCGCAATACCGACGGCGAACAGCGCCGCGAGTCGAAGCAGGTGCTCGTACGAGGAAAACCGCGCCACGCCATCCGCCGACGGCAAGGCCGATGCCGCACCGTGAGGCCGGCAACACGCGCTTTTTTTTCAATTACCACGGCGGCATCGGGGAATTGTCCGCAGCGGCTCGCAGATTTCCCCGCCTTGACAGGAGAGCGATGACGCCGGCCGCGGCAGAACGCCGGGCGGCAACTGGCACTCGCCTTGCCCACGGATCTGCACACGCACGGAGGAGAACATGCCTGATCGCACGGAGCGCGGAACGCTGAACCACCTGATTGAAACCTGCCGGGACGGCGAGCGCGGTTTCCGCTTTGCGGCAAACCATGTGGTGACCGCTGACGTGAAGGAGCTGTTCCTGGAAGTTGCCGGTCAGCGGGAGCGGTTTGCCGACGAACTGATCCCGTACGCGCAACGTCTTGGCGGGCACGAGGAGGGCGAGGGGACTTTCTCCGCCTCGCTGCACCGCAGCTGGATGGGCATCCGAGATGCCATTGCCGGCCATGATGAGAAGGCCATCATTCGCGAAGTGGAGCGAGGTGAGAGTGCCGCGCTTGCCGCCTATCAGGACGCGGTGAACGGCATGCTTCCACCAAACGCCCGCGACGTGATCGAGCGGCAGTGCGAAGCCGTCCGGCGGAGCCACGACCGGGTGCATGCGCTCCTGCCCTGAGCGTCACCGGTCCGGCAGGTACATCAGCACCGGAGCCTCGGCCAGCGTGAGCACACGCACCGCGGTGCTGCCGGGCGTGGCGCCGCGTTCCGCCCTCGTGCGCCGCCCCAGCACCAGAAGCGGATGGCGACTTCCTTCCTCGCGCACCGCTGCGGCGAGTTGTTCGGCAACGGAGCCGCTGGTCACGCGGATTTTGTCCGGCGTCAGATTCCGCTGAGCGGCAGCTTCGCTCAGACGCGCCCGCGCGTCGTTCAGCCGGTCACGCTGAGCGCTTTGGGCATGCGCCGACCAGCGCGACAGCACGGATGGCGGCGGCACGACGTGCAGCAGCTGCAGCGATGTGCTGAGGAGATTCGCCAGGTCGTGTGCGGCGTGCGCTGCCGCGATTGCCGCCGGCGTCGGTTCCACGCCGGCAACGACGGGGCCAATGCCGCTCAGATCGTCCGCCTCCGCGCGCGGCGGCGTCCAGGAATCCGGAACGACGAGTACTGAATGATCGGCCCCGCGCAACACGCCCTCGGTGGTCGAACCGAACATCAGGCGGCCGATCCCCGACATTCCGTGTGCGCCCACGACGATCAGGTCCGCACGCACACTATCGGCAGTGTCACACAGGACGCCGACGGCCGGACCGTCGGCGACTTCCTGGAATGGACTCCAGTCGCCAGCCGGAGGTGCGCTCTGCATGAACGTCGACAGTTCGGCGCGCGTCTCGGCGTCGATGTCGACGCCAGCGGCTCGCGCGGCGTGCGCCAGCAGCGGATCCTGCGCGTGAACGACATGCAGCCGCGCGTCCGCGTGCCTGGCCAGGCGCGCGGCAAACGTCAATGCCCGCCGCGACGACTCGGAAAAGTCGACGGCGGCGAGAACAACCTTCGGGGGAATCATCGCCCGCTATGTTGTCACAGGAGCAGTGGCCCAGGCTTGTTGTTCGGGCGCGGCATCCGTTCCCGCGACCGAGTACAGCGCCCCCGGCGCGTTGCGCGTCTGCTGGAATTCGGCCAGCGTCTGCCCGCGCATGGCGGCGTAGATGTGCAGGTTCGATACGCCGACGACGGCCCCGAGCTTTTCGAGCATGAAGAAGCTCACCCCGTAATGGATCATCCCGCGCCAATCGAGATCACGGACGAGCGTCCGTTCTTCGGCGGTCAGGTGCGCCTCGTCGAAGAGCGCCTCCTTGGCAGCTCTGAACTGTGCGCGCCATGCTGGCTCGGTCAGCCGGTGCAGGAACTTGTTCAACCGATAGCCCTTCACGCTGCGCGCCAGAGTGAAGGGATAGGACCCCTCGATGTGCTCGGCACCGGCCAGCTGATGCTGTATGTGTTCGCGATACGCAGCGTCAGGAGGAGGCGCCGCCGGACCGTCGTTCTCGTAAATGGCGGTGGCGATGCCGGTCATGCTGGGCAGGTAATAGCTTTGATGCAGCTTCCTGATTCGTGGCGACAGCGCGCCGCGCATCACGAGCCACATGATCACCTCGGCGCCTTCGAAGCCGCCACGTTTCGCGTACTCGGCATGCGTCATCTCCGCCAGCCGTTCCGGGTCGTGTTCGATCAGATCCATGAACGTCATGTCCCATTCCGGGTTGTTGAAGCCGCATCGCTCTCCGTGCACCTGATGGGAGAGTCCGCCGGTCGCCACGAGCGCGACGCGCAGATCCTCGGGGTAGCTTTCGACGGCGTTCCTCAGGCTCCGGCCAAGCTTGTAGCAGCGCCGGGCTGACGGAATCGGAAACTCGAGCACCCCAACCTGCAGCGGCACGATCGCGCCGGGCCACCCATGCTCGTGGGGCCACAGGATCGACAGTGGCGAGAACAAGCCGTGGTCGAGCGGCTTGTCCTGGAAGTAGGAGAGGTCGAATTCGTCGGCGACGAGTCCGGCGGCGATGTGATGCGACAGGGCAGCATGGCCGCGGACCGGCGGCAGCGCCCGCGGTCCGCCGCCTTCGTCCGCCGGGGCGTAGGACTCGCCGATGCCGAGCGCAAAGTGCGAATAGTGATCGAAGAAGAACGACGTGACATGGTCGTTGAAGATCATCAGCAGCACGTCCGGCTTCTTCTCGGCCAGCCACCGCTGCACCGGCCGATAGCCTTCGAAGATGGGTGCCCAGACGGGGTCGTGCTCCTTGTGCGCGTCGAGCGCGAAGCCGATGGTGGGAGTGTGCGAGCTGGCGATGGCGCCGATGATTGTGGCCATGTGATGTGCTCTCGTCGAAGGAAGATGGAGCGATCGGGGCTGCAACGGACCTGCCATCCGCGTGAACGCCGGCGTCTCCATCAGGCCGGCGCATCGCGTCGAGCCACTGCGGTTGTTCGCCGCGAAATTGTTCGCGCGGCCCGTGAGATTTCTCGGGAAGTCGGCGACCGCGCAGGGATCCCGCAGCCACAAAGAATCGACTTTGTGTTCCTTGTGGCGGCTGCGCAGCTGGACTCCGGCTTGCACCCGCGGGCCGCATGACGACGAGAGTAATCGTGGCATTCGCGCTCGCGGCCGCGGGCGTTGGTTGCAACAAGCCGCAGGCGGAGCCGGTGGCCTTCACCCCGCAGCCGCACGCGAACCTGGCGCAGGTGATGCGCGGGATTCCGTTTACGTTCTCGAACATCGTCTTCGACGCGCAGGCGCAGGATCCGGGAGCGCCCCGGTCAGCCGCCGAAGTGACGGGTAGTGCGACGGAGACGTTCAGGAACGTGTACGGCGGATGGCAGGAGGTCGAGAACAGCGCCCTGGCGCTGGCGGAAACGGCCAACCTGCTGATGATTCCAGGACGACTGTGCGAGAACGGAAAGCCGGTGCCGGTGCAGGAAGAAACCTACCGCAAGGCGGTCGAAGGCCTGGCGGCGGCGGGGCGCGCGGCATACACGGCGGCACAGTCGAAGAGCATGGACGCCATCGTCGAAGTCAGCGACACAGTGGCGGTGGCCTGCGCGAACTGCCACGAGCCGTACCGCGATTTCGACGATCAGAGCCGCCGCTGCACGGCGGTGGATACGAAGTGATCCTTGGTCCTTGGTTCCTTGGTGCTTCGTGCTTGGTCCGTCCTTAGTCCATGGTCCGAACTTGGTCCATGGTCCTGGGATCCGCCTTTTGGGACCTAGGACCTAGGACCTAGGACGGACTAAGGACCAAGAACGGACCAAGAACCAAGCACCAAGGACCAGGGACTACTACGCGATCATCACCTTCCTCGGGAATTGCGAGTTGTCCTCGAGGAAGGTTTTCTTCCTTGCCAGCTCCATTATTGTCGGCTGCACCACACCGTTGGCGTCTGTCGCCCTCGAGACGAGTGTGTGCTCGCCGGGCGTCGCGCCAGTCCAGCGATAGGAGAACAGCTTCCACGAATACTGCGTATTGGCCGGATCCAGCGTCGCCCGCTGCCACGGCCCCTCGTCCACCTTGACTTCAACCACTCGCAGCGGCGTGCCGTCGTTGAGGACGAAGCCGTACACCGTGTGCGCGTCGGCGGATTTCCTCACCCGCGCGATCACCGACTTCAGGTTCAGCCTGGAGACTTCGCTTTCGACGAACTGCGTGGCCGGATCGTTGAGCTCCCCGGTGCCACCGACCGCACGGACGGTGCGATACCAGCGCGCCTGGTAATTCCCGAGGAAACGGTTCTCCTGCAGGTGGATCTCCGACAGCCACTTGACGTTGGCGACGCCGTACCAGCCGGGCATGACGACACGCAGCGGGAACCCGTGATCGCGGTCGAGCGGCTTGCCGTTCAGCGCCCAGGCCAGCAGCGGATCGGGCTTCATCGCGTTCTCGCGCGTGATGCTGCGGGCGAACTGCTGCTGCACCTTCAGCGTCTGCTGCCTGAAGACGACGTCTTCGCCGCCCTTGTCGGCGCCAAAAAAGACGACCTCGCGCGCCTTGTCGTCGACGCCGGCGCGCCGCAGCACATCGCGCAGACGCACGCCCGTGAAGCGCCCGCATGACGAGAGGCCCTGCATCCCGCGGGGGCTGTTGCCGGAACACTCGTAGCCGTTGACGACGTCGGTGCTGCGCATCGACTGCAGGTCGGCCAGCGAGAGCTCGGCCGGTTTGGTGAACAGCCCGGTGAGCTTCAGCCGATAGGCTGCCGGGTCGATCTGCGGCTTGTCGTAGTGCTGGATGAAGAAGAACTGATCGGCCGGTGTGATCAAGCCGTCGATCTTTCGCAGGTCGAGCACGCGGCGCGCGCCGTCGGCGGGGCCGGTGACGAAGTTCGCCGGGTAATCCGTGAACGGAACGTCAACCTCGCCCTGCGCCAGGGCGGGCAGCGCCCACTCCGGAACCAACGCCAGGCCGGCAGCGGTCGTCAGGCCGAGTTTCAACGTGTCACGCCGTGTGATCTGATTCATCGGTGCACCCTCAACGTCCGCCTGAAGGCGGACACCACGCGGTCATCATACCGCCGGAGGAGCGGGGCTGCGTCGCTATAATCGCCCCCAGATGTCCACTACGGGACGCGCGGTAAACCGCTCCCCGACCATGGCGCTGCTCGTCGGCCTGGTGCTGACGTTGGCCCTTGTCTTCGCGTATTCGTGGTACATCACCGGTCAGATCAGCGGCTTGCGAAGTCTGCAGACCGAGCTCACGGATCGGAACCGCCGCGAGTCGCTGCAGCTGCTGCGCATCCAGAAGGACCTCAACGATCTGGCCAACTCCATGCGCGACATGCTCGAGGGCGGTGAACGGTACCCGCTGTCGGCGTGGTCGGCTCCGTTCGCGCGCATCCGTACGGATCTCGACGACGCCCTGAAGCAGCAGGAGGCGGTGGCGCTCGCCCGTCGAACGCCGGAACAGGCGCAGTATCTGGAGCAGTCCGTCGCGCAGTTCTGGGATGCCACCGACCGTATGTTTGCGCTCGCGCGCGCGGGCAAGGACGACGAGGCACGCGCGCAGATTCGCCTCACGCTGCAGGCCAGGCAGGAGTCGCTCAGCAACGCCGTCGCACGGCTGCTCGTCCAGAACAACGAGGCCGAACGCGAGGTGGTGGCTCAGGTACAGGAGATTTACGACCGCGTCGAACGGAGGGTGTACTGGTTTCTTGCCGCCACGCTGCTGGCGATCACGGCCACCAGCCTCTATCTGATCCGGACGAACCGCCGCGTCTTCAAGGAGCTCGCCTCGCTGTCGGACGAACGCCGCGACGTGGCGCAGACACTCATCGCCACCCGCGAAGCCACGCTGAGGGAAATCTCGCGCGAGCTGCACGACGAGTTCGGACAGGTGCTGACGGCAATCGGCTCGATGCTCGGCCGCGCCAGCCGGCGCGTCCCGGACGACTCGCCGCTCCGGGCGGACCTGCGGGAGATCGGCGAAGTGGCGCAGGGCGCGCTCGACAGCGTCCGCGGGCTGTCGCAGTCGCTGCACCCCTCGATCCTCGAGGAACTCGGCCTCGAGAGCACGATCGAATGGTATCTGTCGACGTTCGAACGACAGTCGGGTGTGGCCGTGTCGTACGAGCGCGTCGGCGATCCGGTCCGCGTGGATGACCAGACGGCCATTCACGTCTATCGCGTGCTGCAGGAGGCGCTGGCGAACGTGGCGCGGCATTCGGATTCGAAGCAGGCGCAGGTCCGCCTGCGATCGCGCGGCCGGTCGCTCGAACTGGAGGTCGCGGATCGCGGTCGCGGGTTCCGCCCGGGTGCCTCCCGTCGCGGTCTCGGGCTCGTTGCCATGCGCGAGCGCGCCGCGCTGCTGGGCGGAACACTCACGGTGGAGAACGGCCCCGACGGCGGTACGCGCGTCCTGCTGATCGTGCCGCTGAAGGCGCCCAGCGCGGTCGCATGAGCGGAAGAGTCACTGTCCTGCTGGCCGACGATCACCACCTGGTGCGGCGCGGCTTCCGGCGCCTCCTCGAGGACGACGCACGGCTCGAGGTGGTTGGCGAGGCGGCGGACGGCGAGGAAGCCGTGCGCCTGGCCACCGAACTGCGGCCGCGGGTGGTGGTGATGGATGCGGCGATGCCGGGGATGAGCGGCATGGCGGCGACGCGGGCGATTGGGGCGGCGGCTCCAGAGGTGGCGGTCCTCATGCTCAGCATGCACTCGGAGGAGACGGTCGTCCGTCAGGCGATGGACGCCGGCGCCCGCGGCTACATCCTGAAGAACGTCGTCGACCTCGATCTCGCGGCGGCGATTGTCCGGGTCGCGGCAGGCGAGAGCGTGTTCGATCAGACGCTGGTGAAGCCGACGCTGACCGGCGAGCGAAATCGGCTGACGCCACGCGAGCTCGAAGTCCTGCAGTTGATCTGCGACGGGCTGTCGAACAAGGACATCGCCGCGCGGCTGAAGCTGAGCGCCAACACCGTTGCGGTTCACCGCGCCAATATCATGAACACCCTGGGCGTGCACAAGACCGCCGAGCTGGTGGTCTACGCGCTCCAGCACGGCCTCGTGAATCCTCTGTGACGCTCGGCCGACGCGAGTTTCTCAGGCAGTGCGGCGCAGGCGCGGGCCTGCTCGTCGCTCCGGGCCTTGCCTTTGGGCAGCCCGGTGCACCCGGCTTTCAATTCGTCGACGTGACCGGCCCGGCGGGTTTGACATTCCGCCACAACAACGGCGCCTATGGCGGCAAGCTCCTGCCCGAGACGCTCGGCTCCGGCTGCGCATTTCTCGATTACGACAACGACGGCTGGCAGGACATCCTGCTCGTGAACGGTTCCGACTGGCCGGGTCATCACCGGCAGCGCTCCACGCTGCGCCTGTATCGCAACAACCGCAACGGCACCTTCACCGACGTCACCCGTGCGGCGGGTCTCGACGTCGAGATGTATGGGATGGGTGTTGCCGTCGGCGACTTCAACAACGACGGCTTTCCCGACGTCTTCGTCACCTGTGTGGGCCAGAACCGGCTCTTTCGCAACACCGGCAAGGGCACGTTCGCCGACGTCACGACGAGCAGCGGCCTGGGCGGCCGCAGCGCCTTCAGCACCTCCGCCATGTGGGTGGACGTCGATCGCGACGGCCTTCTCGATCTGTTTGTCTGCAATTACGTCCGGTGGTCGACCGATCGCGACGTCTTCTGCAGCCTCGACGGGAAGCAGAAATCGTACTGCACGCCCGAGGCGTATCGGGGCGACACCTCGTGGCTGTTCCGCAATCGTGGTGACGGTACGTTCGAGGACGTGACGGCGACGTGCGGCATCTTCGATTCGACGTCGAAATCGCTCGGTGTCGCGCTCATTGACGATGACCAGGACGGCTGGCCGGACATCTTCGTGGCGAACGACACGCAGCCGAACAAGCTGTATCGCAACCAGCGGAACGGAACCTTCAAGGACGTCGCGCTGCAGGCGGGAGTCGCGCTGAGCGCCGACGGCAAGGCTCGCGCCGGGATGGGCGTCGATGCGGCCGACGTGGACAACTCGGGAGCCTCGTCGCTGGCCATCACGAACTTCGAAGGCGAAATGATCGGCCTGTATCGCCGATCGCGCCAGGGCACGTATCGCGACGTCGCCACGGAGGCGGGCGTCGGTTTCCCGTCCCGCAACTACCTGGGATTCGGCTGCGTGCTCGGCGATTTCGATCTCGACGGGCGGCTGGATCTGCTCACCGTGAACGGGCACATCGACGACACCGTGCGCAACATCCGCGGCAACGTCGGGTATGCGCAGCGGCCGCAGCTCTTTTGGAATCAGGGCAACTTCCGCTTCCGCGATGCGTCGGGAGCCGTCGGGGGCGGATTCGCGCAGCCGCGCGTCGGACGCGGCCTGGCGGTCGGAGACTTCGACCGCGACGGCGACCTGGATGTACTCATGACCACCAACAACGGGTCCGCGGTGCTGCTGCGCAACGATCAGACCGCCGGCAACCGCAGCATCCGCTTCCGGCTGCGCGGCACGGTATCGAATCGTGACGCAATTGGCAGCACCGTGCGGATCGTTTACGAGGGCGCGAGCCAGTCGCGGATGGTCAAGAGCGGCTCGAGCTACCTCTCCCAGTCAGAGCTTCCCGTGACATTCGGCGTCGGCCGCCGCGACCGTATCGACCGGGCGGTCGTCACCTGGCCGAACGGTCGCACGGAGGAATTCAAGAACCTCGCGGCTGGTCGCAGCTATGAGTGGATCGAGGGCAAAGGACTGGTCGGATCGTTCTGACGCTGGCCGGTGCGAGATGGCACCGGTCGGTGCGACGTGCCTTCGCTGGTCGGTGCGAGGTGGCACTGGTCGGTGCGAAGTTTTCTTCGCTGGTCGGTGCGAGGTGGCACCGGTCGGTGCGAAGTTCCTTCGCCGGTCGGTGCGAGGTGGCACCGGTCGGTGCGAAGTTCCTTCGCTGGCCGGTGCGATCGGACTTCGCGGTCGGTGCGAAGTTCCTTCGCCGGTCGGTGCGATCGGACTTCGCGGTCGGTGCGAAGTTCCTTCGCTGGCCGGTGCGAGGTGGCACCGGTCGGTGCGAAGTTTTCTTCGCTGGTCGGTGCGAGGTGGCGCCGGTCGGTGCGAAGTTCCTTCCGCTGGTCGGTGCGATCGGACTTCGCGGTCGGTGCGAAGTTCCTTCGCTGGCCGGTGCGAATTTCCTCCGCTGGTCGGTGCGATCGTGCGAGGACGGTGACCCGGCGCAGCCTGCTCGCACCGCCCCGGCGAAGCCCGCCCCGGCGAAGCCTGCTTCACACCGACCGCGAAGTCCGATCGCACCGACCGGCGCAGCCACCTCGCACCGACCCGGCGCAGCCACCTCGCACCGACCCGGCGCAGCCACCTCGCACCGACCCGGCGCAGCCTCTTCGCACCGACCCGGCACAGCCACCTCGCACC
>JBOGIQ010000135.1:0-14267 GCA_050742535.1 Vicinamibacterales bacterium | reverse complement strand
GAACGCAGGAGCGCCAGCCAAGGCGACCAAATGGTCGGATCCGGCCACCTGGCCCAACAACAAGGTGCCGGCCGCGGGTGACAAGGTCGCCATCGCCAAGGACAAGAACGTGATCCTCGACGTCAATACGCCGGCGCTGGGCGGCGTGACGATCGACGGCACGCTCTCCTTCGCGGACAACGCCGACGTTGAACTCACCACCGAGTGGATCATGCTGCACGGCGAGCTGGCCATCGGCACCGCAGCCAGGCCCCACACCCGCAAGGCCACCATCACCCTCACCGACAACGTGAAGGGCGAAGACGTGATGGCCGGCATGGGTGACCGCGGCCTCATGCTCTCGGGCGGCACGCTGAACCTGCACGGTTCCACCACGAACACCTGGACCAAGCTCTCCGCGACGGCCAACGCCGGCGCGACCTCGATCCAGGTGCTGGATGCCAAGGGCTGGAAGGTCGGCGACGAGATCGTGCTCGCGTCGACGGACTTCGATCCCCGCCAGGCCGAGCGCCGCACGATTGCCGCCATCAGGGGCAACAACATCACGCTCGACAGGAAGCTGGACTACATGCACTTCGGCAAGATCACTTTCGACGTGGATGAGCGCGGCGAAGTGAGTCTCTTGACGCGCAACATCAAGATCCAGGCATCGGAGGACGCGGCGCAGTCCTACTTCGGCGGCCACATCATGGCGATGGCGTCGAGCAAGATGTTCGTCTCGGGCGTCGAGCTGAACCGCATGGGCCAGCACATGACGCTGGCCCGCTATCCGATCCACTGGCATCTGGTGAGTGACGCGAAGGGCCAGTACATCAAGAACGCCTCCATCCACGACACGTACAGCCGCTGCGTGACGGTGCACGGCACGAACTTCCTGCGCGTTGAGAACAACGTGACCTACAACATCGTCGGTCACTGCTTCTTCCTGGAAGACGGCATCGAGCACGGTAACGAGTTCGTCAGGAACCTCGCCATCCAGATCAAGTGCCATCCCACCAGGAAATGCGTCCCGACCAACCTCGCCCCAAACGGAGAGCTCACCGAGAATCGCCAGACCATCAGGCAAGCCAGCATGTCCGGCAAGGACACCCTGCTGCCGTCGGACAACACGGTGGCGG
Organism: Vicinamibacterales bacterium; assembly: GCA_050742535.1. Lineage (GTDB taxonomy): Bacteria > Acidobacteriota > Vicinamibacteria > Vicinamibacterales > UBA2999 > Gp6-AA40. Next base: position 13,149 of record JBOGIQ010000135.1, on the reverse strand, counting down.
CTTACTGGATCACCAATCCGGACAACATATTCATCGACAATGTGGCCGCCGGTTCCGATGAGAATGGTTTCTGGTTGTCGTTGCCGGAGCACCCGAACGGGAAGTTCGATGGCACGGAGATCAGTAAGAACACCTGGCCGCGTCGCACACCATTTCGCGAATTCAAGGGCAACACGGCGCACTCGAACTTCGACGGGTTCATGTTCGACCGGAACATCAATGTGGAAAACGTCTTCGGGTTGGCCGGCCCCTCGTACATGCCCAAGGAAAACCCTGCTGACCCGAACAGCAAGAGCGTGGATGCGCTGTTCGAGAATGTCACCACCTACAAGAACCGCAATGGCGGCGTCTGGGGCCGCGGCGAGCGGCACGTCTTCAAGAATCTGAAGTCGGCAGACAATGCCATCGGTTTCACGTCTTCAACCGGTTCCTTCGGCGATGACGTGTTTACCTCACTGGTGGTTGATTCGCTGTTCGTGGGCGAAACCGAGAACATCGGCAACCCCGTGACGCCGGAGGAAAAGGCCTACGGTCGCAGCCTGCCGAAACGCCTGATTCCCGACTACCCGATCCACGCCTACGAGTACTACGACTACCGCCATGACGTCGTGAACACGACCTTCGTGAACTACCAGGACAACAAACAGCGCGGATCAGGAGCGCTTTCATGGCTGTTGTTTACGGGCGCCGGGGTTACCACCGAAAACACCGTCAAGGGTGCGAAGTTCGTCAATGCCAAGCCCGTGTACTTTCCAAAAATCGAACCCAGGTTCGATAGTGACAACCGGAATGGTACGGCCTACCGGACCTTGGCGATCCACGATCTGGACGGCTCGACGACCGGCATCCCTGACTCCTATGTCCTGATCCACGACGGCGAGAACGACAGCGTCGCCACGGACGACACCTGCAAGATTCAGCCGACGTGGAACGCCGCCGTGTGCGCGGGTGATATCGGACGCATGCAGTTCAGCATCAGGAGGGCCGGACCCACACGGGGTGCTGGTCTTGCGCTGAGAGATGTTGCTGTGAGGTCAGCTGCGCCTGCGCCGGCGGCTGCTCCTCGCGCCGCGGGGCCTGGCCCGGGCGCGCGAGCTGGCGGTGCCGGCGGCGCTGGTGCTGCCCCTCAGCAGCCAATCACCCTGAGCCGCAATGGCAAGGACTTCAAGGTCACGGCCAATCAGAGCACGGTGCGCGCCGGTACCGAGATCCGCGTGAAGACCGAAAGACCGGAAGTTGCTATCAGTTTGAGTGAAATGGCCAAAGACTCATGGGTCGTGTTCGAGCTGCCGGGTTTCGCCAACGCGGCCTCCGGGAAGCAGCAGGACAGCATCGACGCCCTGCGCAAGGCGACCGAGACTTCGTATTTCAAGGGTCCGGATGCCGTCTGGGTGAAACTTGTAATCCCGACCGCCCCCAAGGGCGTTGGCAGAGATCAGTTTGGCCCGTTGGACACTCAAACCAGCATTGTGGTACGCCGATAGGCAAAACCGGACCATCGCCACGGACGGCAATGATCCGGAACTTCCGGAGATCAGGGCAGGAACCCGATCTCTCTCTGATGTCGCAGGGCGAGAATGCGTACCTCGTCCTGCGAGGCGTATTCATGTCAGCCCTCCGGCGCTGGGCGGCCTGTCCATTGACGGCAAGCTCACCTTCTCGAACAACGCCTACCTCAAGCTGACCACCGAGTGGATCATGCTGCACGGCGAGCTGACCAACCCGAACGATTCGTAAGGAGGAGATCGTATCTGGTCTGGCCGCCTGGTTCTGCAGGTCCTCGTTCAATCGGAGCGATTCACCTTGCGCACCGTCGCCAGCATCGCTGTGACCGAGTCCGCGAACACTTCCGTATCGCCACCGTCGTGGTAGGTCACGTAGACGACATCATCTTTGGCAGCGCCCGGACGCATGTAGACGAGGTCGCCGAAGTCCGTCGTGGCAATTGGAACCGCCGGGAACCCGAACGTGCGCGCCGCGTCCAGCATCGCCTCGTCATCGAGCGGCTCGAACGCGCTGATCATCCGGTCATCGGACCAGCGCAGATCGCGTCGTGTAATCAGGGCATGATCGGCGTAAAGCTCACGCAGCATCGGCGGCACAGGCCGTTGCAGGTGATGTTCGACTCTCGACCAGTCGGGATTGAGAAGGCGCTGATCGTGTGACTGCTGCTCGGCGGCGTGCGCACTAGTCCGCCGTGACGCGCTGGCGCGGTCGCGAATGACAAGGATGAAGATCGGCAACCCGACGAAGATCAGGCCAATGGCCAGAACCGTCAGGACACTGTCATTCAATAGCGTCGTTCAGCGCGTGGCCTTGGCGGCGATCAGCGACTCGATCAGCTTGACCGTTTCAGGATGCGGATCGCCGGCCGCCTGCCGGACACCGGGTACGCCGATGCCCTTCGCCAGATCGAGCGGCGTGCGGTCGTTGGCATCCTTCGCCTGAAGGTCGGCGCCGTGCTCGGCGAGGAACTTCACGAACGGCGTGAAGCCGCGCTGTGCGGCGCCGTGCAGCGCCGTCTGATGCGGCACAGCGTAGGGGCTCGGCACCTGGCTCGGACGGCCGCGCAGCCTGATGCCGTACTCGGCGGCCGCTGAGGCGCCTTCGGGCACGACGGCTCGCCGCTCGGTCACCATGCGGGCGTTGACGTCCGCGCCGGCGTCCACGAGCAGCTGCATCGTCGCGAGCACGCCCTCGGCCGTACGATTGCGCCCACGCGTCACGCGGTCGCCGAACTCGACGCCGGCGGCCGCCATCAACGGCGTCACGCCTTCCTTGCTCGGCAGATCGACGAGCGCCTTGTTCTTCAGCAGCAGCTCGACGAACGGTGCGTCGCCGGCGCGGGCGGCGCGAAGGAGCGCGGTGGCGCCCTGCATCAGAATCGCGTCGCCGCCGCGATCCTGCGGCACGTCGCGGTACGGCGGGCGGCGCTTCAGCCGGATGTTGGGATCGGCGCCGGCAGCGAGCAGCATCCGCGCGACGTCGAGCGCGGTCGTCGAATCCTCGCTCGGGATCACCGCCATCGCGCCGTTGCCCTTGACCGGAAGGGTGCTGACGTCCGCCGCCATGTAAAGCGGCGATCGTCCGAACAGGTCCCATTTATTCACGTCGGCGCCGGCCGTGATCATGAACGCCGCGAACTCGAAATGGAGGTTGAGCAGCGCCATGTTGAGCGGCGTGATCCGCTCCGGGTCCTCCAGGTCGGGATCCGCGCCGGCGGCAATCAGGTGGCGCGCACAGTCGACACATCCTTCACGCGCGGCATAGAGCAGGGGCGTGAACCCGCCCTTGTTCATGTCCTTCGGCCGCGGCTCCGTGATGACCTTGCGCTCCCACTGGCGAACGACGCCGCGGGCGTTGAGGTCGGCGCCCTTCGACGCCAGGAACTTCACCATCTCGGCCTGGCCCTGCGCGGCCGCCCACATCAGCGCCGACTGCCCGCCGAAGTTCTCCTTCGCGTTGACGTCGGCGCGCGCTTCGACGAGCAGCCTCGCCGCATCGACGTTGCCGCTGCGCGCCACCGCCATCAGCGGCGTCTCGCCTTCGGGATTCTTCGTATTGGGATCCGCGCCGGCCTTGAGCAGCGCATCGATCACCGGCGCCGAGCCGACGATCGCGGCCTCGGTGATCGCGGTCGTCCCGAGCTGGTTCTTCAGCGTGACGTTCGCGCCGGCCTTAATCAGTGCGCGCACCAGCTCGACGTCGCCGTTCGCCGCGGCGTACATGACCGCGGTCGTGCCGTCCGGTCCGGGTGTGTTCGGATCGGCGCCCTTCGACAGCATGCGCGTCACCGCGGCGCGATCGCCACGCTCCGCGGCGTCCAGCAGCGTCGGTTCGGCGGCGTCGAGGCTCCGGCTGAAGCCCGCCATGACCAGCAGCGCGATGACCACCAGCGCGCCCACCGCGAACTCGAGCCGCAGATAGAGATCGCGTTGATGCAGAAATCGGAGTTTCATCAGATCTCCGAGAGAATTCCGCCGCTGTCGCCGAGCTTTTCGACCGGGACGTTGTTGCGGTCGAACAACGTGACGAGCAGATCGGCAAAGCGCGAGTCCTGCGGGTATTTCACGTGCTGTCCGCCCTTGATCTTGCCGTTCGCGTGACCAAGAATCGCCGCCGGCAGCGGGTCGTTGTTGTGCCGATCGCTGTTGCTCATGTTGCTGCCGAACAGGATCGTCGAATGGTCGAGAACGGTTCCCTCGGCCTCCTTCGCCTTCGACAGCCGGTCGACGAACTTCGCGAACACCTCGCTGTGATACCGCTGGATCTGTACCAGCCGCTCCATCTTCTGTGCGTTGTTGCCGTGATGCGACAGCGGATGGAACCCTTCGGCGATGCCGAGGTTCGTGTACGTCCGCATGCTCGCCTCGCGGTCCATCGAGAACGTGACGACACGCGTGATGTCGGCCTGGAAGGCGAGCGCCATCAGGTCGAACATCAGACGGAAGTGCTCGGTCAGATCGTTGGGCGTGCCGACCGGCGCATCCGGAATCTCCAGCCGCGACATGTCCTGCTGTGCGGCCATCTGCACACGGCGTTCGATCTCGCGGACGGAGTCGAGATAATCGCCGACAACGACGCGGTCGTTGACGCCGAGACTGGCCTGCAGCCGCGCCGCCTGATCCTTCACGCGATCGAGGATGCTGCCGGTTTCGTGCAGGATCGCGGCGCGCTCCTTATCGGTATCGCCGTGGCCGAAAAGCTTCTGGAACACCGCGCGCGGGTTGCCTTCCTGCGGCAGCGACTGCGTCGGCGTGCGCCACGCCAGCCGCGCGCCGCCGAGGGCGGTCGTCAACTCGAGCGACGGGACGCGCGTTTCCTGGCCGATGTGCCGCGCGGCCAGCTGGTCGGCGCTGACACCCCAGTCCGCGCCGTTGGTGCCGCGGTCCCACGGCTTGACGCAGGTCAGCCACGTCATCTCGATGTAGCCGTGCGGCTCCGGCGTCTCGGCCGGCTTGTTGCGCAGCCCGGAGACGATCGTCAGGTGCGTGCGGAACGGTTCGAGCGGCTGGAGGATCGGCGACATCTCGTAGTTCGCGCCCGTCCCCGCCGGCGACCATTTGTCCATGATCGCGCCGTGCGGGAAGCCGACGAACGCGAACCGCTTCGGCGGCGCGCCGGCCGGCGTCTGCGCCCACGCGGTGGACGCCGGGTTCATCGCGTCCAGCAGCGGAAGCGCGATGCTTGCCCCGACACCCTTCAGTACCGCGCGCCGCGAGATGTGCTTCTTGAAGACGGTCATTTCGTATCTCCGTTGGCACCCTTGAAAGGGCGCCCTACGATCTACCTACTGGCCTTCAACCCTGACGCAGCGGCCTGAGGCACGCGCCGCGTTCTGAACTGCTCGCTCTTCACCACCGCCTGGACCAGCGATGAGAACCGGTAATCCGTTGCCGCCGCGCCGCGGACGATGCGCCGCACGGTCGGCATGTCGTAGTACTCAAGTTTGCGCCCGGTCGCGAAGGTCAGCAAGCCTTCCGTAAAGGTCTGCACGAACTGCTCGGGCCGGCGCAACAGCGCATTCCGCACGTCGTCCGGGCCGTTGAGCGGCGTGCCGTCCGGCAGCTGTCCGGTGGCGTCAATCACGGCGCCGGCGTAGCGGTCGCGGTCGCGCCACATGCCGGTGGCGTCGAAGTTCTCGAGCGCGAGGCCGAGCGGGTCCATGACCGCGTGGCAGGACGCGCAGGTCGGGCTCGCACGATGCTTCGCGATCATCTCGCGAACGGTGAGCGCCTTCTGCGTGCCGATGTCCTTCTCGTCGAGGGTCGGAACGTCCGGCGGAGGCGTCGCCGGCGGCACGCCAACCAGGTGTTTCAGGATGAACGCGCCGCGGAGCACGGGCGACGTGCGATTCGGATACGCCGCCGCCATCAGCACCGCGCCCTTGCCGAGCAGACCCCACCGTGCCGACTGCGCCAGCTCCACGCGGCGGAAGCGATCGCCCTTCACCGTGGTGATGCCGTAATGGAGCGCCACGCGCTCGTTGAGGAACGTGTGCCTGGCGCGGAGCAGGTCGACGACGCTGCGGTCTTCGCGGAAGATGCTGTCGGCGAAGAGCGCCAGCTCCTCGTTGAAGTCGTCACGCGGATCGGATCGGCCCGAGGCATAGGGGAAGACCGACGAGTCCGGCACGATCTCGTCGAGCCGCTTCATGTCGAGCCACTGCGGCACGAAGTTGCTGGCCAGCGTCAGCGCGCGCGGGTCGGCCAGCATCCGCTTCACCTGCCGGTCGAGCACGGAGGCGTCCTTCAACTTGCCGTCGATGGCCACCTGCAGCAGCTCGTCATCCGGAATCGTGCTCCAGAGGAAGAACGACAGCTTCGACGCCAGCTCGAGATCGCTGATGGCGTAGCTCTGACCGGTACGCGTATTCGCAGGCAGGTGCTCGGTGCGGTAGAGGAAGAACGGGCTGGCCAGGAGTCCGGTGATGGCGCTGCGAATGCCCTCGTCGAACCCGCCGGCCTTGACACCATCCTCGTAGTACGCGAACAGCTCGTTCACGTCCTCGGCGGACACCGGCCGCCGGTAGGCGCGCTTCGCCATCGTGCCGATGATCTGCCTCGCGCACTTCGCCTGTGTCTCAGGCGTCGCGCCGGCCGCGGGGGTACACGTGAAGATCCGTTGACGGCTGGGCGTCGCGGTGAGCCCCTTCGTATTGAACGGCCCGCGCACCTGGAACGAGCTGACGCGATAGAAGCGATCCTGCCCGCCGCCGGCCGCGAACATCTGTAGCTGGTCGTCGGACTCGGCGAACGTGCGGCGCTTGAACGTCACGCCGATCCGGTGCGGTCCGGCGGTGGCGAAGAAGCGGATGTTCTTCAGCTTGGCATTGGCTTTATCAAGCGCGCCGTTCTGCACCTGATCGTAGAGCTTCATGTCCTCTTCGCCGCCGACCACCGTCTCGTAGACGATCTTGTTGTCGAGCGTCACGACGAGCGGGTTCTCGAACTCCATCCCGTTGCCCCAGATGTGCGTCGCCATGTCGGCCACGTCGACGACGTATTCACCATCAGCGGGCAGGTCGGCGTGGCCGAGGATGCCTCCGCGCGTTCCAAGCGGAAGGCCGGGGACGTGCGTGAGCTGCTGGCCGGGACCGGCGCGGAACGTCCACCCGCTCGGCCTCGCATCCGGGCGGCCCATCGCCTTCACGGCAACCAGCCGCGCGGCGAGCACGTACTGTTCGATGAACGACGGCGAGACCTGCAGCGCCTCGGCGATGTTGTCGAACCCTTCCGCGGTGTCGTCAGCCGGCAGAATCGTGGCGGCGTCGAAATCCACCGCCAGCAGATCGCGCACGGCGTTGGTGTATTCCTTGCGGTTCAGCCGATGCAGGACGATCTTGTCGCGCACGTGCGCCTGACCGGCGGCACGGTCGAGCGTGGTCTCGAGCCACGCCACGAGAGCGTCCACGGCGGCCGGCGCCGGCTGCCGCGCGCCAGGCGGCGGCATGACGCGGCCGCGCATCTTGCGCACGGCCTTCTCGAACACCTCGGCATGCTGGCCGATGCTGTCGGCGGTGAGGCCCTGAAAGCTGACCCCCGCCGTCTTGGTGCGGTCGTTATGACACCCGACACAGTACTGAGTGATGGTCGCGAGATGTGTCTGCGCTTCGGTCGTCGTGGAGTCCGGCTTTAGCCGGATGTCCGGGGACTGTGCCGCAGCTGGCTGCGATGTGGCTGGCGCCTGCGGTGCTGTGAATACAGCCGTCATCGACGCCACAAACAGCGCGCCTGCGATAAAGACGATGACGTTGAAAGGCTCTCTCATCGATGAAATTCAAAATTCAAAATGCAAGATGCAAACTACAACGCTGGCTGGGGGTCTTTGCATTTTGCATTGTTCATTACGCATCAGGTGACAAGTACGCCCAGAGACTTTCGAACGAGCGCCGGACGAATTCGTCGGCATTTCCCCACTGCGCCTCGAATTCCTTCGCCGGCTTTGCCTCGACCGCCTCACTCGGCCCGCGGCCTTTGTTCAGCAACTGCGTCAAACGATCGTAGAGCGTCTGATACATGTCGAACTGCTTCTTCAGATCCTCGAGGCCCAGCACAGGACCGCGCCCCGGCACGATCCGCGTCTTCTCGTTGGTCAAGCTCAGCACGCGCTGCAGGCCGCCAACCATCCCGCCAACCCACCCGCCCGTCGTCCAGTCGACAGCCGGCCATCCTTCACCCGAGATCACATCACCCACGGCGAGCACGTTCTGCTGCGGGAAGTGCACATACAGATCGCCGTCGGTGTGCGCACAGTCGGGGATGTAGCCGTACCGAATTCCGGACTCGAGCTGCCCCTTGTCGTAAAACGTCTTGTTCGGCTGCGCGATCTTCGCTAGCCGGGTGAACTTCCGCCCGTTCCACGGCCAGGTGACGTCGGCCGCCAGCCACAGGCGCGTGTTCTCCTGAGCAATGATCGTCTTCCCGGCTTTGCCGATCTGCTCGTTCAGCCCGGTCTGCTCCGGATGCCAGTGCGTGTTGAAGAGGGTGTGAACCTGTCCACCGCCTGGCAGTCCGGCGACCGCTTTCATCACCGCGTCTGCTGCCCGCGCCGATCCGCCGTCGACCAGCAGCACGCCCGCGCTGCTCGTGTGCGCGACGACGTTCGCCTCGCCGGGGGTCCGGATGACGAAGAGATCGTCGGCAAGCTGCGACGTGGAGTCCGGCTGCAGCCGGATTGCCGCGGAGTCCGCCTGGCCAAACACTCGCGGCGCACCCACGATGAGCCCGGCGGCACCGCCAATCGCGGCCTTTAATACCTGTCTGCGTGTGATGCTCTCTTCCAGCGCCATCTTGTGGAGTCCGCCTTCAGGCGGACCGTTCCGTCGTGGAGTCCGCCTTCAGGCGGATTGCCAGCAAACCGCCTCGTCCGCCTTTAGGCGGACCACCAGCGAACCATCAGTTTAGGCGGCCTTTATCCGTGAATCCACCCCGTACCGAGCCCGGCGGAACGACGTGATCGAGGGCCGAAAACCGGCGGTTTCTAGGACAAATCGTCGATCGAGACGAGCCCGCGCTTGAGCGCCTGGACGGCCGCCTGCGCGCGGTTCTCGACCTGGAGCTTTGCCAGGACGTTGGCGACGTGTGTCTTCACCGTTTCCTCGGACACATTGAGCGCCGCGGCAATCGTCCGGTTTGAGGCACCAACGGCCAGGTGGCGCAGCACGTCGCCCTCACGCGGCGTCAGCTCATCGGCTTCCTGGGCGCGGGCGAGGTGACGTCCGACGGCGGGATCGATAAACGTCCTCCCGGCGACAACGGCGCGAATGGCGGCCGGCAGGATCTCCGGATCGGCGTCCTTGCGAACATAGCCTGATGCGCCCGCACGCAGGACGCCCATCATGCGCGCCTCGTCGAACGACGCGGTGAGCGCCACGACGCGCACCGCCGGCTCACGCGCCAGAACGCGCCGCGTCGTCTCGATGCCGTCGAGGCCGCCCGGCATCAGCAGATCCTGAATCACCACCTGCGGACGCCACGACGAGAGCTGCTCGAGCAGGTCCTCGCCCGTTGCGGCGATCCCGACGACGCGCAGGTCGGGGAACGTTTCGAGATACGCCTTCAGGCTGCGGGCAACGACGCGATGGTCGTCCACGATTGCGACGGTGATTGTGGAGTCCGGCTTCAGCCGGTTAGTGACGTTCACCGCAACCTCTGACGCCACCGCCGCCAGTACGCCGCGACGAGAAAGATAACCACGCAGCCGCCCGCCACCGACAAGAACCACAGTGTCCCCCGTTCGGGTGCCCGGTCGCGAACGGTGTAGAAGACGAACGTGCTCAGAACCCAAAGCCCGAATATCGTTGCGACAGCCCAGGCCTGTCCGACACGGATATCGGTAAGCGGTACCGACAGCCGAATGTTCGTCCCGGATGATCCGGTCGTGATCCACACCCGGCCACCGATTCCGGCCGCGCGCGTCTCCATGTTGGCGATTCCCATGCCGCTTCTGAGTGTCATGGCGTCGAATCCCTGGCCATCGTCTGCGATGCGCAGCTCGAACCGTCCGGGGTCTGTATGCGCCGACACGGTCACGCGAGTGGCGCGCGCGTGGCGAGCCACGTTGGCGAGCGCCTCCTGGGCCACTCGATAGATCGCTTCATGCGCCCCAGGGAGTAACAGACCTTGCGCCGGCAGCGTGCCGGGCTCGAACCGGACATCGGCTCCGGTGCGGAGCGCCAGCGCCTCGCACTGCTTCTTCAGCGCTTCGATGAGGCCCGTGTTCTCCATCGGCGCCGCCTGCAGCTCGTCGAGCAGCGCTTCCATCTCCGTCGTGGCTTCGCGCGCCGCGCTGCGCACGTGCGTAAGCGCCTCCTGCGTGCCAGCGGGGTCTTGTTCTAACCGCGCTTGCGCCGTTGCCGCGGCGGTCTGAATCACGAACAGTTGCTGCTTGACCGCGTCGTGCAGGTCGCGCGCGAGGCGCGCCCGCTCTTCACGCCGGGCGATCTGCCGGATGTGCTCGTCGTACGCGGATCGGGTCCGCGGTCCTGAGAACTCGTGGTCGGCGGGCGCCGGTGCCGGAATCGCGCTCAGGAGCAGGACGATGCCAGTGACAAGCGGTAACAGCGCCACCAGTAGCGAAAGGCCCTGCTCGCCCCAGTAGACACCCCACTGCATCCACACAAGGAGACCGAGCAGCAGGTGGCCGGTCGCAAAGTAGAACAGCGAGTGCCGGCGGGTCACCGGATTCTCGTTGAGCGAGAGACCGGCCGCCGCACAGCCGGCGGCGAAAATTGCCATGCCGGCGATCCAGATGATCGACGCGTGCTGCAGTGGCATTCCGGGGATGCCGCGAACGCCGGTGCCCGTGACGGTGAGTCCGCCGACGACGGCTATGGCGGCGTAGACGAACAGGACCGTCCGGGTATCGATTCGCTGGTAAGTCCGGCGAGCGGAACGCTCACGCAACATGTGGGAGAGTCTATTTGCCGCCGCAATGGGACGCATCCCCCGGGCGGGGGAAATCGTTCGAATCGGTCGAATCGTTCGAGCCGTTCGAATCGTTCGGGACGTTCCCCACCGGAGTCCGGACTGAGATCGATTCGCACGGACGATCAGCAGAGCCGGCTGTGCCGTGCGGATACATCGACGTCACGAGATGGTGCTAGGCTGCACGTTTGTCACGCGATGCAAGGAGGACCACCATGCCTGTGCGACCCGTTCCCGAAGGCTATTCCACCGTCACGCCGTATCTGATCGTCGCCGGCGCGGCGAGGGCGATCGACTTCTACACGCGGGTGTTCAACGCCAAGGAGCTGATGCGGTTCGCGGGGCCCGAGGGCACAATCGGGCATGCGGAGATCCAGATCGGCGATTCACGGATCATGCTCGCGGACGAGCACCCGCAGATGGGCTATCGCAGCCCGCAGGCGCTCGGCGGATCCGCCACCAGCATCATGCTGTACGTCGAGGACGTGGACCGTGTTTTCAAGCGCGCCGTCGATGCCGGAGCCAAAACGCATCAGGAGCTCAAGGATCAGTTCTACGGCGATCGATCGGGCACGGTGATCGATCCGTTCGGCCACGTCTGGACGATCGCGACGCATGTCGAGGATGTCTCGCCGGAAGAAATGCAGCGTCGCATGGACGCGCAATCGGCGGCGCATGCCGCGAGCTGAGAAGGCCGCCTGGGGGAATAGTTAGGTCGTTCGAACAGCAAACTGTCACTTGGCGGTTGCAGACAGCGTCTGGACCACGTACGCGCTCACGTCGCGAATCTGATCCGCCGTGAACGACGCCTTGAACGGCGGCATGGTGTTGCGGCCCTCGCCCACGGTGCGAAACACGGCGGCGAAATCCGCGACGCCGGTCAGCGGGGCACCGACGCCGTGTCCGCCCTTGCCATCCGCGCCGTGGCACACGACGCACGCCTGCTCGTACAGCTCTTTGCCGCGGGCGCGATCCGCGGCGGCCATCGCTGCCGCAACGGCAGCGGCAACTCCCGGGGCCTGATTGGCGGCTGGCGCCGGATTCGCCGCGGCCGGCGCCGGATTCGCGGCGCCTTCGAGGCGCGACACGGCTCGGCCCGCTGTCGCGGGCGGCAGCGTTCCGTCGAGTGCGAACAGCCACACGCTGTCGCCGCGGGCGGAGCCGATCAGCGCGCTGCCCGCCGAGTAGGCGATCACGTACTGCTTCCCGTTGCGCTCGAACGTGCTGACCGGCGCGTGCATGCCGGCGCCGGTCTGGAACTCCCAGAGCTGCGTGCCCGTGGTCGAATCGAGCGCGGTGAGACGGCCGTCGGCGCGGCCGACGAACAGCAGGCTGCCCCCTGTCGCGAGCAGACCGCTGTAGCACTGGTCGGCCCAGCGGAATCGCCAGACGATCGTGTTCGTCGTCACGTCGAGGGCCGCCACGATGCCGCTGCGCGGAACCGGCGCGAAGGTGATATTGCCGCCGGTGAAGAGCGCCCCGGCCCCGTTGCCCGGCGGCACGAGATTCGGATCGCCGCCACCGGCATAGCCATTCACCACAGACGACGCACAGACGAAGAGCCGCTGCCGCGCGGGATCGTAGGCGCTCGGCGGCCAGTTCGCGCCGCCCCAGATGCCCGGCAGCATGATCGTCGGCCGTGCTCCGACAAACGGCGTGAAAATGCGCCCGTCGTTGACGAGCTGATAGCCTTCGGGCGCAACTTCGATCAGCTGCGGGACAACGGCATCGCCGCGCGGAAACGGCTGCGTCTTCGCGGTCGCCTGCTTCGGCTCCTGCGGCACCGGACGTTCGTCGATGCCGATCAGCGGCTTGCCTGTCTCGCGATCGAGGATGTACGCCCAGCCGGTCTTGCTGACTTCGGCAATCGCCTTCCGTGTTCTGCCGCCGACGCTCACGTCCATCAGCACAACAGGGTTCGACGAGTCGTAATCCCAGATGTCGTGATGCACCTGCTGGAAGTGCCAGCGATACTTTCCGGTCTTCAATTCGATGGCGACCATCGACACGGTGTAGAGGTTGTCGCCCGGCCGGACCGCGCCGTTGTAGTCAGGGGCGGCGTTGCCGGTCGAGAAGTAGACCAGCCCGAGCGCCGGATCGATCGCCGGCGTCTGCCACACCGACGCGCCGCCGTACTTCCACGCGTCGCTCCCCTTCGGCCACGTGTCGTGACCCGGTTCGCCGGGGCCGGGAATCGTGTAGAACGTCCACACCAGCCGTC
>JBOGIQ010000134.1:0-14315 GCA_050742535.1 Vicinamibacterales bacterium | reverse complement strand
GAAGTTGAGTGTGTCGGTGACGTTCACCAGGCGCACCTCAATCGACCGGCCTGCCATCGCACGGGCTGGCTGCGCTGCGGAGAAACCGGCGGGCGTCCTGTCCGATCGCAATGCTCGTGACGTGATCGGGCGGCGAATTCCGACTTACCAACTGAAGGGCAGCTCCGGCACACGCCGCCCGGAAAGGCACAGGTCACCATGCATATCCCGTCACCTCGATCGCTCCTGCTCGTGGCGATCGCTACGCTCATCGCCACCGTCACCGGGCCGCCCGCGCGCGCCGGGGCGGACCCACCACAGGACGTCCTCCAGGCCCGCGAGGGCGCGGGGCGCGACCCGGGGCCAGACGAGGAGGGGCACACGGTGGAGCCCTCCGGCCTCGCCGTCGGTTGGGCCCTGCCGCCGAGCCCGCGTGTCGCCGCCAGGCTCGAGACGCCATGGCTGACGCTCGTGCTGCGGAACCTCGACGCGGCGATCTACGACGTTCAGGTCCGGACGCTCGAGGATGCCGGCACGATGCAGTCACGGCGCGTCAGCGACCCGGTCGAGACGACGGTCGTCGAACGCGGCGAGCACAGGCTCGCGCTGGTCTTCGCCACAGTACTGCCGGCGCAGTTGACGCATTCCGGGATGGTCGTCGCCGTGCTGAGAGCCTGCCCGCGAAACGGCGGTGCCTGCCTCACCGGGACGTCACCGCCTCTCTTTTTCCACTTGGACGGCGGGGAATATCTCGTGTACGACGAGGAGCTGCTGTGCCGGTCCTACAACTGCGGCGCCCTCGAGGAACGGGTGCGCCCCGAGCAAGGCACGTGGCGGGTCATGGGCGGGGGGCCGCTGGTGGACGTCCCGTCCCGTGAAGAACCCGACGAGGGTGATGACGACGACGTGGTGGTCGATGGAGGTGACCTATGACCCGCGCGCTCCTGCTGTTGGCGATGGTTCTGTTCTGGGCCGGATCGGCGGCGGCGGCGACGTTTCAGATCTGCGTCAAGATCGACATCCTGACCACCGACTCCGGGCTGACCGCGAATGGCGTCACGGAGGACAAATGGGTGGGCGCGAACGATCCGATCGAGTATCTGGTCACAGGTCGCGGCTTCAGGGTGAAGGTCCGGCAGGGCTCATGGGTGCAGACGTTCGACACCCATCCGGAAACCGGCTGCATCTCGTTCGAGCGGACCGCCTCCACCGGCTTCGACGTGCGCGTCTACGGGTTCGCCACCGATAGCGGCGGAAACCACGTCCGCATCCACGACGCCGGTCTCGATACGTCGTCCTGGTACCCTGGCGCGACGTACTCGCAGCTCTTTTCGAACCAGACCCTCTCCCCGTTCGGCGCGAACATGTTTGTGTTGCCGGGCCGCGCCTCCGACATCTGGACGACCATCGCGGCCGCCGCGTACGGGCTGTACCGGTATCACGACGGCAACAGCGGAAAGACGCTGTCGATAGGCTTCGCCGAAGGCAACTGCAGCAACACCGGCTCGATCCACGGCAACGCGGAGAATTTCATCGAGAGCAAGGGGGCGCATCTGCTGCGGATCGGCCGGTGCGCGGGGACCAGCACCGACGCGCGGCAGAAGATGATCGTCACGCACGAGATGGGGCACGCGATGCTGCGTCTCTATTACGGCTTCGATGGCGACGACCAGCCGCGTGACCAGGGATATGATCCTCCCGCCAGCATTCCGACAGGCGCCCCGCCGCAGGGGACGAACTGCATCAACGAAGCCAAATACGACATGAACTCGCTGGAGTGGAACTCGCAGACCTTCAAAGAGTCGTACGCCGAGTTCTATTCGGCGAAGGTCTGGAACGTCAAGGCCGCCCGCGGCACGTACGTCTCGCGCGGCACCGCCTACGACCTCGAGAAGTGGGACAACGTCGGAGACGTGAACACCTTCGGCGGATTCACCCTCAACTTCTGCAGCTCCACGGAAGCCGGCGTGACCACGATGGGCGACACGCTGCGGTTTCTCTGGGATTTCTACACCATCGGGGAGTGCGGCGCGCAGCCGACCCGCCTCGACATGATGAAGGTCTATCGCGCGGTCCGGCTCAACCACAAGGATGGCACGTTTGCGCTGACCGACACGAACTACGGCGAGGCGCTCGAGTACGCGATAGAAAACAGCGTGTCATCCTTGAGTGCTTGCGAACAAGGGGGCTACGACAAGTTCGCGGCATGGAACGGGGTGTCGTGAACTGACCGGTCGGATCGCGGCCGGCTGGCCGTGCGCGCGGCGAGCGGCAGTAGCCTTGCCGTGGACAGGACACTGGCTAGAATGGTGCCGCCGTGGCGATCGACGACACGAGCGGCGACATTACGGCGCTGTTGCAGCGGCACCACCTGGGCGACCGGGAGGCGTTCGACCAGCTGGTGCCGCTCGTCTACGAGCATCTGCGCCGCGTGGCCCGCGGCCAGCTCGCGCGAGGCTGGCGGGGCGACACGGTGAACACCAGGGTGCTCGTCCACGAAGCGTACATGCAGCTGGTCGAGGAAACGGGCGTCGAGTGGCAGGACCGCGGCCACTTCTTCGCGATCTGCGCGCGGGCGATGAGGCGGATCCTCGTCGATCACGCGCGGCGGCGCGGAGCGGTGAAGCGCGGTGCCGGGCGCGCTCCGATCACGCTCGACGGCGTGGACGACAGCACGGCGGCACAGACCGAGCTGATCGCCGCCGTGGACGAGGCGCTGGCGTCGCTGTCGGCGCTCGATGAGCGGCTGGCCAGGGTCGTCGAGTGCCGGTACTTCGCCGGGATGACGGAAACGGAAACGGCTGTCGCGCTCGGTACGTCCGTGCGCACCGTCCAGCGTGACTGGCTTCGCGCCCGCGCATGGCTGCTCCGGGAGCTGGGTACGATCTGAGGCGGGCAGCGTGGTGGACGCCATGACCGACATCTCGAAAGAGCGCATCGACGAGCTGTTCAGCGAGGCGCTGACCGTGCCCCCCGAAGAGCGGCGCTCCCTGCTCGACGCGCGCTGCGCTGGCAACACCGGGCTGCGCAGCGCGGTCGACGATCTGCTGCGGCTGGCGTTTCAGCCCGCACCCGCCCTCGAACCCGGAAGCCTCGTGCACAGCGCGTTCCTGCGATCGGCGCTGGAGGCGTCGCTGGCGGAGCGTGAGCTCGCGCCCGGGCAGATCGTCGGCGCATGGCGCGTTGTCCGGGAGGTGGGCCGCGGCGGCATGGGGACGGTGTACCTCGTCGAACGCGCCGACGCGAACTTCCGGCAGCGGGGCGCGCTCAAGCTCGTGCGATCGCTCGCCGGCGCAGACGACATCGCCCGCCGGCTGCATCTCGAGCGGCGCATCCTCGCGTCGCTCACCCACCCGCACATCGCGCGGCTCCTCGACGGCGGACAGACGGAGGACGGCCGGCCGTACTTCGTCATGGAATTCGTGGAGGGGCGGCCGATCGATCAGTTCTGCGACGCTGCGCGGTTGACCGTCGACGCGCGTCTCGACCTCTTCGGACGCGTCTGCCGCGCCGTCGAGCACGCGCACCGGCAGCTCGTCGTGCATCGTGACGTCAAGCCGAGCAACATCGTAGTCACCGCCGACGGCGACGTGAAGCTGCTGGATTTCGGGATCGCACGTCTGCTGTCGTCGGCCGACGCGCCGGACGGCGACACGGCGACGCGCTCGCCGATGCGCGCCCTGACGCCCGAGTACGCGAGCCCCGAACAGGTGCGGGGCGATCCCGTCGTCATCGCGTCCGACGTCTACCAATTGGGGCTGGTCCTCTACGAGCTGATCACCGGGTCGCGTGCGCAGACGATCGGGGAACCGAGCCCTGGAGCGCTCGTGCGCGCGGTGTGCGAGACCGAGCCGGCCCGGCCGAGCGCCTGTATCCCGCCGGCGGCGGACGCAATCGCGGCGGCCCGCCGCAGTACGCCGGCCGCCCTGGCGCGCAAGCTGAGAGGCGATCTCGACGGCATCATCCTGTGCGCGCTTTGCAAGGAACCCGACCGCCGGTACGCGTCGGTGGGCGAGCTGGTCGCCGACCTGCAGCGGTATCGATCCGGACTCCCGGTTCGCGCCAGGCGCGGCCGCTGGACCTATCGTGCGGGAAAGTTCCTCACGCGCCATCGCGTGATGGCCGGCTGGACCGCGGCCACGCTGGTTGCGGCGGCGATGGTGCTGCCCGCCTGGATGGGCCAGCGCTGGCGCGCGACGCGCGAGGCCGAACGCGCCGAGCAGATCGAGCGGGTGATCGGCGATCTGTTCGCATTCGCCAGCCCCCGCGTGCAGCCAGCACCGCCGCTGGCCGTCACCTACCTCGATCACGCGACGCACCTGGTCCGCACGGAGCTTCGTGGGCAGGCGCCCAGCCAGGCGCGCCTCCTCACGCTGCTGGGCAGGGTGTACAACGCTCTCGGGCACTATGAATCGTCGATTGGCGTACTCGCCGAGGCGCTGACGATCCGCCGCACGCATGCCGGCGCGGCGAGCCTCGAGACGGCCGAGACGCTCGAGTGGCTCGGCCAGAGCCAGCACTATTCCGGCCAGTACGGTCCGGCGGAGGTGAGCGTCCGCGAGGCGTTCTCGATTCGCCGGACAGGGCTCGGATCGGGGCATCCGGACACGATCCGCACCGCCATCGAGCTGGGCGATCTGTTGCACACGCGCGGCGCGCTGGTCGAGGCGGAGCAGACGCTGCGCGCCGCGGTGGGCGCGCTGCGCGGTGAGGCGTTCGCGGCGCGCGCCGCGGACCTGGGACACGACTCGCTGCCGCGCGCCATCCGCGATCTGGCGAACGTCCTGCGCGACCGCGGATTGCTCGATGAGTCGGCGGCGCACTACCGGGAAGCGATTTCGCTGTTCCGGCAACTGCACGGCGATCCGAACCAGCAGGTGGCCACGTCGCAGGCGTATTTCTCGCGCCTCCTGATCATGCGAGCCGAGTTCGCCGAGGCCGAGAGCCTGCTCGCCGGGTCCATTCCGACGCTGCGCCGGGTCTACGACGGCGAGCACCCGCTGGTCGCCGCGGCGCTGCGTGAGCTTGCGTTTCTCCGGATCGAGCAGGGCCGGTTCGCCGAGGCCGACGCGCTGCTCGGCGATGCGCAGCGCATCCAGCGCCAGTGGCTGGGTTCGGAGCATTCCATGGTCGCGCGCGCCTCCGCGCACCAGGCGGAACTGGCGCGGAAGCGTGGGCGGCTCCCCGACGCCGTGTCGCTGGCACGGCAGACGCTCGCGGCGCTCGAGCGCCACGGCATGGGCGAGCACCCGTCCGCGATCGATGCGCGGACGACGCTGGGAGAGGCGCTCGCGGCGCTCGGCGACCGCGAGGCGGCCGTCCGCGAGCTCACCGCGGGCCTTGCCGCGGGTGAGCGCCAGTACGTCGACGGCGACGCGCGGATCCAGCGGCTTCGGCATGCGCTCTGGCGCGTGATCGACGGCCGCAGCGCACCTTCGTTACCGTCTGTCACCCGCCCCGGAACCTGACGGCCGCGTCGACGCCTGCCGCACGCGAGATCCCGTTGATCATCAACGACGCGAACTCAGCGCTGCCGACGCTCGATTCCACGCGTCTGCTCGCTCGCGCGGCACTGCGCCGTGCGGTCGCCTGATCAGACACGTGACCCGACGTTTACGTCGTAGCGACGCTGTCGTGACCTCCGCGGCCAACACTTCTCTTTCGATCTGTTCCGCTGCCACACGATCCAGGAGAAGTCCAGATGTTCACGGTGCGTGTCCGCCTCGCGATCGGCGTGCAGGTTGTCGCCGCTCTTGCCTTCTGTTCCTCAGCTGCTGCACAAACCGGGGCCGTCAGCGGGCTTTCGGGCCGCGTCCTTGATGCAAGCGGCGGCGCCATCGCTGGCGTCACCGTCACGATCTTCAGGCCGGAAGCCGGCTTCGAGCGCAGCGTCACCACGAGCAATCGAGGCGAGTGGGAGGTGCGTTTCCTTCAGCCGGGCGTCTACATCGTCCGTTTCGAGCGTCAGGGCTTCAAGACGATCCATCGTGAGGGCATTTCCGTCACCACCGGCCAGATAGCCAGCGTCGATGCGGTGCTCGAAGTCGGTGGCCTGACCGAGGTCGTGGCGGTGACCGCAGATGCGCGGATGGTGTCGCCGACGTCGGCCGCCATCGTGCGGACGCTCGACGCGAAGGAGCTCGAGGCGCTCCCGACCTCGGCGCGGAACTTCACGCAGCTTCTGGCGATCGAGCCCGGAGTCTCTGCGGACATCAGCGAGGTACTCTCGAACGACAACGCCTCGATTTCGCCGAGTGTCAACGGTGCCCGCACCACGAACAACAGCTTTGTCTTCAACGGCATCGACGTCACCAACATGCTGTGCTGCAGCAGCCGCATCAACGGCTCGAGAGGGACCATCGACGCCGGCGGCGGCACGCTGTCCCGCAACATGGCGCCGGCGCCAGAAACACTGGAAGAGGTGAAGCTTCAGACCAGCCTGTACGACGCGTCGACCGGCCGGAACGGCGGCGGCATCTTCCAGCTGGTTTCGAAGAGCGGCACGAACCGGCTGTCCGGCACCTCGTACTACTACCTGCAGGACGACGAACTGCTGGCCAACGATTTCTTCTTCGAGCGCGCTGGCACCGAGAAGCCGCTGCTTTCCCGCAAGGAGGGGGGCTTCACCCTCGGCGGCCCTGTCTGGCGTAACCGGACGTTCTTCTTCGGCTCCTACCAGGGCACCCGGGCGCGCACGTCCTTTGTCGACGAAGCCACGAACACGGTTCTGGTACCGCAGACGCTGACCGACGATCGTTCCAACGCCGGAATCGATGCCTTTGCGGCTTCCATCTGGAATACGTCCGATAACGGTCCGATCAACCTTGGCGCCATCAATCCGATCTCCCGATCGCTCCTGCAGGCGCGTCTGCCGGACGGCTCGTTCATGGTTCCCTCCGGCGCCGGCGGCTTCAACTGCGAGACGCGCGACGAACAGGTTGCCGCAAGCTGCGAGGTGTTGTCGATCATTCCTGCCACCTACGAGCAGGATCAGTTCACGCTGAATCTCGACCAGTCATTCGGCGGTGCGAACCGGCTCAGCGGCAAGTACTTCTTCGCCAACCAGCCGAGCCGCGATCCGCTGTTCGACGGCGCCGCCCTCACGCGGCACGAGGTCGAGGAAACGACCTACCAGCGCACGCTGTCGCTGACCGACGTCCACGTGTTCGGCGACGGCATCGTCAACGAGCTTCGCGGCGGCTTTTTCCGTAACCGCAACGACAGCATGCCCGTGTCGTTCTTCACCAACGCGGAGTTCGGCATCGCGAACCCCTTCGCGTCGCAGGTGCCGGACCTCTCGCAGATCACGATTGACGGCGATGATGTCGGTAGCGAGATCCGCTTCGGCACGCCCGGCGACGGCACGCGTATCTTCGATCGGCAGACGACGTGGACGGTCGGCGACACCGTCTCGCTGGTCCGCGGCCGTCACTCGCTCCGCTTCGGCGGAGAGCTGCGGCGGCATGCGCTCGACGGCGATCTGCAGGAGACGCGCAACCGCCGGCACAACTTCGATGCCTGGTTCGACTTCCTGACCGTCGGCTACGCGAACCCGGGCGACCGCAATCGTGCCCGGCAGATCTCCGACACGGGGCTCAACGTCGGCTCGACCGTCCGCAACTACCGGCTGACGGACTGGAGCTGGTTTGTCGCCGAAGACTGGCGTGTGACGCCGAACCTCACGCTGAACCTGGGCGTGCGCCACGACTACTACGGGTTCCCGTCGGAGAAGAACGGGTTCCTCGCCCTCTACGACTATGAGGCGGCGCTCGTCACCGGCAGGGTGCAGGACGGGTTCCTTTTCGCGTCGAACTTCGATCAGAGCTCGATTCCCGGAGCGGCGGGGCTTCCGCTCAACATCTCGGACCGCAAGAGCATCGTTCCGGGCGACTTCGACAACATTGCGCCGCGCGCCAGTTTCGCGTGGACGCCCCATCGCTCGGCGTCGGTCGTCGTCCGCGGTGGGTATGGCCTGTTTTACGAGCGCATCACCGGCGCGTTCGCGAACTCGCTGCGGCAGGGCCCGCCCTTCTTCCGCGAACTGCAGCTCAACGACGCGGGCAACTGGAACACCATCCCGAACGACGTGCCGACCTTCCCTGTGCCCGGCTTCAGCATCGGCTTCGACGACGGCGAGCCGATCCTCGTCGGCGACAACGATCCGGACACCGAGTTCGAGGCGTTCGAGACGCAGATGGTGTCGCCCGATCTCGAGACGCCGTATCTGCACCAGTGGAACCTGACGACCCAGTGGGAGTTCCGTCCCAACTGGCTGATGGAGATCGGCTACGTCGGCAGCAAGGGCAGCCGGCTGTTGCAATGGGCGAATCTGAACCAGGCGCTCGACGTCGACACCGTCGGATTGCTGGCGCGGCCGGGCGTCCCCGGCGGGGGATTCACCGGCAACTACTTCGACGTGGATGATGACGAGTTCGTGCCGCGCGACACGCCGCCGGCTGGTTGCCTCGACGAGGATCCGGGCGACTGCGTGATCGCCGCCGAGTTACGCGGGCGACTCCTCGGATTCGACGAGGACGAGGGCGCCAACTTTCTGAGCAACAGCGGGCGATCCGAGTATCACTCGATGCAGATGAGCCTGCAGCGGCGCTTCAATCGCGGCTACATGTTCAACGTGAACTACACCCTGTCGAAGTCGATGGATACCTACTCGGACGAGGGGCAGTTCCAGATCGAGCACGACCAGACCCGCCCGGATCTGAATTGGGCCGTGTCGGACTTCGATCGCCGCCATCGCCTGATCGGGAGCTTCGTGTGGGAGATTCCCTCGAGCGGCAGTGCGTGGACGAGCGGATGGCAGGTGGCCGGCGTGGCCACGCTGCAGTCCGGCCGGCCCTTCACGATTACTGACGAAGACTTCAGCGGGTTCCTGTATGGGTCACAGAACCCGAGACCGAGCCTGGCGTCCGGGCGCACGCTCGACGATCAGACGACTTCCGGTTCCGTGGAGTCGCGCGTGGGCGGATATCTGAACCGGGCGGCGTTCGTCAGCTCCGGCGCGCAGTTCGGCACGCTGCCGCGCAACTCGGTCGTCGGAGCCGCGCAGCGGCGTCTCGACATGAGCGTGGGCAAGACCACGCGCTTCGGGAACGGCTTCTCGATCGAGCTGCGGCTCGAAGCCTACAACGTCACTAACACGCCGACCTTCCGCAACCCCGAGAACGATCTCGGATCCTCGAACTTCGGCCAGATCACCGAGACGCGCGGCGGCCCCCGGCTCGTGCAGCTCGGCGCGAAACTGAGGTTCTGACGTGCGCGCCGTCGTGCTTCTGTTCGCGGCGGGACTGTGCGCGTGCGCCTTCCAGGCGTGCACGGTCCAGACGACCACGGCGCCTCCGCCGGCCCGGAACGTGATCCTGTTCCTCGGTGATGCCGGAGGAATCCCGACGCTCAACGCGGCGAGCATTCACGCGTATGGCAACCCACGCGCGCTGTACATCCACCGGATGCCGCACATCGCGCTCGTCGAGACGTCCGCCGCGTCGCAGTGGGTCACGGATTCGGCGGCGGGCATGACGGCCATCGTCACGGGACGTAAGACACACAACGGCGTGCTGGCGCAGTCCGACGCCGCCGTCCGTGGCAAGCAGGACGGCGCTCCGCTCAAGACGATCCTGGAGTACGCGGAGGAGCGCGGGCTCTCCACCGGCGTCATTTCGAACAGCTCGGTCCTGTCGGCCACGCCGGCGGCCTTATACGCGCACGTGAACGATCGCGGGAACGTCGCGGCGATCTTTCGCAACATGCTGAAGCCGTCCTTCGGTGACGGGGTGGACGTGGTGATCGGCGCCGGACGCGACGACATCGAGGAGGCCGCGAAGGCGGCGGGCACGTCGCCGGCGGCGGCTCTGAAAGCCGCCGGATACGAGACGGCCGATGCACTCGAATACGTTCGACCCGGCGCGCGACGCGTCGTCGTCCTGCTCGACAGCCGCTTCGATCTGGCGGCCGCGACGCGGAAGGCGATCGAGATCCTGTCGCAGAACCCCAAGGGCTATTTCCTGATGGTAGAGTCCGATCTGCACACCGAACAGCTCGTGCGCGGCCTCGAGCGCACCATCGCGCTGGATCGGACAATCAAGGAAACGGCCGAACGTGCGGGGCCGGACACGTTGATCCTGTTCACGGCCGACCACTCCTACGACGTCCGGGTCCACGATGGAAAACGCGGCGCCTCGCTGCTGCCGCCGCTGGATTCCAACTACGGCGACGACGAGGACACGATCCGGCTCGACAACGTCCGGCGCGACGACGACCACACGGGCGAGGAGGTTATTGCCGCCGCGACGGGACCAGGTGCCTCACGTGTGCAGGGCGTCATGTCGAATGTCGATCTCTTTGGCGTGATGCAGTCGGCGTACGGATGGAAGTAGCAAGACACAATTTCTATCTGTGCGCGGCGCTGATCCTGAGCTGCACGGCGTGTGAGCGCGCCGGGGGCACCACCCCCGAGACTCTCGAGGCGCGGCCCACGGTCATGCTCCAACCGGTCGGGGGAACCGCGGCCGTGCCCAACGATGCCGACGACCCGGCGATCTGGATTCATCCGGCCGATAAGTCAAAAGCGCTGATTCTGGGGACCGACAAGCACGAAAAGACAGGCGGGCTCTACGTGTTCGGCCTCGACGGCACACTGCGCCAGTCGATCCCTGATATCGACCGGCCCAACAACGTGGATGTCGAGTACGGACTGCGGCTGTCGAGGGGACCGACCGACATTGCCGTGCTGACCGAACGGATGCGCCACCGGCTGCGCGTCTTTGCGATCAGCCCGGCGGGCCGACTCAGCGATCTGGTGCCCACGGGCCTGCCCGTGCTTGCAGGGCAGAGTGGCGAGGCCGGCGAGCCGATGGGAATCGCCCTGTACCGTCGTCCTCGCGATCAGGCAGTGTTCGCGATCGTCGCGCCGAAAACCGGTGGGTCCGAAAACTATCTGTGGCAGTACCGCATCGATGCCGGCCCGGACGGGAAGCTGCGTGCGACGCTGGCCCGGCGATTCGGACGCTTCAGCGGGGTCGGCCGCGAAGCGGACGAGATCGGTGAGATCGAGGCCGTTGTCGTCGACGATGCGCTCGGCTTCGTCTATTACAGCGACGAGGGGTACGGCATCCGGAAGTATCACGTGGATCCCGATCACCCAGATGCCGGGAGTGAGCTGGCGGCGTTCGCCACGAGCGGGTTTCTTGGTGACCGGGAGGGCCTGGCGATCATGCCGACCGGCGACTTCACCGGATTCATCGTCGTGAGCGATCAGATTCCGGCTGGCACTCGCGTGAAGCTGTTCCCGCGGGAGGGCTCAGCGGGCAATCCTCACGCGCATCCAGAGCTGCGCACCGTTGCCACGACCTCCGACGATACCGACGGCCTCGAGGTCACGGCGCATCGCCTGCCCGGTTTCCCCGGCGGGCTGCTCGTGATGATGACGGCCGGGAGTCGCAATTTCCTGCTCTACGACTGGAGGGCGGTTATCCAGGGATCGGGGATCGGGGATTAGGGATCAGGGATCAGGGATTAGGGATTAGGGATTAGGGATCAGGGCGCGTCGCGAGGGTTCAGCCCGCACGGATGATCTACGATGTGCGCGCCATGATCCCCGCTGTCACGTCGGCACGCGCGATCCCGAAGCGAACAACCTACCGCGTGCCGTTCGTGGGGCTGAGTGGACTGATGGCGCTGATCGCGCTCATCGGGTTCTGGCCCAATTACTACGGACCGCTCGTCGCCGGCACGCTCTCGCATCCGCTGCTGATTCACATCCACGCCGTGGTGTTCACCGGCTGGCTGGCGCTGTTCGCGCTGCAGGCGGTGTTTGCCGCCACCAAACGCATCCAGTGGCATGTGAAAATCGGAAAGATTGGAATCTGGTACGCACTTCTGCTGATCGGCGTCGGGTTGACGACCGGCGTGCTGCGGTCGGCGGATCCCCAGGCGAGCGACGGGCTGCGACTGCTGTATGTCGCCATTGCCGACATGGTGATGTTTGCCGGTTTCTTCGGCGCGGCGATCGTCTATCGCCGCAAGCCGCAGCTTCACAAACGGATGATGGTCGTTGCGGCAACCAGTCTGCTGGTCGCAGCGGTGGGCCGGATGGAGTTCCTGCCTCCTCCGCCATCGGGAATTCCGCTCCGGCTTCTCATCTGGTCTGCCCCCGTCCTGCTGGCCGCGATCGTCGACTTCAGGAAGAGCCGGACGGTTCATCCCGTGTATCTGGCAGGCCTCGCCACGTTTCTGCTTCGTGCCGTGAGCGTGACGGTGGCAACCACCGGAGCCTGGCAGTCGTTCGCGCACTGGGTGTTCGGCCTGGTGAGGTGACAGGCATCACCTAACCACCCATAGCCGGGAGGCGTCCAATGCGTCGTGAAGGCGACGCTTCTTGCCCTAGCCGCTCTCGCGAGCACGATCTCGACCGCTGCTCAGGGCCCGGCGCCCGCGAATTCGACGTTCGACGTGGCGTCGATCAAGCAGAACCGCGACGGTGGCACGGTCGCCGGGCTCCAGCGATTTCCGGGTGGGCGCTTCGAGGCGACCAACATTCAGCTTGCGACACTTATCAGCTTTGCTTACCAACTGCAGCCGTTCGAGCTCGTCGGTGGACCACCGTGGCTGATGGACGATCGGTGGAATATCGTGGCGAGGATCGACGGCGATCCACCGAGGATGCCGCCGGGGCAGCTCGACGCGATGATGATTGCGACGCAGGCGCTGCTCGCGGATCGCTTCAAGCTCGCCATCCGCCGCGAGACACGCGAGATTCCGGTCTATCAACTCGTCCGGGCGAATCGAGATAACCGCCTCGGCAACGGGATGCGGCGCTCCACGGCCGATTGCCTGTCGATACAGCGAGCCACCGACGAGGCTGTGAAGGGTGGTCCGCCGGCGCCGAATCCGAACACGCCGGACCGCATGATCTGTGGCATGCGAGTCAGCGTCGGACGCATCCAGTTCGGAGGGCGGCCGCTGGCAACGCTGACGAGCGTGCTGACCGCGATGACTCAGCGGCGGGTCGTCGACCGCACGGGGCTCACGGGCGACTGGGAGTTCGACATCTCGTTCACTCCCCCGTCGCTTCCACCCGGCATGGAGCTGCCGCCGCCAGACCCTGACGCCGCCTCGCTGTTCACGGTGCTGCAGGAACAGCTTGGGCTCAAGCTGGAGGCCGCACGGTTACCCATGCCGGTTACGGAAGTGGAGCGCGTCGAGCGTCCGGTCGAGGACTGAATCTTAGGTAGCAACCAAGGCAACCCATTCAGTTCGCCGTCGGACGTTCGATCGAATCGATGACGAGGAACTCCACCGGACCCCGCTCGGAGCGCAGGTCCAGGCCAAGCTGCTGCCTGATGGCGTCGCGCAGTGACACGCCGTCGGGCGGCGGTTGCGGTTTCGACGGCTGCGGGAAGCTCGGAGGATTCTCTGTCACGTACGTCAATTCCGCGTCGAATGTCCCACTCAGTCCGGTCCGGTCGATCACCGGCCGGCCTACGCCTGGTCCCAGACCGGTGGCCATTTGCTCCATCGTCGAGGCAGCGCGCTTGCTGCTCGTGATCGATGGGCCCGCGACCATCCTGACCGTCTGCAGGCTGCTGCCGCACGCAGGGCGCGCGTCCGGTGGAAAGAACCCCGGTGCGGAACCATCGAGCAGCTTCTTCGTTTCGCAGTCGACCTCGACGCGCTGCAGCTTCGGACCGGTGACCCCGGGTTTGGCGACGACCAGCGCATAGATGTCCATCTCGCGCGTCTCGCGATGCGCCTTCAGCGAGAAGCGCTCGGCAAGAAGCGCCTGCAGCATCGCCAGCACTTCCTGACGCGTGGATGGTTTTCCGGTCTTCGCCCGGATGTCGTAGCGCGCTCGTTGTGCCCATTCCGGCCAGCCGGTGATTCGCGAACCGGGGACGCCATAGGCGAGTGAGACGAGCGCTTGAATCGGATACCACGTTACGTCGAACTGCTCCGGCCGGATTACGGCGCCACCCGTCGGGGCCGATGGGGTCGAGTCATTCGGTTTCACCGACGCGACTTCGAACGACAGCGTCTGCGCCCGGCCAACGAGGACGGCGGCGAGCATGACGACGCCAAGACACATCGTTGTTTTTCGCATATATCCTCAGTCCAGTAGACGTCCTTTGCTCCAGCCGGCCTTGCCCGCAATGTAATCGCGCGACTGTTCCGCGTCGCGGCGGGTCCGCGCCAGATCGACGCCGACCAGCCGGCCGCCCTGCTTCACCGCGCTGCCGGCGATGAACACCGTGTCCACGTTGCTCGTGTCCATGGCCAGCACCACCGCGCCGTACGCGTTGTTGAGCGGCAGTACGTTGATCGCG
>JBOGIQ010000133.1:0-14386 GCA_050742535.1 Vicinamibacterales bacterium | reverse complement strand
CTGCTGGTGGCGCGCTGGGCATCGGCCTGGCTGTGGCGATCGTCGATCTCATGCTCGCACTGATTCCGATCAGCCTGCCCTTCTGGATGACGATCCGCATCGACGGTCGTGTGCTCGGGTTCGCCGCCGCTCTCACCGCGGTGAGCTGCGTGGTGTTCGGCCTGCTGCCGGCGCTGCGAGCCGCGAAGGTCGACGCCGGCGCCCTGAAGGCTGGTGGTCGCCTCGCATCAGCGGGCGGCCGTCTGCAATCCGCGCTGGTCGTCGGCGAGGTGTCGCTCTCCGTCGTGCTCCTCGTCTGCGCCGCGCTGCTGATACAGACGTTCGATCGGCTGCAGCGGATCGACCCCGGCTTTACCACGGACGGTCTGGTGACGGCACGCGTGCTCATGCAGGTGCCGCCGGTCCCCTTTCCGCAACATGCGGCGGTCGTCAGCGGCGCGCACGCGCGGACGCTGGACGGGATTCGGCGGCAGCCGGGCGTCATCGCCGCGGCGGTGACCAGCGCTCTGCCTTTCACCGGGTCGCAGACCGAACGCCCCACGGAGCCGCTCGTGGTCCGCGGCCAAACGGACTCAGAGGTCGTTGCGCCGCTCTCGGGTTCGGACGTCACCCCGGACTATTTCCGGGCGATGGGCATCCCGCTGCGGCGCGGCAGGTTGTTCGACGAGTCGGATACCCAGGGGGCACCTCACGTCGTTGTGATCAACGAGCGTGGTGCGCGAACGCTATGGCCCGACAAAGATCCGCTGGGCCAGGAGATCGTCTGGGGCGTACCGAGCTCGGTCAATCCGTACTCCCGCATCGTCGGCATTGTCGCGGACGTTCGCCATCAGTCGGCCGAACGGGACAACGGTGTCGAGCTCTACTACCCGGTGGCGCAATTCCCGGTACGGCACGGCTACTACGTCGTCCGCGTGGCGGGCGATCCGCGCGCCATGGCCGATGCGATCCGACGGACCATCGAGACGTCCGTTAAGACGATGGCCGTCGCGGAGGTGAAGTCGATGGACCAGCGGGTCGGCGAGTCCCTGTGGCAGCGGCGGCTGTGGGGCGTGCTGTTCGGCGGCTTCGCCGCGCTGGCGCTCCTGCTGGCCGCGGTGGGGCTGTATGGCGTGATGAGCCACGGCGTCGCGCAACGCACGCGGGAACTCGGCATTCGGATGGCGCTCGGCGACAGGCCGGCACGAATGAGCGGCATGCTCGTGCGAGAAGGCATGACGCTCGTGCTCGGCGGCGCTGTCATCGGGGCGGTGGCGGCGCTCGGCGCCGGGAGCTTCATCGCGCGGCTCCTCTACGGCGTGCCACCACACGACCCGAGAACCTTCCTTGCGGTTGCTCTGGTGCTCGTCGCTGCGGCACTCGTCGCGATCGTCATACCCGCGCGTCGTGCTGCGCACATCGATCCCATCGTGTCGCTGAGGACGGAGTGAGCGATCCTGAAACGCCATACCTTGGCGCGCCGTCTCCAAGAAGCGTGGGCGGTCCGGCATGTGGTATCCCATTGGTCTGTTCCCTTCAGGCACCTGCGATCGCAACTCAGGCTTCCTTGAGCCGCCCCGTCGCGTACTTGTGCAGTAGGCTCGAGATCAGAGTCTGATACGGCAACCCTTCGGCGAGCGCCCGCTTTTGGATCGCCTCCAGGTCCTTGCTTGAAAGCCGAATGTTCAGCCGTCGATCCTTGCGGAACGTCGCCTTCGCGTAGCGCGAGTACCGGGCGCGCTCGCGCTTGCCGCCCTTAGCGGACTTCCACTCGCCCCGCTCAACCGACTCGAGCAGCTCCTTCTCGTCAGCGTCAACCTTCATCGTCGGACTCCTCACCGAGGTAGTGTTTCGTGGCCTTCCGACTCGGAATGATCGTCTTCAGGAAGACCGTGTGCGCGTCTTCGATGAACGGCACGAGGTACACGTAGTCCTCGCGTCGGACGACGAAGATGCGCTGGCCTGGGTAACGGTCGCGGTTCGGGTGTTCCAGAATGTCGAGTAGGTCGCCGCGCTCGATGTGGAAGATGATTTCCTCGAACCCGATGCTGCGCTCCACCCTGAGCTGCGCATTCTTCGCGTCGTCCCAGTCGAAGTACTTCACCGAACTCTAAGGTATCACGATGTGTGCTTGATAGGCACACATTGGACTCGGCGGAGTGTATCCAAAGATGTGCCCAAACGAGGTACACGAAAACCAGAGGGCCGGGGCCAAGTGCTGCGCGCTCACAAACTACTAGCCCGGGTCATTACCAGTTGCCTGGAGACCGCCGGTTGGATCGCTGGTTCAGCTCGTTCAGCGAAATGGCGACGGCGCATTTTTGGGCGCGAGCGCGTGGTGCAGCGCTTGCACCGTGGCTTTGTACCACGTGCAGGAGCTGAGGAGCCGCGCCATGACTATCAGATGCATCGCCACCGGAACGCTCGCGCTGTTCTCGACAGCCGTTCTTGCAGCATCTCAGACGCCACAGAACCCCGGTCGGCCGACGGCGGCGGCCCCGCGCCCTGCGCCGGTGCTGACTGCCACCTCGGGTCAGACGACGACCGTCGTGGTCGGGTGTCTCTACCGCGAGATTGAGGTGTCCGGCAAGCCCGGTGATTACGACGACTACATCCTTGCAGATGCCACGACGCCTCAGACGGGTCCGTCCCGGCCCGGATCCACCTCGGGTGCCACGGGCACATCGGGCACCGTGCCGGCGACGGGCAACATGTACGAGGTCGAGAATGTTCGCGACTTTCGTCTCGACGTGTACGTGGGCATGAAAGTCGAGCTCACGGGAACGATCGATCCTGAGGATTCGCGGGGTTCCGATCAGACCGACCTGCCGAATTTCGAGGCGAGAACCATCCGGGCCGTCTTCGGGACCTGTCCGCCCACCCCGGCGCTACGTAAGCAAGAGCCGTGAGTCGGGTCAGTCAGACCCGGCGAAACAGGGGAGTCCGAGATCCGGGTCCGTGCGCGACGAAGCGAGGCCTCGGTCGATCAATACGCGGATGAGCCGCCCTTCTCCAAAACCTGACTCCTTCGCCACCTCGTACCGCATGTCCAGATATTCCTTGACGAGCGGATAGACTCGTTCGATCTCCGACGCCTGATCGACCGGCAGGATCGCCACGGGGACGCGTTCGTTCTTCAGCCGACGCACGATGAGTTCCTGTTCGGCGGGCGCCGCGGCCTGATTGGCATGGAAGACGACGTTGCCGCCGGCAATTCTTCGGTCGGCGTAAAAGAACACTTCCGGCTGATAGCCGAGCACCAGCAGGCGGTCGCTCGGAGCCGTGCACCTGTTGACGTAGCGCGTGAGCGCGCGCAGGCCGGTGCTGCCGGCCGGCGCGAACTGCTCCAGCGGATCGCGGCGCAGATCGGCAATCGCGCTCTTCAGCCGCCTTGCAGCAGTGACCGGAGTGGAGAAGAGGTCGGTGGCCGTCAACTGGTTCATCGAGCCGGCGTAGACATCGACCGCCATCCAGATCGAGACCATGGCGACGGCTGCCGCCAAGGCACGCGCCAGCGCGCCGGCGCCGGATCGACGGATCACTCCGAGCCATGGCCCTCGCAGCATCCAGGCCCACAGGATTGCCGCCGGGACGATGACGTCCGGAAGCCGGGAGTCGAGATTGCCGCGGATGAGGAAGACGTTGAAGAGCAGGCCAAGCACAATGGCGGCGACGACCTTCGCCGTTTCGCTGGTCATCAGGTCCGCCTGAAGGCCCACACTACGTGTTTTGCGCTGCACGATGCGGACGGCCAGAAGCGCGGCGGCGAAGAATGGCGTCAGGAACAGCACGTCATACAACCAGAGCGCCGCATTATCCCGTCGCACGATGGGCGACTCCATGACGGGAATGTGCAGCCACCGGCGAACGACCGACCACGCCGGCTCGCGCAGGATGCGCCCTTCGCCGTCCACGTTGGTGACGCCGGCGACGGCCGGATCGGCGAGAAGCCGTTTCAGCGTGGATGGCGAGCGATCGGTCAGCACGTATCGCCGCGCGTCGCCGCCATCGATCACATGGGCAAATCGCAGCGCGTAGCGCCGCTCGAGCGTGGCGCGCTGGTCTGCCGTGATTCCCGGCGCCCACCCGACGGTCGCCAGCGGACCGGGGGGACGAAAGTAAACCAGCGGCCGTTCGACCGGAACCTCAGGCATTCCCAGCGACACGACATCGTCACCGCGAAGCAGATGCGTCAGCCGCCCGGTGCCGGGGCCGCTCGAGAGTGTGCCGCCCTGCGCCAGCAGAAAAATCACGAACGGCAGGCAGATCAGCGCAACGCCGCCGGCGTAGGCGCCGGCGTACATCGCGCACTGACGCCAGCGCGGCGCGAACTGAACGAGGAGTGCGATACCAAGCGCCACGCCGACCCACAGGCCGTGGTCGAATCGGAAGTAGAAGGACACTGCGGTTGCCAGACACACCGCGACAAGCCTGGACGACGACGGCGTCTCCACGAAGCGCCAGTACGCGAGCAGCGACACCGCCGGGATGATCACCTTGGGATATGAGTAGAGGCGCGGAAGCATGGCACCGGTGAGGATCGCGGCAACCACGCCGAGGAGGAGGCTGCCCGACAGCCGGTATCCGGCGACAAAGACCAGGCCAGTGCCGATTGAGATCAGGGCAACGGAGACGAGCGCCTCCGCCAGCAGTTGATGGCCGAACAGCCAGAGGCCCGCGGCGGACAGATAGTATTGAAGCGGACGCGTCGCGTCGAAAAAATCGATCCCCGGAATTGCGCCGTGGACGATGTCGGCGGCGAGCGAGATGAATTCGAAGTGGTCGTTGTGAAACTGAAGCTCGAGGAAGCGGATCAGGAACGAGCCGGCGAAGATGACGAGTGAGACAGCCCAGACGATCGCGCGATCGCTCCGTGTATCCAGACGGCGAGAATAGCATGCGATGACCGGAGGACCCGCTGCCGTGGAGTCCGGCTTCAGCCGGGTGTTCGATGCGGTGCTGATCGTTTCTTTCGGCGGCCCGCAGGGACCCGGCGACATCCGTCCGTTCCTCGCGAACGTTCTGCGCGGCCGCCGCGTCGCGCCGGAGCGCGTGGAGGAGGTGGCTCGCCACTACGAGCTCTTCGATGGCGTGTCTCCAATCACGGAGCTGACCCGGAAGCAGGCCGACGGGCTCGCATCGCGTCTTGCCGCCGCCGGATACGCGCTGCCGGTTTTTGTCGGCATGCGCAACTGGCATCCATTCCTTGCCGACACG
This sequence comes from Vicinamibacterales bacterium, assembly GCA_050742535.1. Classification (GTDB taxonomy): domain Bacteria; phylum Acidobacteriota; class Vicinamibacteria; order Vicinamibacterales; family UBA2999; genus Gp6-AA40. The sequence goes on along the minus strand of JBOGIQ010000133.1, from coordinate 9,190 downwards.
CTGCGCGAGATGCGCGCCGCCGGCGTCCGGCGGGCCGTTGGTTTCATTGCCGCCGCTCAGCACTCGTACTCGAGCTGCGAACAGTATCGGGAGAACGTCGCGTCGGCGCGGGCGGAACTGCGCGACAGCGGTGCCGATATCGACATCACCTTCACGGGCAGCTGGTTCGACCATCCGCTCTTTATTGCGGCCAACGCCGCTCACGTGCGGGACGCACGCCAGGCGCTGCCGGACCACCTTCGCGACGTGGCGCGGCTCGTGGCCACGGCGCACAGCATTCCGTTGCCCATGGCCGAGCGATCACGCTATCGCGAGCAGCTGCAGGAGACGGCGCGGCTGGTGGCGCGTGAAGCCGGCATGAGCGACTGGGCGCTCGTGTATCAGAGCCGCAGCGGGCGGCCGCAGGATCCGTGGCTGGAACCGGACGTCTGCGAGTACCTGAAGGCCGAACGTGAGAAGGGGCTGCAGGCAGCGGTGGTCGCGCCGATCGGGTTCGTCTGCGATCACATCGAAGTGCTGTACGACCTCGATACCGAAGCGGCCCAGGCGTGCCGCGAGGTCGGCCTGCCGATGGAGCGGGCCGGCGCCGTCAACGACGATCCACGATTTCTCGACATGATGGCGGACGTGGTGCTGGCAACCGTGCGCCGCTACGAGAGCGGTCGGCCGCTGCCGATCTCACGCGGGCCGCTTTAGCTCCCAGCTGCGGAGCACCTTGCGGCAGGTGCAGTACCGTCCGAGGTGGCACGCCGCGATCGTCGTCGCATCGAATGCGAACGGCTCGACCTCCGGCGCGCGAGCGCCGTGGCCGAGCGTGATGTGCGGCGTAAACGCGCCGAAACTGGATTCCAGCCGGAAGCTGCTCACCCAGAGCACGTCGCCCACGCGGCCGGCCTCCTCGTAGAAGGCCTGTTTCCCGCCGTGTGGCCGTTCCAGGCCGCGCAGTGCGTCCATGAGCTGCTGGTGAAGATCGAGGAGCTCGGGCGTCCGCTCGGCGGTCAGCCACAACGTGTGGCCGCTCTGGCCGCCTCCCGTGATTCTGATGCGCAGGGGTGCCCGCCCCTCGAGGACGTCTTCAACGCGCGAGAAGACGATGTCGAGCTCCTCGTGCCGTACGAATTGCTGTGTCAGCGTGATGTGCGGCAGATGTTCACCGTCCAGCCGAAGACCCTGGGATCCGTCGGCGGGCAGCGCCGCGCTGTAGGCGATCGCCCGCGACATGATGTCCGGTGGCGGAAGGATCGCCACGTCGAGGGCCACGATCTTCACCATTCCCGCATGCTAGCATCCGGCCATGGCCAGGCGGCCGCTCCTCGTGCTCGCGGCTGTGATCGCGATCAACGCCTTCGAGCTGCGTGCGCAGTCGGCCACGGTCTATCGGCTCACGTTTGCCGAACGCGAACAGAAGATCATGCAGGTCGAGGCGACGTTTACCGACGTCCCTGCCGGTCCGCTGCAGTTGCGCATGAGCCGCAGCTCGCCCGGACGATATGCGCTGCACGAGTTCGCAAAAAACGTGATCGACGTGCGCGCGACCGATGGCGCCGGCCGGCCGCTCTCGATTACCCGGCCGGAACCGCATCGATGGGACGTTGACGGACATTCGGGAGAAGTCCGCGTCTCTTATCGGGTCTCCGGCGATCGTGTCGACGGGACCTATCTCGCCATCAGCGGCGCCCACGCGCATATCAACATGCCGGCCGCGATCATGTGGGCACGCGGGTTCGATCAGCGCCCGATCAGTATCCGCTTCGAGCCGCCGGCCGGTGCGGCCTGGCGCATTGCCACGCAGCTGCTCCCGGGGCGCGACTCGCTGACCTTCACGGCACCAAACCTCCAATATCTGATGGACAGTCCCGCTGAGCTCAGTGCCTTCGCGCTGCGGACCTTTACGGTCGCGGACGAGGGGCGGACGCCGGTCTTCAGGGTCGCCGTGCATCACGGCGGAACCGACGCCGAGATGGACCGCTACGTGCGCGACGTGGAGGCCATCGTGCGCGAGACGCGCTACGTCTTCGGCGAATTCCCCGCGTTCGAGAACAACACCTACACGTTCATCGCCGACCACCTGCCTGGAAACCGCGTGGACGGGATGGAACATCGCAACAGCACGGTGATGACCTCACCGCGCCCGCTGGCTGCGGGACGGCCGGATCATCTGGCAACGGCCGCGCACGAGTTCTGTCACGCCTGGAACGTCGAGCGCATCCGCCCCGCGTCCCTCGAGCCGTTCAACTTCGAGCAGGCCAATGTGTCGGGCGAACTGTGGCTGGCGGAAGGATTCTGCAACTACTACGGTACGCTCGTTCTGCGCCGCAGCGGCTTCGTCAGCGTGAGCGACTACGCCGGCGAGCTTGCGTCCGCGCTTGCGGCGGTGATCGCCGTGCCACGGCCGCGTTCCGCTGTCGAAATGAGCCGGCTTGCGCCGCTCGTCGATGGTGCGGCCGTCGTCGACGACCCCCGCAGCCTCGACGGCTACATCTCGTATTACACGTGGGGTGATGCCGTTGGCCTCGCGCTCGACCTCACCCTTCGCGACCGCACCGACGGACGCGTGACGCTGGACGATTACATGCGCGCCTTGTGGGCGCGGTTTGGACGGTCGGCCGCGACCCGGCCGGGTTACGTCGTCTCACCGTATACCCTCGCGGACGTGCGAAAAACGCTGGCCGAGGTGGCGGGCGATGACGCGTTTGCGGCGGATTTCTTCGAGCGATTCATCGAGGGGCGCGATGTCGCGGACTACGCGCGGCTCCTGTCGCGCGCCGGGTTCCTGTTGCGCCGGCGCCCGAGCCCGCCAAACACCGCGGCCGCCCCGCTCGAAGTCGTCCCCGCTGAGCAGGCGGGCCAGCCGCTGAACGACGCGCAGCGGAGCTTTCGCGACGCATGGCTGAGCTCACGCGCGCGGAACACCTTTTGAAAACCCTCGCAGAGTGTCCGCCGCTGGCGGACCATGAACCATGAACTTTGCCGGCCTGCTCAAGGCATTCGACACGATCGTCGTGCTGCGCGAAGTCGCGAGGCGCTTCAAAGCGCCGGACGCGCCCGCGCCCCCGAACGAGACGGCTCTTGCCGGCACCAGTACTCCGCCGGCGGCGTTGACCGGGCAGATCGAAGCGCGCCTGACGGGTGTGGTCGTCGCGGCTCTCAAGGAGGCCTTCGACCGCGATCACGCGCGCCTGGAGTTGGAGCGTGCGCAGCTCGACGAGCAGCGGCGCCGGGCCGAGGAAGCGCTGCGCGCTGAACTTCGCCGCCAGGCCGCCGACAGGGAAGTTGCGCGGCTGCGGCTGATTGCCGGTACTGCGCTCGGCGGCTGGATCGCCTCGGTGGCGACGATGGTGGTGCGGCTCGACACGGCGTCGGCGGTCTCGAGGGGTGTGAGCGCGTTCGCCTGGCTGTTGCTGCTTGCCGCCCTCGGAACGGCGTTCATGGCGCAGGGACAGGTCAGCGCGTCGGTGCCCGGTAACTCGGCGCCCGTCGAAGCGGGCCGTCAGGGGACAGCCGCGTTGTGGCTCTTGATCGCGGGACTGGCGTGCGCCGCGATCGCGCTGCTCTTCTGAATCGTTCCTGGTCCGCCTGAGGGCGGACACTACGACATCCGGGTCCGCGCCGAGGGCGGACGTTACCGGCCGCGGCTCGCCTTCGCGGCTCGCTGCTTGGCCCCCGAGCGGTTGCGAACGCCCGTCTTTCTTGCCGCCGATTTGGCGGCGCGCTTCGACTTGCGATCGGCGGCGGCCTGCGTGCCGCCCGCTTTCGACGTGGCCGCTGATTTCGTCTTCCGCTGCGTCTTCGCCGTTCCGCCGCTTTGCCGCGCGGGCACGTGACCGTTTCCCCTGAACTGCTCGCTGTCAGCGTGGTCGGTCAAATGCCGCGCCGCGTCGAGTTGCCGCTGCAATGATCCGATCATGCGGCCGAGGGACTCCGCTGATCGCATGAGCAGCGAATCGTTCGTCGCGCTTTCACGGCGCGCGGGACGTGTCTTGCCTTGCCTGGCCATTCCACGCTCCTTCTCGCGGGCCGTTCCCCCGAAGCTGCGGCGGGACAGGCCCTCGCTCCGGATTTCAGCAAGCCGCGAGCCAAGGTTCGCTGTTGTGTTTGGGTAAAATGCGCGAGATGGCTGCGAAGATCGTCCTGGCGCTGCTGTTTCTCCACGTTGCGGCGCCATCCGTCTCGACCGCGCAGACCGCGTCCAGCGCCCGCCCGCCGGATCCCATTCGCTACACCATTCGGTTCCCGGCACCGCACACCCACTACATGGAAGTGACGGCCACAGTGCCGACCGGTGGCAAGCCCGACATCGAGTTGATGATGGCGGTGTGGACGCCGGGCTCTTACCTGGTCCGTGAGTATCAGCGCAACGTCGAACGTGTCACCGCGTCGGGCGCGGGACGATCGCTGGCGGTGGCGAAGTCCGATAAGAACCGGTGGCGCATCACGACCGGCGGCGCGGCGACGGTGACGGTCGCGTACGGCCTCTACGCGCACGAGATGTCGGTACGCACGAACTGGGTCGAGGAGCGCTACGCCCTGATCAACGGCGCGCCGACGTTCATGACCCTCGCCGATGGCGTCGTCCGCCCGCACGAAGTGACGCTCGACCTGCCTGCGGCGTGGCGCGGATCGATGACCGGACTCCGCGCCCTTGCCGGTGCGCACCGATATGTCGCTCCGGACTTCGACACCCTCGTCGATTCGCCGATAGTGGCCGGCAATCCACAGGTCTACGAGTTTTCGGTGGACGGCAAGCCCCATTACCTCGTGAACGAGGGCGACACGTCCGGGTTCGACGCCGCGCGCGCGGTCAAGGACCTCGAAGCGATCGTGCGCGAGCACCGGCGATTCTGGGGCGCACTTCCCTACGACAAGTACGTGGTGCTCAACGTCCTCGTGCCCAATCGCGGGGGCGGGCTCGAGCACAAGAACTCGACGGTGCTTCTGGCCGGCAGGACGACCACGCAGTCCCGTAACGCCTACACCACATGGCTGACGACGCTGACCCACGAAATCTTTCACACCTGGAATGGCAAGCGGCTGCGGCCCGTGGAGCTCGGCCCCTTCGACTATGAAAAGGAGGCGCTGACCAGGAGCCTCTGGGTGGTCGAGGGCATCACGGACTACTACGGCGACCTCCTGGCGCTGCGCGCCGGCGTGCTGACGCGCGGCGAGTTTCTCGGCAATCTCTCGTCGGTGATCGCCGACCTGCAGAGCACGCCGGGCCGCCTGCTGCAGTCCGTGGAGCTCGCCTCCTACGACGCCTGGATTCGCTACTACCGGCCGGACGAGAACTCGCCGAACGTGAGCATCAGCTACTACGTGAAGGGCCAGGTGCTTGGCTTTCTGCTCGACGCGCGCATCCGGCAGCTGACCAACGGCGCACGGAGTCTGGACGACGTCATGCGGGCGGCGCACGCGCGGTATTCCGGCGCACGGGGATTCACTCCGGAGCAGTTCCGTCAGGTGGCCGAGCAGGTTGCCGGCGCATCGCTCGCGGACTTCTGGAGCGCCTGGATTAGCGGCACGGGCGAGTTGGACTACGGCAACGCGCTCAAGACGTTCGGACTTCGGTTCCGGGCGGCGGCTGGCAGCGGACGTGCGTCTCTTGGTGTGACGACCCGCAACGACAGCGGCCGGCTCGTTGTGACCGGGACCGGTCGAGCGCGCGCCGCAGCGGCGGACAGCCTCACGCCGGACGATGAGATTCTCGCCATCAACGAGCGGCGCGTGCGGGCGGACCAGCTCGCGCGGCGTCTCGACGACTACGAGCCCGGCGATCGCATCACCGTGCTCATCGCGCGCCGGGATCAGCTCGAGCGGGTGCAGGTGACGCTCGTCAGCGAGCCTCCACACACATGGGAGATCGAAGTCGCCCCCGACGCCGACGCCACGCAGCGTTCGCGCCTGGACGCCTGGCTCCAGCCCCCACGCTCATAACCGACGCACGCCTCGGCTCTTGACATCGACCGCCTGACGCGAATATATTCGCGAGACGCGAAAAAATTCGCCACGCCCAATCACGAATCAGAATTCCGAAACCACCAATGCGCAAGGCCCCGACCCATCTGACGCGCCGCGAAAGCCAGATCATGGAAATCCTGCACCGCCGCCGCCGCGCGACGGTGGAGGATCTGCGTGCGGAGCTGCCCGACGCGCCGAGCCCGTCGAGCGTCCGCAAGCTGCTCGAGATCATGATTGAGCGCCGCCTCCTGGCGCGCGAGTACGACGGTCCGCGCCATGTGTATTTCCCGGCCGCCAAACCGGAGGAGGCGAGCCGCTCCGCGCTCCGGCAGCTGGTGAGCACGTTCTTCGAGGGTTCTTCCAGCTCGGCGATTGCGGCCTTGCTCGATGCCAGCGAGCGACCGCTGTCTGAAGCCGAATACAAGCGTCTGCAGTCTCTGCTGAAGCAGGCACGTAAAGATGGACGAGAACGATGACGATCATCATTGCGATTCTCGTGAAGGCGACGGCGGTCCTGACGGTTGCGATGCTTGCGTACGTGCTGGCGGGTCGCCGTGCGTCCGCGGCCACGCGCCATCTCCTCTGGACGCTGGCGATCCTCGGCTTGCTGGTGCTTCCCGTGCTCGTCGCCGCCATCCCAGGGTGGGTCCGCCTCGACGTGTCGGCGCCTGCGGCGGCGGTCGCCACCGCGCCCCTCGCGCCACTCGCACGGTTCGCCACGGACCTGCTGCCGGATGCGGCGACGCTCCCGCCGGGGGACGGATCGTCATCTGCACGACCGGTCGCCTGGCTGAGCGTGGCGGCGTTCGTCTACGTGCTCGGGATCGCGGTGCTGCTGGTACGACTGGTGGCGCAGCGCTGGTCCATCGCGCGATTGACTCGTCGCGCGGCCGTGGTGACTGACGACAGATGGACGGGACTCGTCGCGGACAGCGCACGGCGGCTCGGTGTTCGCCGCAGCGTCACGGTGCGCCGCAGTCTCGACCACACAATGCCGATGGCGGTCGGAACACAGCGCCCATCGATTCTGATTCCTGCCGAAGCCGACGAATGGTCCGACGATCGGCGGCGGGCGGTCGTGCTTCACGAGCTGGCTCACGTTGTGCGACAAGACTGCCTCGTTCAGACACTGGCCGCGACAGCGACGGCGATCTATTGGGCGCATCCCGGCGTCTGGTGGGTCGCGCGCCGGCTGCGCATCGAGCGCGAGCTCGCCTGTGACGATCGCGTCCTGTCGGCCGGCGCGCCGGCTCACGACTACGCCGGTCATCTGCTCGAGATCGCCTACGCGCTGAAGTCCGACGTGGCGCCCGCTCTGGCGGTCACGATGGCGGCGCCCAATCACCTCGAGGACCGCTTGCGCGCACTGCTCGACGACGAGCGGCCCCGGAATCCCCCGCGGCTCCGCAGCCGCGTTGCCGCGTTCGCCGTCATGTCGATCGTCGTCGTCACGTTCGCCGGTGTCACGATCGACGGTTCGCGGCTGAAGGCGCTGGGCGAGGATGGCGCGCCGCTGCTGGCGATTCAGGATGCGCCGCGACTGGCGTTCGAGGTCGCGTCGGTGAAACCGAACAAGTCAGCAGAGACCGGCGGTTTTATTCAGCGCCGCCCTGGCGGCAACTTCTCCGTCGGCAATCAGACACTGCGCACGTTAATCACGTTCGCGTATGGGCTGCAGGGATTTCAGCTTATTGGCGGTCCGGACTGGATTGGCACCGAGCGGTTCGACATCGTTGCCAAGGCGGCAACTGACATTCCGCCGACACCCTTCGGTGGCGTGGCGCCGGAGAGCCTCATGCTGCGCGCGCTGCTCGAGGATCGATTCCGGCTGGCGATGCATCGCGAAACGCGCGAGATGCCAATCTATGCGCTGGTAGTGGCACGGAGCGACGGCCGACTGGGACCGCAGATTCGCCGACCGACGTCGGACTTCTGCGCTCAGCGGTTCAAGGAAGCAGCAAAGGCAGCACCTCCGCCGATGGGAACGGGTCCGATTTGCGGCATCCAGGGAAACAATGAAGGTCTTAGAGCCGGCGCGTTTCCGATCGGCTCCTTCACCAACTTCCTCTCGTCGCAGACGAGCCGCATCGTCGTCGACCGAACCGGCCTCACCGGAGGATGGGATTTCGAGCTGAAGTGGTCGCCGCCGAATTCGCCGTCGCCCGACCCGGACCGCCCGTCGATCTTCACGGCGCTGGAGGAGCAACTGGGTCTGCGGCTCGAACCAACGACCGGTCCGGTAGAGGTCCTTGCTATCGATCGCGTCGAGGCGCTGATCCCGGATTGAGCCCGGCCGTGCACCGCCGGTGCTCGTCTGAGCGTATAAGTAAGGGCCGGCAGCGGCCGGCCCTGTGCTCGGATGAGAATCTCTTACGTTTGCCTGGCCGCCGCGCTGTTCCCTTGTGGAGCGGCATACGCGCAAACCGTTGAACCCGCCGGCGCGAAGGCGCCGAAGACGGTGCACGCGCACGTGGTCCAGGGGGCGATGTCCGAGGCCGATTGGCTGCGAGCCGAACTGCTCCCGACATTTATCCAGCGCGAGCCGAGCGAGGGTCTGCCGGCTACCTATCAGACCGAAGCCCGGGTCGTGACCGACGCCTCGGCGCTGCATGTGATCGTGCAGGCGACCGATCCGGACCCGACGAAAATCGTCGGTTATCTGACCAGACGCGACGAAGACTCGCCCTCCGACTGGATCCACCTCTTCATCGACTCGTATCACGACCGCCGGACGGGTTATCAGTTTGCCGTCAACGCCGCCGGTGTGAAGCGCGACGTCTACTGGTTCAACGACGACAACGAGGATTCCAGCTGGGATGCTGTGTGGGACGTTGAGGTGCGCCGCACCGCGACGGGGTGGAGCGCCGAGTTTCATATTCCGTACTCGCAGCTGCGGTTCAGCGACGGTGCGAAGAACACGATCGGCTTTGGCGTCGTCCGTCACGTTCCTCGACTGAACGAGACATCGTCCTGGCCGCTGATCGCCCGGAGCGTCAACGGCGTGATGTCCCAGCTCGGCGAGCTGGAGGGCGTCTCGCCGTCAGGTTCCTCGAAGCGGCTCGAGCTGATGCCGTACACGGTGGCGACCGCTGTGACGGAGCCGGAACAGCGCGGCAATCCCTTGCACGACACGTTCAATCCGAACGTTTCCGCCGGAGTCGACCTGAAATATGCGATCACGCCGGCTCTCTCGTTGACCGCGACCGTGAACCCGGATTTCGGTCAGGTGGAGGCG
>JBOGIQ010000132.1:0-14491 GCA_050742535.1 Vicinamibacterales bacterium | reverse complement strand
GCGCACGCCTGCGCGGTGGGGTGGGAGCGGAGCGGCCGGTAGTAGAGCTGGAAGGACATAGCACTAGTGTCCTGTCGGCATGCTGCGCCAGCCGCCACGGCCGGGTCCGTACCAGCGCGTGTCCCAGCCGGTGGGCTCCGCGTCGGGCCGGTTCATCATCACGGCCTGCACTTCCTGGATCTTTCCCGACTTGACGGTGAAGAACTCGGCCACCAGCCGATCGATGGACGTGACCGAGGCGGCGTTCTGCGCGCCGTCGATCTTGCCGAAGCGCAGGATCACCAGCACGATGCCGCGCTCTTCGTCCACGACCGCGTAGCGGCGATCCCACAGGTTGCGGCCGACGAACCGGCCGCGATCGAACCCGTCCTGCGCGGTCGTATAAACCCCGTTGCGGATGTTCCCGGTGAACTGGGCGCCGTTCTCGAAGCGCCGCGTATCGGGCTGCAGGTCGGCGCGGTGATAGTCCGGCGTGCCGTTGGTCTGAAAGGCGCGGAAGTAGCCGTCGGCCACGGCGACCAGCCCGTAGTAGGAATCGCGCTCGGCCGGCGGGATCGAGAGCGTGAGGAACGCGGAGGGCTTCGGATCGAGCTGCTCGGGACCCCACCATTGCTCGCCGGCATCGCCCTTGTTGCAGCGGATGATCTCCATTTCCGCGATGGCGCCGCCCGCGACCTTCAGGCGCACGATCTCCATCGTCTCCGAGCCGTCGTCGTTGGTGATCACCACCTGGGTGCCGGTGTCGCCGAGGCGCTCGTTGACGGCATCGAAACGCCATCGGACGGCCTTGGCTGCCGGCCAGAACGTCGCCGCCAGCGGCGACTGCCTGCCGTTCAGCGTAATGCGTGCCTTGGCCGCCTGAGGCAGCGCGGCTGGATTGTTGGCGACCAGCGCCTGGTAGTACGCGTCGATGAAGCCGGTGAGGCAGGCGCGGTTGCAGGCGACGGGCGCCCACCCGCCGCGCGCTGGCCCGTAGTCCGGCGGCCACGCTGAGGGCAGTTTCTCGTCGCGATTCACCATGACCGCCTGAATGTCGAAGATCTGCCCCTTGCGCACGGCGAAGAACTCGGCGACCAGACGCTCCGCGGCCTGCGCCGGGCGATTCGGTTTCACGCCGGTCTTCAGCCCGAAGCGCGCGACGCTCATCACCACGCCGTATTCCTCGTCCACGACCGGGTAGCGCAGACCCCAGATGTTCCGCCCTGCGTGGAAGCCGGCATCGAACTGCTCCGCGGCGCTCGTCGGCGGGTTGCCCTGCATGGCGACGTCGGTCGTCTTGAAGCCGTTCTCGAGGCGTGGCACGTGCGGCCAGAACGCAGCGGGGCGGTATTCGGGCGTGCCGTTGGTGTTGAACGCACGCCAGTACCCTTCGGCTGCCGCGATGAGGTCGTAATAGGAATCCTGCTCGGCCGCGCGGATGGGCGTCGTGAAGTTGGGGTTCGGTCGCTGCAGCGTCTTGAGGTCGAACAGCCCGCCCTCGGCGACGTTGCGGATCAGCATCGCCTCGACTTCCGTGATCCGGCCGTCCTTCACCTTCAGACGGAAGGCGTAGATGAACTGCGAGCCGTCCGCATTTGTGATAACCGTCTGGGTGCCCGTGTCGCCCAGGCGCGGGTTGGCGATGTCGATGCGCGCCTGCACGGACGCCGCCTGATCCCAGAACAGCCTGCCTGCGCTGACGACGTCGTCGTTCAGCGTGAGCCGGGCGGCCGGGGCCAGCGGCAGTCGCGACGGATCGTTGGCGAGCAGGCCAGCCACATACGTGTCGACAACGCGCGTGAGGCACGCGCGATTGCACGGGTGGGTGGCGTCCCGCTGGTTCTGCGCCGACGCGGGCGCCACAGCCAGCATCGCAAGCGCCGCGACCGTAGTCAGCGCGCGGTCAGTACCACAACGTGTCATACGTCCTCCCACCTTGGCCATCGCGGGGCGACTATAGCAGAGGGCGATATACTGCCGAATCCGCCGGCATCCCTGAAGGGATGCCCTACGGTTATGAGGTCTCACATGCATCGCATCATGCATTTCGTTGTCGCTCTGTTCCTGCTGCTTCCGGCCTCCCGCGCCTCTGCGCAACTCGTGGCGGCCAAGGAAGGACCGATCGTCTACGGCCATCACCACGTCAACGCGACGGATCCCGCCGCCCACAAGAAATTCTGGGCGGACGCGCTCGGCGGCGTGGTCGCCAAAGTGGGGACCGACGGCCGCGAGGTGATCAGGATCCCGAACGTGTGGATCTTCATGCGGACGCAGGCCGCCAAAGGCAGCAGCAAGGGGAGCACCGCCGACCACATCGGCTTTTCGGTATCGAACCTCGACGCCACCCTCGCGAGAGTGAAGGCCAACGGCTTCCGCGTCGCGACGGCTGAGGAATCACCGGCGAGCTACAACGTGAAGGGCGACGTCGCGAATCCCGGCCCTGGCACCAGGCTCGCATTTGTCTACGGGCCGGACGATGTGAAGGTTGAATTGCTCGAGGCGACGAATCAGCCGGAACCGATCAGGCTGCATCACATGCATTTCTTCGGCGAGCAGAATTCGGCAATGCGTGACTGGTATGTGAAGGTGTTTGGCGCCACGGCGGTGCAGGCGGGACCGAACGCGCTGTTCCTGAGCGCGACGCTGCCGGGCCTGCGGATGAATTTTTCCCCATCGACCACGCCGACAGTCGCCACCGCCGGCCGTGCCGTCGATCACATTGGATTCGAAGTGAAGAACCTGCAGGAATTTCTCGCCAGGCTCGAGGGGCAGGGGATTAAGCCCTCTGTGACGTTCCGCCGCGTTGATGCCCTCGGCATCAACATCGCCTTCATCGTCGACCCGTGGGGGACGAACATCGAGCTCACGGAAGGTCTCGACAGGATTCAGTAGGTTAAAACTCATGGCTAATCTTGGATTTGTCGGGCTCGGGGCTATGGGCAGTCGGATCACCAAACGATTGCTGGCCAAGGGCCACGCGGTGACCGGCTACGATCTCTTTCCTGCGAAGCAGCCGGAGCTCGTCGCCATGGGAGGGAAGTGGGCGTCCTCGCCTCGCGCCGTGTGTGAAGCCGCGGACACGACGTTCGTCATGGTGACCAACACCGCAGCGCTCGAAGGCGCGTCGCAGGGACCGGATGGGCTGCTGGCCGGCCTCGACGCCGGCAAGCTGCTCATCGACATGAGCACGGTCGGCCCGGCGACCAGCCGCGCGCTGGCAGCGAAGGTGCGGGAAAAGGGCGCCGACATGCTCGACGCACCGGTCTCGGGCAGCATCTCGATGGTCGAACACGGCAAGCTGTCGATCATGGTGGGCGGACAGCGCGCGACTTTCGACAGCGCCAAGCCGCTGCTCGAGGACATCGGGCAGAAAGTCACTTACATTGGCGAGAACGGCCTCGCGTTGTCGATGAAGCTCGCGACCAACATCAGTATCGCCGTCCAGATGCTCGCGTTGGCCGAGAGCGTCGTTCTGGCGGAGAAGGCCGGCGTGGCCCGCGAAACGGCGATTGAGGTGCTGACCAATAGCGCGATCGCTTCGCCGCTGGTGCAATACAAGGGACCGTGCGTCCTGACGATGCCCGAGCAACCGATGTTCAGCGCGAACATGATGCAAAAGGATGTGACGCTGGCGCTCGAACTGGCCCGCGAGGTGCAGGTGACGTTGCCCACCGGGGCGGTGGTCAACGAGTTCTTGTCGTCCGCACGCGCGCAGGGCCTTGGGGAACAGGATTTCGCCGTCCTGTACACGGTGCTGGCTCACATGTCAGGGATTGCCTGACCACGACGCCAGCGGATCCCGGCTCCGATTCCCGATTTGGCACACTCGTATCCGCGGTTTGGGAGTTGGGAGTTCTGCGTTGATCAGAAATATACTTTTAGGCTGTCTGTTCCACGTTCTCGCTAAGCTTTCAGGAGTCCCCGCATGACCACCGCCACGAAGATGGCGACTGATGCCGCAGTGCAGATCGGAAAGGAAAAACTGCTGCGTCTGTATGAGCAGATGATCGCGATCAGGCTGTTCGAGGAGCGCGTCAACGACCTCTATACCCGTGCGCTGATGCCCGGGCTCGCGCACCTCTACATCGGTGAGGAAGCGATCGCCGTCGGCGTCTGCGAGGCGCTCAAGTCCGACGACTACATCACCAGCACGCACCGCGGCCACGGACACTGCCTGGCCAAGGGCGCCACGCCGGATCGCATGTTCGCCGAGCTGCTCGGCAAGGAAGCGGGCTACTGCAAAGGCAAGGGCGGATCGATGCACATTGCCGATCCGGCCACCGGCAACCTGGGCGCCAACGCCATCGTGTGCGGCAGCGCCGGCATCGCCACGGGCGCGGCCTACGCGTCGAAGTATCTGAAGAACGGGCGCGTCGCAGTGTGCTTCTTCGGCGAGGGCGCGCTCGGCCAGGGCATCCTCTACGAGGAGATGAACCTCGCCCAGCTGTGGAAGCTGCCGGTCATCTTCGTCTGCGAGAACAACAGCTACAACGAGTACACGCACTTCAAGGAAGCCACGGCCGGCGACGTCGCGGCGCGCCCGGAGGCGTTTGGCATCGCGACGCATACCATCGACGGCCAGGACGTGCGCACCGTCTACCAGACGGCCTCGCGCTACATCGAGCGCGCGCGCCGCGGCGAGGGCCCGGCGTTCCTGCAGTGCATCACCTACCGCTATCACGGTCATCACGTCGGAGACATCGCCCGGGCGTACTACCGGCCGAAGGCGGAAGAGCAGGAGTGGGTCACGCAGAAGGACCCGATCACGCTGCATGGACAGTGGCTGATGGACAACCGCATGGCCGATCGTGCGACGCTCGACGCCATCCAGGAAAAACTGGTGAAAGAGATGGATGCGGCGGTCGAGTTTGCGGTCAACGCGCCCTACCCGGATCCCAGCCGCGTGACCGAGGACATCTATGCCTGAAGCAGCCACAGCGACCGTCGCGCCGACGCGCGACGCGACGAAGGAAATCGGTTTCGGCGACGCCGTCCGCGAGGCGATTGCCGAAGAAATGCGCCGCGACCCGACGGTCGTCCTGATGGGTGAGGACGTGGCCGAGGCGGGGACGACCTTCAAAGTGCTCAAGGGGCTGGTTGAAGAGTTCGGTCCCAACCGCATCATCGACACGCCGATCTCGGAAGTCGGTTTCACGGGCCTCTGCGTCGGTGCCGCGATGACGGGGATGCGCCCGATCGCCGACATCATGTTCGGCGACTTCCTGATGCTGGTCATGGACCAGATCGGCAACCAGGCGGCCAAGATTCACTACATGTCCGGCGGCAAGTGGAACGTGCCGATGGTCATTCGCGCGACGATGGGTGCGACCAGGCGGTCGGCGGCGCAGCACTCGCAATCGCTGCACGCCTGGCCGAGCCATATTCCCGGACTGAAGGTCGTCGTGCCGTCGACCCCGTACGACGCGAAAGGCCTCTTCAAGGCTGCCGTCCGCGACAACAATCCGGTGGTCTTCTTCGAGGACAAGATCAGCTACACCAAGGTCAAAGGGCTGGTGCCGACCGAGGAATACGTGATCTCCCTGGGCGTGGCCGACGTGAAACGCGAAGGCCGCGACATCACCTTCATCGCCACGAGCAGCATGGTGCAGGTGGCGCTCGGCGCGGCGGCGATGCTCGAGGAAGTCGGGATCAGCGCCGAAGTCGTCGATCCGCGCACGACGTGGCCGCTCGACGAGGAGACGTTGATCAACTCGGTGAAGAAGACCTCGCGCTGCATCGTGATGGACGAAGGGTACGGCCGCTACAGCGTCGCCGCCGAGCTGGCGCAAACCGTCCAGGAGGGTGCGTTCTACGACCTCGACGGCCCGGTGCGCCGCCTCTGCGCGATGCACGTGCCGATTCCGTTCTCGCCGTCGCTGGAGGACGTGACGGTGCCGACGGAGAAGCAGGCGTTCGATCTCGCTCGGTCGATGGTGAATAGGTAGCTGGGTAGCCTGAGTAGCCTGGGTAGGAGACAACGGAGGCACCCCAGGCCACCCAATCACCCCAGGCCACCTAGGCAACCCAGGCAACCCAGGCAACTTAGGTAACCCAGGCAACTTAGGTAACCCAGGCCACCAAGAGGGAACTATGGCGATTCGAACTTACGGAACGATGGCCGTCGATTGGGAGCGCCGGATCGATTTCGATCGGCTGCGCCGCGAGCGCCTCGCGCGCATCAAGAAGCTGCTGGCGGAGTCGGAGCTGGGCTCGGTGCTCTGCTTCGACATGAACAACGTCCGCTACATCACGGCGACGCACATCGGCACCTGGGCACAGGACAAGATCAGCCGCTTCACGCTGCTGCCGCAGAACGACGAGCCGATTCTCTGGGACTTCGGCTCCGCCGCCAAGCATCACCGCATCTACTGCGACTGGCTCGGCGAGCGGTCGCGCGCCGGCATCCCGCTGATGCGCGGCGCGATGACGCCCGAGATGGGCCGCTCCGAGGACGTGGCCCGTAAGATCCGCATCGAGCTCGAGTCGCGCGGGCTGCACAAGGAGCCGGTCGGCGTCGACGTGGTCGAGCCGCCGGTGCTGTTCGCGCTGCAGAAGGAAGGCCTGAACATCGTTGACGGCCAGCAGCTGATGTCGAACGCGCGCGAGATCAAGACGCCGGACGAGATCTCGCTGCTGACGCATTCGGCCGGCATGGTCGACGCCGCGTATTACGACCTCTACAAGGCGATGAAGCCGGGCATGCGCGAGAACGACGCCGTGGCGCTCGTCGCCTCGCGGCTCTACGAGATGGGGTCGGAGTACGTCGAGGGCGTCAACGCGATTTCCGGCGAGCGGTGCAGCCCGCACCCGCACGTGTTCTCGGATCGCGTCTACCGGCCGGGCGATCCGGTGTTCTACGACATCCTCCATTCGTACATGGGGTACCGCACCTGCTACTACCGCTGCTTCGCGATCGGCTCGGCGTCGCATGCGCTGGTCGACGCCTACAAGCGGTGCCGCGACTATCTCGACGCGTCGATCGAGCTGATTCGTCCCGGCCGCACGACCACGGAAGTCGCCTCGGTCTGGCCGAAGGCGCAGGAGTTCGGGTTCCCCGACGAAGAATCGGCCTTCGCGCTGCAGATGGGCCACGGCGTCGGCCTGGCGATCTGGGAGAAGCCGATGATCAGCCGGCTCGTCTCGCTCGACCATCCGCACGAGATCAAGCCCGGGATGGTGTTCGCGCTCGAGACCTACTGGCCCGCGTCCGACGGGTGGAGCGCGGCGCGAATCGAGGAAGAGATCGTCGTGACCGAAACCGGCCACGAAGTGATCACGCGGTTCCCGGCCGAGCAGCTCCTCGTCGCGGGTGCGCCATTCGTCACCGTCACCGGCACGCTGCCGCTGGTGCGCGAGACCGAGGCACCGGCGCCGAATCCGGAAGTCAAGGAGATGATCGCGCGCGCCGCGCGCGCTGAAGCGCAGAGCCCGGTGGGAGCGAAGACTTAGTGGCGATTTCAGTCGTAATGCCTGCGCTCGAGATGGCGCAGGAGACCGGTAAGCTCGTCTCGTGGCTGAAGAAGGAAGGGGAGCAGGTCAAGAAAGGCGACATGCTCCTCGAGGTCGAGACCGACAAGGCGGTCGTGGAAATCGAGGCGCAGAGCGACGGCATTCTCGGCGGCGTGACGGCCAGGACCGGCGACGTGATTCCCGTCGGGCAGACGATCGCCTGGCTGCTCAAGCCGGGTGAGTCGGTTCCGCAGCAGGGCACGCACGTCCAGACCGGGCGTACCGGTGCCGCGGCGGTTCCCGCCGCCGCCCCAGCCGCGGCTGCCGCCGGGCCATCCCCGGCGGAGCCTGCCTCCGCGGCGGGGGCGCGCATTTCGCCCAAAGCGCGGAAGCTCGCCCGCGAGCACGGCGTCGACATCGCAACGATCAAAGGGTCCGGCCCGGGCGGTGAGATTCTCGCCGACGACATCCTCAAAGCCGCTGCCGCCAGCGTCGCCACGCCCGAATCCGAAATACGGTCCGCTGCGCCGGCGCTGGCCGTATCCGCCGGCCCGGCCGATGCGGTGTCGTCGATCGGCCGCATCATGGCCGAACGCACGACGCAGAGCTGGACAACGGTACCGCACTTCTTCGTGTCGCGGGAGATCGACGTCAGCACGCTGAAGACCGCGCGCGACACGATGGTGCCCAAGATTGAGGAGCTGCACGGTGTGAAGATGACGCACACCGACCTGATCGTCGCCGCCGTCGCCCGGGCATTGCGGAAGCATCCGCGCATGAACGCGAGCTGGGAGAACGGTCGCATCACGGTGCATCAGGACGTCAACGTCGGCCTGGCCATCGCCGTCGAGAACGCCGTCGTGGCGGCGGTGGTGCACAACGCGGACCGCGCGTCGATCGGCGAGATCGCAAAACAGCGCATCGACAAGGCCTCGCGCGCGCGATCGAACAAACTGTCGCCGGCCGACATCAGCGGGGCGACGTTCACCATCAGCAACCTCGGCATGTTCAACGTCGATACGTTTACGGCGATCATCGTGCCGCCGCAGGTCGGCATCCTGGCCGTCGGCGCCATCGTCGATCGCGTGGTCGTGGTGGACGGGATGCTGGCGGTGCGGCCGATGATGACGGTGACGCTGTCGTCGGATCACCGCGTCGTCGACGGCGCCAGCGCGGCGAGATTCCTCAACGATGTGGTCGTCGCGATCGGCGAGGTGGGAAAGTTTTCTTGATTGATCGTGACGAGAGGATCGGAGACTGATGGATCTACGACTGAAAGGCCGCACGGCCGTCGTCACGGGCGCGAGCAAGGGCATCGGCAAGGCTATTGCGCGCGGGCTCGCCCAGGAAGGCGTCAACCTCGTCGTCCTCGCGCGCGGCAAGGACGCGCTCGACCAGGCGGCGGATCAGATTCGCCGCGAGCAGGGCGTCAAGGTCCTCGCCGTGCAGGCCGACGTCCGCGACATCGGTCAGGTCAAGGCCGCGGCTGACGCCGCGAAGACGGAGTTCGGCACCGTCCACATCGTGATCAACAACGCCGGCAGCGGCATTCGCCGCCAGGATCGGCAGATCACCTGGCCCGACAGCGACTGGGTGGACGATCTCAACCTCAAGCTGATTGGAGCGCTGCGCGTCACGCAGTCGTTCATGCCGATTATGCCGCGCGACTGGACGGGCCGCGTCATCAACATCAGCGGGATCGCGGGCGTGTCGGCGTTCATCGGCGCGCTCACGCACGGGCTCAACAACTCGGCGATGAACCACATGACCTCCTATCTGGCGCGCGATCTGGCGGCGGAGAAGATCACCGTCAATACCGTCGTGCCGGGGTTGATCGCCACCGAGTGGCGGCACGGCTGGGCCGAGAACATGGGCAAGCAGCAGGGGAAATCCAAGGAGCAGTTCGTCGAGGACATCTGCCGGGCGTGGGGCATCGTGCAGGGACGATGGGGTTCGATGGAGGAGCTCGCGGATTTCGTGACGTTCCTCGCCTCCGATCGCGCCGTCTACATCAACGGCGCGCGCATCGCATTCGACGGCGGATACGCGATCAATCCTAGATAGTTCGTTGGTGATCGTGGGGCGAGCCTCGTCAGGCTCGACAGGTGGGTGACTGAAATGACGAGCCGCAGATTGATCGGTCTTTCAATCGCCGTGTCTCTGGCCGGTTTCGCGGTGCTCGCCGCGGACGAACGCCCGGACGAAGCCGTATTCTGGAAGATCCGGCAGGAAGCGACGGCCAGGTCGCAGATTCTCCGGACGGTCCACGTCCTCACCGATGTGTACGGGCCGCGGCTGACCGGCTCGCCGAACCTGAAGGCCGCCGGCGAGTGGGCCGTTCAGCAGATGACGTCGTGGGGTTTGAAGAACGGCCATCTCGAGCCGTGGGACTTCGGCCACGACGGTTGGGCGAACGAACGCGTGACGGCGCACCTGGTCTCTCCGGCCAAGGACGCGCTGGTCGTGGAGGTGCTGGCGTGGACGCCGGGAACGAAGGGCGTCGCGCGCGGTCAGGCTGTGCAGATCACGCTGCCGGCACGTGCGACGGCGGCGGAGATGACATCCTTCCTGGAAGGCATCAAGTCCACGGTCAGCGGCCGCATGGTCCTCGTCGGGCCGCACCGTGTGGTGCCTGTCACCTTCAACGCGGCGCCGCTCCGGCGCGACGAGGCCGACCTCCTCACGCAGCTGAACAACCAGCCGGCGCAGGCGGCACCCGCGCCGCAGCCGGCCGCGCCGCAGCAGGCGCAGGCGCCGGTATCGGTCAACGATTCGCAGCGTCCGCTGACGAACGCGCAGATTCAGACGCAGCTCAATCAGTTCCTGCTCGACAACGGCGCGCTCGTTCGCATCAACGATGCCGGACGCGATCACGGACAGATTCGCGCCTTCGACAACGCGACCCGTGACGTGACCAAGGCACCGCCAACCGTGGTCATGCGCAACGAGGATTACGGGCGCATTTCGCGGCTGCTCGCGGACAAACGTCCGGTCGAGCTCGAATTCGAGATTGTGAACCGCAGCTATCCGGAAGGGCGTACGAGCTACAACGTCATCGCCGAGCTCCCCGGCAGCGACAAGGCTGATGAAGTCGTGATGCTCGGCGGCCACCTCGACTCATGGCACGCGGCCACCGGTGCGACCGACAACGCCATCGGCTGCGCCGTGATGATGGAGGCGGTACGGATCCTCTCCGCTATCGGCGCGAAGCCGCGGCGAACCATCCGGGTTGCGCTGTGGAGCGGAGAAGAGCAGGGGCTGTTTGGTTCGGCCGCTTACGTCAAGCAGCATTTCGGCACGTTCGAAGATCAGAAGCCGGCCTACGGAAAGCTCTCGGCGTACTTCAACATGGACTCGGGTACCGGGCGCATCCGCGGCATGACGGCGTTCGGACCGGCGGCAGCGGCAACCGTCATCCGCGAAGCGACGGCGTCGTTCAAAGACCTGGGGATGCTGGGCGCGACGACGACGCGGACGCGGACGGGGGGCGGCGGGACCGATTCCTCCAGCTTCAGCAATGCCGGCCTCCCCGGCGTCAACATGATCCTCGACGGGATCCAGTACGACAACGTGACCTGGCACACGAATCTCGACACCTACGAGCGGATTGTCGAAGACGATGTGAAGAAGGCAGCGATCGTCGTGGCGGGCACGGTCTACCACCTCGCGATGCGCGATGAGCTCCTTCCGAGGTTCTCGAAGGAGGACATGCCCCGTCCGCCGGCGGCGCCATCGAAATGAGACGAACCACCATCCACTAACCACCATCCAGCAAGGCGCAATATGGCAACGCAGACGAATTCCAGCACGATCATCGGCGTGGCACTGTCGGACGCGAAGCTGTTCCGCCAGACCTGCTACGTAGACGGCACCTGGGTGAACGCCCGTGGCGGCGCCACGATTAACGTCGACAACCCGGCGACGGGTGAGATCATCGGCACGGTTCCTAAATTCGGCGCCGTCGAGACACGCGACGCGATCGAGGCGGCCAACCGCGCGTTCCCCGAATGGCGCAGGAAGACCGCCAAGGAGCGGGCGGCGGTGCTCCGTCGCTGGTTCGAGCTGATGATCGCCAACACCGACGACCTGGCGAAGCTGATGACGACCGAGCAGGGCAAGCCGCTGGTCGAGTCGCGCGGCGAGGTCGCATATGCCGGCGCGTTTCTGGAATGGTTTGGCGAAGAAGCGAAGCGCATTTACGGCGACACCATTCCCGGCCACCAGCCCGACAAGCGGATCGTCGTCATCAAACAGCCGATCGGCGTTGCCGCATGCATCACGCCGTGGAACTTTCCGCTGGCCATGATCACCCGCAAGGCCGGTCCGGCGATTGCCGCCGGATGCACGGTCGTGTTGAAGCCGGCATCGCAGACGCCGTTTTCAGCCCTGGCCCTCGCGGAACTCGCGGAACGGGCGGGCCTTCCGAAAGGCGTGTTCAACGTCGTCACCGGATCGGCCGGCGAGATCGGCGGCGAGCTCACCGCGAACCCGATCGTCCGCAAACTGTCGTTCACGGGCTCCACCGAGGTGGGCAAGGTGCTGATGGCGCAGTGCGCGCAGACGGTGAAGAAGATCTCGCTCGAACTTGGCGGCAACGCGCCGTTCATCGTCTTCGATGACGCCGACCTGGATGCGGCCGTCGAGGGCGCGATTGCGTCCAAGTACCGCAATACCGGTCAGACATGCGTCTGCGTGAACCGGATTTACGTGCAGGATGGCGTCTACGACGCGTTCGCGCAGAAGCTGGCGGATTCGGTGAAGAAGCTGACGCCGGCGCCCGGGCTCGAGCCCGGAGCGACGCAGGGGCCGCTCATCGACGACAAGGCGGTGGCGAAGGTCGAGGAGCACATCAAGGATGCCGTCGAGAAAGGGGCGCGGGTGGTCGTCGGCGGGCACCGCCATGCTCTTGGTGGACGGTTCTTCGAGCCGACCGTCCTCGCGGATGTGGCGCCGGGCGCTCTGATGGCGCGTGAAGAGACGTTCGGTCCCGTGGCACCGCTCTTCCGGTTCAAGACGGAAGAGGACGCGATCGCGCAGGCGAACAACACCGAGTTCGGGCTGGCGGCATACTTCTACGGCCGCGACATCGGCCGCGTGTGGCGGGTCGCGGAAGGCCTGGAATCCGGTATGGTCGGCATCAACACCGGCTTGATCTCGACCGAGGTCGCGCCGTTCGGCGGCGTGAAGGAGTCCGGGCTGGGACGCGAGGGATCGAAATACGGGATTGAGGAGTTTCTCGAAGTGAAATACCTCTGTCTCGGCGGAATATAGATCGTTCGGATCGTTCGGATCGTTCGGATCGTTCGGATCGTTCGGATCGTTCGAAACGTTCGAAACGTTCGAGGCGTTCGGGAGGCGGCCATGAAACGTGCGTTGGTGCCCCTCGTTGCAGCGTGTTCGCTGCTCCTCTCGCTTCCGTCGTTCGCTCAGGCGCCGGGCAGCGTCGGACAGGGAGCTCCGGCTCCCGGCGGCGCGGTCCCTGGTTTACCGCCTGGCGCCTGTCGCCCCGGCGCTCCACCTCGTGATACTGCGACAACCGCGCTGACCGGCACGGCCGTGGTGCGCGGCCGCGTCCTCGCCGCCGAGGCACCGAACGGGCTCCGGCGCGCGCAGATCAGTCTGTCGCGTGTCGATGCGGCCCAGCCCGGGCAGCAATATCGCCGCGTGACGACCACCGACGCAGAGGGGCGGTTCCAGTTCGGCGATCTGCCGGCCGGCCGGTTCTCGATCACGGCCGACAAAGCCGGCTACGTGGCGCTGCAATATGGCCAGCGGCGGCCATACGAAGCCGGAACACCAGTTACGCTGTCGGATGGCGAAACGCTCGATCGTGTCGACTTCATGTTGCCGCGCGGCAGCGTCATCTCGGTGCGCGTCACAGACGAGTTCGGCGAACCGGTTGCCGGCGTCCAGGTCCAGGTTCAGCGCTATCAATATGGAACCGACGGTCAGCGGCGCCTGACCACGGCCGGCAATCAGACGCCTTTTGCGACGACCGACGACCGGGGCGAGTTCCGCGCCTTCGGTCTCATGCCCGGTGAATACGTGGTGCTCGCGTCGATGCGGACGCTCGGCGGCGGCATGGCCACCGGCAGCGGACCGAACGACGTCAACGAAGGATTCGCGCCGACCTTCTATCCCGGAACGCTGAGTGCCGATCAGGCACAGCCGCTGACGCTCGGCATCGGACAGGAGCAGGCGATCCAGTTTGCGCTGATTGCATCGAGGCTCGGGCGAATCAGCGGAACGGTTGTCGATTCGACCACCCAGCCGGCTGTCGGCGCGGCATTGACGCTGATCACGGTCAGCGGCCGGCTCACCTCGCGTCTCCGCCCAGCAGTCGGATCCGCGTCGCGCATTCCTGTTCTTGGGCGGCAGTAGCGATCCGTTGTCGAACGGAACCATCGCCGAGGATGGTGCCTTCAAGCTGTCGGGACAGACCGGGCGGGTTTCTGAACGTCGTTCCTCTCCCGGCAGGGTGGTCGATCAAGTCGGTGATCCACGACGGGATGGACATCACTGACGTTCCCCTCGACCTCGATGAGGCGGCCGCGGTGTCCGACGTACGGATTACGCTCACCGATAAGGTCACGACTGTCGCCGGGCACGTGACTGACAGCCGCGGCCAGGCGATGACCGACTATGTCGTGGTCATCCAGCCCGCGGAGCAGAAGGAGGCGGTCATCGCGGCACGGCTGATTCGCCTCGCACGACCCGACACGCGAGGGCGCTTCGAGGCGCGCAACCTCCGGCCGGGGCGCTACGTCGCCACGGCAATCGAGGCGCTCGAACAGGGCCGCCAGTACTCACCGGAATTCCAGAAGGAACTCCGGCGCGGCGCGCGTGAATACACGCTGAAGGAAGGCGAGACGATCGCCGTCGATCTTCGACTGACGACGGGGCTTTAGTCGTTCGAATCGTTCGAGTCGTTCGAGGTGCAGATGCGGAAAACGTTGGTGCTGATCGCCCTGGGTACCGTGTCCCTGCTGGGCAGCCTCAGCGCGCAGGTCGCGTTGCCGGCCGGCCAGGCTCCATCCGTGCCCGGCGGGGTCGCCGGCGCGCC
>JBOGIQ010000131.1:0-14535 GCA_050742535.1 Vicinamibacterales bacterium | reverse complement strand
GCTTTACAACGGACGCGATACCTACAACCAATGGGTCTTCATGCCCGTCGCACAGAGCACGGGGGCCGGCGGCGGAGGTCGGGGGGCGGATGGACGTGGCGGCCAAGGTCCTGCCGGCGGTGCGTCAGGAATCGAAGATCGTGGCGCCATCAGTGGACGGGACCGTGGCCTGCCTCAGGAAGGTGGTGTACGCGGCGGCGGCGGCGGCGGCGAAATTCCCCGCCGTGGGCGATTCTAGCGGATCCTCAATTACCTGGGACGGCGCCACGGTACGTTGCTGATGGACTGAGGCGTGGCTCGTCGAGGATCGTGTCGACGAGAAATACCGCGATCCGGCGATGCGCCTCCGGATTCGGATGTCCATCCCAGGGCACGATGAATGCCGAATGATCCTCACCGCGAAACAACTCCAGCAGATCGAATACCGGGATGTTCAGCTCGCGTCCCCATCTCGCGACCGCGTCGTGGATCTTTCGCAGCCCGTACCCATCGTCGAATGGCTGCGTGAAGTCCGGCATCATCAGGACCGTGAAGGAACTGCCGGCGGCAGCGGCCAGGTCACGCATTTCGCGAATCGCCTCCCGCGAGTCTCTCCACTTGACGGAGTCTTCCTCGAAGCCATCCAGGTACACGCTGCTGAAGTTGTCTTTCGCGGACGGGAGCATCGGGCGCCTGAATAACCTTCGGTTCAACTGTTCGGCCAGCTCGGTCAGGAACCACGAGCGTGAGTGCCGGTAGACCTCGTCGGGGGACCTCGGCATCGACGTTGTCGGTTCTGCGTCGTTCACCACGTAGGCGAGAACGACGGCGTCCGGCTGGTAGATCGGCAGCAGCGTCTCGAGCAGCGCCCGCTCCTGCCGGCTGTTGTAGTCGGGCACTCCGCCGTTTATGACTTCGATGTCGACGCGGCCCCGTTCGGCGAACACGCGTTCCGCCACCTGCGGAAACGATTCCTCCTCCGCGATGGCATATCCCCACGTGTACGAATCGCCGACGACGAGCACCCGCGTCGTGCCGGACGCCTTGGCCGGCCGGTCGCGATCGCGCAGGCCATGCGCATTGGTGCGATAGGGAAACGTCCGCTTCATGTCGACGCTTCCGACGCCCTCGCCGGAGACATGGGGCTTGAAGGCGAAGACCTGCGGTCCACGCACCACCACCAGTTTCACCGCCCACTCCGGCAGGTCGCGGCCGAACGTGCGCGACGTATGCCAGCGGAAGAGCGCCTCGGCGATTCCCACGGCGATAACGGTCGAGACCACCAGGAGCAGAAGGTTACCCAGATGCTGGCGGCGGACTCTCACTCCCAACCAAACGGTCCTTCTGCAGGCTGCGCCTCGAAGATGGCTTCGGCGGCGTGCATCTGGCCGCCGTAGACCTTGAAGGCCTCGAACGTCACCAGCCCCATTCCCTTCTGCGCGTTGGGTCCCGGCAGCGAGCCGCGGCCGAACGCGAGGTGAAACAGCACGACGCCCATCTCCTCGTCCACCGCCACCAGTCTCCGCTTCATGCCGGCAAGCGTCGGGATGCGCTGCGTCCGCATGTTCTCGCACGACGGCGGCTGGAACGTGCAGCCGGGGCCGGCCATGCGCACGCCGTTCTCGAAGCGATAGGCATTCGGCGCGAACGGCACGTCGGATTTCTCGAAGCTGCCCATCCGCAGTCCGTCGGGGTAGCGCGTGGCTATCGCCACCATCTGATCGCGTGACATGCGCTCCGACGCCTGCGGCCTGTAGAGCATCATCGCGGTGGGTTCCTTCAGGTTATCGGGCGCCCACAGCGCTCCCTCTTCGCGATTCCGGACGACCATCGTCTCGATCTCGGCGAGCCGGCGATCGACGACCTTCAGCCGCGCGGCAAACAGAACTGGCGCGCCGTTCTCCTCGACCACGGCGTGAACGGCGGCGACCCCCTGCGGCACGTCGATGACATCCACGCGATAGGGGCGCAGCTTCGTGACCGTCGTCCACGCGCCCTCGCCCAGCTTCATCTGGACGGTGTCCTCGGTGAACTTCACGTCCGGGGCGACTGGAAGAGCCGACGGGTCGTGCGCGACCATCGCGTTGAGATAGCGCGTCATCACGTCGGTGAGACACGCGCGGTCGCATTTCGCGCCCTGGGCAAATAGGTCGACGGGATTCAGCGCCGCTGAAACAGCCATACCGGCAGCGATAACGATTCCTGTGAAAGTGCGCATGAGTCCTCGTAGTGTCCGCCTTCAGGCGGACCAATCGCGGAAGCCTACCGCGTTTCCGGCGCGATTTCGAGCCGCCCGGTCCGCCTGAAGGCGGACACTACGTCGGCAGGTTGCGGCGCGCCGCGATCGGGGAGACAATTTCCTGCCATGAAGAAACTTGCAGTCATGTTCGCGTGCGCGGCTGTCCTGGCCGCGGCCGCTCCTGCGCTCGCGCATCACAGCGCCGCCGCCTTCGACGGTCAAAAGAAGATCTCGGTCACCGGCAAGGTGGTCGAGTACCGCTACATGAACCCGCACATCTACCTCACCCTCGAGGTCACGAAAGAGGACGGGACCAAGCAGCGGATGGAGGTCGAGGCGGGCGCGGCGTCGGTGCTCAATGCCCTCGGCTTCACCAAGGACAAGCTCAAGGTCGGCGACATCGTCACCATCGCCGGCAGTCCCAGCCGTCGCGAGCCGGAGAAACTGATGCTCGGCCGCGACATGACGAAGCAGAAGGACAACTCGTACGTGCCGCTCAACATCGCCTCGCGCAGCATCTACGACGCGAAGGCGGATGCGATAGCGACAAGCATCGCCGGAACGTGGTTCTCGACCTCGTTCGGCGCGTACATGGGCACAGCGGCGAAATGGCCACGAACGGAAGAGGCGAGAGCGATCGGAAAGAAGATGTCCGATTCCCGCGCAACGACGCAGAAGGACTGCATCCCGATCGGCCTGCCTTCGACGATGTTCTATCCGGTCGCCACCACGATCACCGTCCAGAAGGACAAGGTGTTGATGAAGATTGACTGGATGGACACGCAGCGAACGATTTACCTCGATGGACGCAAGCACCCGCCCGCATCCCAGCAGTTCCTGCATGGCCATTCCGTCGGCCGCTGGGAAGGCAAGACGCTCGTCGTCGAGACCACGAACTTCACGAAGCACGACATGGGCCTCTCGACCGGCGTGCCGAGCAGCGACCAGAAGAAGCTCACCGAGCGGTTCGGAGTGGCTCCCGACGGCAAGTCGCTGATCTACTCCGGCACCGTCGAGGATCCGGTGTATCTGACCGGGCCGGCGGAATGGTCAGGCCGGCTGCAGTACCGGCCGGGAATGCCGCATTCGAATCAGAAGTGCAACGTCGAAGTCGCGCGGAGATTCCTCAACGATTAGGTTTTTCCGACGATGCGGAGAAGCGTCGACCAGTTGCGGCCGGTCGACGCGACTCCAAGTTCCTTCTCCGTCCACAGACCTGGAAACCCGTAAAACCCGTTCGGTTTCCGCCGGCTGACGATCAGCGCGTCCTGGTCGTACATGCCGGACACCTCGATCACTTCTTTCGGGATTGTCATCGGGAACGCGGGCAGCCGTTTCGGCTTACCGAGCAGAAACAGCACGTACAGCTTGACCGTCCGGTCCTCGGCGAGCGGACCGAACGGCGCGGCGGCAATCATCCGCACCAGGTACGGCAGCGTGCGAAACGCGATCTCCGGATCGGCGCCGAGCAGCGGCCGGACCTTCTTCACGATTCGTTCGCGCAGCGGGCCAAGTGCCCCTGGCGCCTCGAAGACGACGTTGCCGCTGGCGATCACGGTGCGGGCGTTCTTTGCCCCGGCGGCGGTGAACGCCTTCTGCAGGTCGGTCATCTTCACGAGCCCGCGCCCGCCGACATTCACCGCTCGAAGAAACGCCACGTGAGTCACGATGATTTAGGGTCCGCCTGAAGGCGGACACTACGCGCTCTTGGATGCGACTTGCGGTACACGTCGAGCAGTTGCGCGGCGTTGACGTGCGTATACCGCTGCGTCGTCGAGAGCTGCACGTGGCCGAGGAGTTCCTGGATGGCGCGAAGGTCGGCCCCGCGCTCGAGCAGGTGCGTCGCGAACGAGTGCCGCAGGGCATGCGGGCTGATCCCGAAGCGCGTGCTGCACAGGCTGACGTAGCGCGCGACCAGCCGTTGCACGCTGCGGCCGGTCAGGCGTGACCCGCGGAAATTCACGAACAATGGATCGTCTGCCTTCGCGTGCTTCGCGCTCTTCGCGGTTGCCAGCAACGGCCGGTCCTTCAGCCATCTCAGAATCGCCTGCTTCGTCGTCTCGTTGAACGGGACGATCCGTTCCTTCGCGCCCTTCCCCATCACGCGGACCATGCGGGCGCTCAGGTTCACGTCCTCGACGTCGAGCCCGACCAGCTCGCTCAGACGAAGGCCCGACGCGTAGAACAGCTCGAGGATCGCGCGGTCGCGGCAGCCTAACGGCTCGGTCGAATCCGGCGTCGAGAGCAGCGTCGACATCTCGTCCACGGACAGGTGCGCCGGGACCTTCTGCTCGCGCTTCGGCGACGCCGCCAGCGCCACCGGGTCGCCCTCGATCCAGCCCTCGCGGCGCATGTAGCGCGTGAACGTCCGCAGCGCCGACAGCTTGCGCGAGACCGACGATCGCGCCTGGCCCTGCCGGTACAGATCGGCCATGAACGCACGGACCGTGGGCAGGTCGATCTGCTTGGGCCGCAGCTCCGCTCGGAGTGTGCGATGGTGGCCTGCAGCGAAGGAGAGGAACTGCGAGAGGTCGCTGTCGTACGCCGCCACGGTGTGCGGCGAGGCGTTGCGATTCAGGCGCAGGAACTCAAGGAAGGATCGGAGCTGCTCTTTCACCGAGCCAGTCCTCGAGGGCGGCAAGCGCGCGTTCGGCGGTGGCGGCCTTGCGATCGGCCTTCTTCGTCTTGTGCCTGGGCCGCTTGTCTATCCGGCTGAAGCCGGACTCCACAATGCCGGGGGCGGGCATGATGCCGAACGTGATGTTCGTCGGCTGATAGTTGCGCGGGTCGGCGTGCGAGACGTAGTAACCAAGCGCACCGATGGCTGTGGCGCGCGGCGGCGCTGACGGCTCCTCGCCCAGCACCAGCGCGGCGGCGTTGCGTCCGGTAATCAGCCCGGACGCCGCCGATTCCACGTAGCCCTCCACGCCGGAAATCTGTCCGGCGAAGAACAGATCGTCGCGCGCCCGCGTCTGCCACGTCTCGCGCAGCACAGTGGGGCCGTTGATGTAGGTGTTCCGGTGCACCATGCCGAACCGCACGAACTCGGCGTGCTCGAGCCCGGGAATCATCGCCAGCACGCGCGCCTGCTCGCCCCACTTCAGCTGCGTCTGGAAGCCGACCAGGCTGAAGTGGTCGCCGGCCAGATTGTCCTGCCGCAGCTGCACGACGGCAAACGGCGTGCGGCCGGTACGCGGATCGACGAGGCCAACCGGCTTCATCGGCCCGAAGCGCAGCGTGTCGCGGCCGCGGTGCGCCATGACCTCGATCGGCAGGCAGCCCTCGAAGAACTTCTCCTTGTCGAAGTCGTGCACGGTGGCCGATTCCGCCGCGACGACGGCGTCGTAGAAGCGGTTGTATTCCGCTTCCGTCATCGGGCAATTGAGATAATCGCCCTCGCCATCGTCCACGCCGCACGCAGGATCGTCAGATCGTGGGGCGAGCCCTGTCGGGCTCGCCTTCGCGGACGTAACAACGTCCGCGCCACGATCATCTGTGCGAAGACTCCGGCCCCAGCGCGACGCGCGGAAGACCTTCGACCGATCGATCGTCTCCGACAGGACGATGGGGCTGATGGCGTCGTAGAAGTAGAGGTGATCGCCGCCGACGAGAGCGGCGATGTCCGCGGACAGCGCCGCGGACGTCAGCGGTCCGGTTGCGATCACGAGCGGGAACATCGCAGGGTCGTCCGGAATCCGCGTGACCTCTTCGCGGACAACGGTGATCAGCGGGTGCCCGGCGACGGCTTCGGTGA
The DNA here is from genome assembly GCA_050742535.1 of Vicinamibacterales bacterium. Lineage (GTDB taxonomy): Bacteria > Acidobacteriota > Vicinamibacteria > Vicinamibacterales > UBA2999 > Gp6-AA40. The sequence goes on along the minus strand of JBOGIQ010000131.1, from coordinate 8,563 downwards.
TCGCCTGCGAGAACTGCTCGCGATCGACGGCCAGCGCGGCGCCTGCCGGCACGCGGTGCGCGTCGGCCGCGCGCATCACCAGCGATCCGAGCCGCCGCATTTCTTCCTTCAGCAGCCCGACGGCGTTATCCAGCTTGTCGCCGCGAAACGAATTGGAGCAGACGAGCTCGGCGAGCCGGTCGGTCTTGTGAACCGCGGTCGGACGGACGGGCCGCATCTCGTGAAGGACGACGCGCACGCCGCGGGACGCAGCCTGCCAGGCCGCTTCCGAGCCGGCGAGCCCACCGCCGATGATGTGGATCATGCCAAGTTATCCGGCTAAAGCCGGACTCTACAGGGATTATGCGCCGACTGCCTTGCGTGCTCTGGTCTTCGGTGCCGCGCTCTTGGCCGCGCGCCGTTTGAATCCCCCACGGCGCGGCGCGGGCGCGGCATCTTTTCGCGCCGCCAGCAGCTCCGCGGCCTGATCGTAGGTGATCGCCTCGGGATTCATCGTCTTCGGCAGCGACGCGTTGAGGCTGCCGTCGGTCACATACGGACCATAGCGGCCGGACAGCAGCTTGATCGTCAGCCCGTCCTTCGTCAGCTCCTTGAGCACGGTCTTTGCCGCCTGGCGCCGGCGCGACTGTTTCGGCGCGCGGATCAGCGCCAGCGCCGCGTCGAACGAAATCGCGAAGACGTCGTCGTCGGATTCGAGCGACCGGAATTCGTCGCCGTGCTTCACGTACGGGCCGAAGCGGCCGAAGTTCGTCACGATCGGTTCGTTGTCGTCGGGATGCAGGCCAACCGTCCGCGGCAGCGAGAGCAGCTTGAGCGCCGCTTCGAGCGTGACCGTCGACTCGGTCATGCCAGACTGCAGCGAGGAACGCTTCGGCTTCTCCGCCTTCTCCGCCGTCTCCGCCTTTTGCCCTTTGCCTTTTGCCTTTTGCCTTTTGGGCGAAGCGTCCGGCGTCTCGCCAAGCTGGACGTACGCGCCGTAGCGGCCGTTCATGACGTAGACGTTCTGGCCGGTCGCCGGATCGACGCCAAGCGCGCGCGGCCCCTCGGCCTTGGCGCGGACCAGCTCCATCGCCTTCTCGACGGTCAGGTCTGCCGGCGCGATCTCATCCGGCAGCGACGCCGTCCGTCCGGGCCCACCGTCGCCGACCTGCACGAACGGGCCGAAACGGCCGATGCGCACGCGGACGGTCTCCTCACTGTCGGGATCGACGCCCAGATCGAGCAGCGGATAGTCGGCCTTCTCGGCCCCCTTCTCCGCCGCCGGCAGCAGCCCGCGGTGCTTCTTCGTGCCGAAGTAGAACTGCTTCAGGAACTCGATCCACTCGCGCTCGCCGCGCGAGATCTCGTCGAGGTCCTCTTCCATTTCGGCGGTGAAATCCGATTCGACGAAGTCGCCGAAGTGCTCGCGCAGCAGTTTCGTCACGGCGAACGCGGTGAAGCTCGGGACGAGCGCCTTGCCGTTGCGGAAGACGTAGCCGCGGCGCACGATCGTCGCGATCGTCGGCGCGTAGGTCGACGGCCGGCCAATCCCGAGGCGCTCCAGCTCCTTGATGAGCGAGGCTTCCGTGAACCGCGCCGGCGGCGACGTTTCGTGGCGCTTCGGCTCGATGCCGAGAAGCGCAATCGCCGTGTCCGCTTCGGCACCGCTGAAGCGGCGCCCTACGTCATCGGCAGCGTGAATCTGATCGCCGACCTGACACTGCGGCAGGATCGCTTCCTGCTCCTCGAGCTCCGCCGCGGGATCGTCGCTGCCTTCGACGTAGGCACGACGGAAGCCGGCGAACTCGATCGCCTTGCCGCTGGCCGTGAGCACCGCGGCCTCATCGTTCGGCGCCTTCGCGGAAATCTCGATCGACGTCCGCAGCACGCGCGCGTCGACCATCTGCGACGCCATCGTCCGCTTCCAGATCAGCTCGTAAATCCGCAGCTCGTCGATGTCGAGCACGCCCTCGAGCTGGCTCGGCGTGAGGTTGAAATTCGTCGGCCGGATTGCCTCGTGCGCTTCCTGCGCGTTCTTCACCCGCGTCTGGTAGCGCCGCGGACCGTCGTAATAGTCGCCGCCGAACATGCTGCGAATGACGCGCGCGGATTCCTGCAGCGCCTTGTCCGACAGCGTCGTCGAGTCGGTGCGGTGATACGTGATCAACCCGCCCTGGCCATCCACCGAATCCACGCCCTGAAACAGCCGCTGCGCGATCTGCATCGTCCGCTCGGTGGCGAATCCAAGCTTGCGGCTGGCTTCCTGCGTGAGCGTCGAGGTCGTAAACGGCGGGGCCGGACGCTCGACGCCGGGCTTCTGCTCGACGGACGAGACCGTCCAGGGCACGTGTGCCCGCAGCGTGTCGACGAGCGTGTTCGTGGCCTGCTCGTCGAGCAGCCGGGCGTTCGCGTTCTTCAACTCTCCCGTCTGCGGATCGAAATCCTTGCCGCTGGCGATGCGTCGATCGCCCACGCGGACGAGCGTGGCGACGAACTCGCGCCCGTCTCCTTTGAGCGTCGCCTCGAGATCCCAGTAGACCGCGGTCCGGAACGCGCGTCGCTCCTCCTCGCGCTCGACGATCAGGCGCACGGCAACACTCTGCACGCGCCCGGCGCTCAAACCGGTCTGCACCTTCTTCCACAGCACCGGCGAGAGCGTGTAGCCGTACAGGCGATCGAGGATGCGCCGGCTCTCCTGCGCGCGAACGAGGTTCTCGTTCACGTCGCTCGGGTTCTCGAGCGCCTCCTTGACCGCATCTTCGGTGATCTCGTGGAACACGATCCGGCGAACGGGAATCCTCGGCTTCAGCACCTGCGCGAGGTGCCAGCTGATTGATTCGCCCTCGCGGTCAGGGTCGGTGGCCAGCAGCAGTTCAGACGCTTCCTTCACCGCGCCTTTGAGGTGCGCGACCTGCTTCTTCTTGTCGCCGGGGACGACGTAATAAGGGGTGAAGTCCTGATCGACATCCACGCCAAGACGGCCCCAGTCCTTCTCCTTGATTTCCTTGGGAACTTCGGCGGCCGACTCGGGCAGATCGCGAATGTGACCGTAGCTCGCCTCCACGCGGTATTTGTTTCCGAGGAAGCGGCCCAGCGTCTTCGCTTTCGCGGGCGACTCGACGATGACAAGCGGTTTAGCCATGAAAACGAATTCACACTAACACGTACGTTATTGGCGAATGAAACGTCCGCCCTCGACGCGGCGGATGAGTCCTCGCAATTCGAGATCGGCAAGGTGCGTCAGCAGCCGCGGCGTATCGAGGCCGCACGCACCTGCCAGCTCGTCGAGATCGTAGGCGCATGCCGCGTCCATCCGCCCGAGCACCGGATCCCCGGAACTCGTTGATCCGTTGTCACTTGCTCCCGACCCTGCATCGATTTGCGCAGGCGGGCCGAAACCGAGCTCGGCCACGATATCGTCGGCACACTCAACAATCTTTGCCCCATCGCGGATCAGGGCGTGTCCGCCCCGGTTGCGGCCGCTCAGGACGTTTCCGGGCACCGCCATCACATCGCGGCCCTGCTCCGCCGCGCACGACGCGGTGATGAGGGAGCCCGACTTGTCCGAAGCCTCGATGACGACCACGGCCCGCGACAGTCCGCTTATCAATCGGTTTCGCATCGGGAAGCGATGCGGAAGCGGCAGCGTGCCGGGCGGATATTCGCTGACGACCAGGCCCTTCTCCGCGATGCGGGACGCCAGCTCGGTGTGCTCGGCGGGATAGATGTGATCGACGCCGGAACCGAGAACGGCAATCGTCCGGCCGGTCTCGAGCGCGCCGCGATGGGCGGCCGAATCGACGCCGCGGGCGAGACCGCTCACAACGGTGACGCCGCGCAATGCCAAATCGGCAGCGAGCCGGCGCGCGGTCTCGAGCGCAACGGACGACGCCGCGCGCGATCCGACAATCGCGACTGCCGGAGCGTCCAAGCAATCGAGGGAACCGCGATACCAGAGGGCCGGGGGTACGTCGCTGATTGCCATCAAGTGCGAAGGGATTCGCGGATCGTTCCAAGCCACGACTCCCACGCCGACCTGGGCCGCGCGGATTCGAACCTCGCGCGCTCGTTCGAGGAGCGGCGCCGCGCATTCGATGAGCTCAGGGTCGGATTCGAGGAGGCGGGCGGTCAGCCCGATACGAGGGAGGTTTTCGAGTAACGAAAGTGCAACCGACAGGTCGAGAGTCATAGACGCACCCATGCGACAGGAGCGCCCGACTCGACTTCAGATTATAGGCGAGATTCGTGGTACGTGCCTTGCTCTGTCGCGGTAAGCTATTGATCCCTCATGCCCTTGCACCGGTTGCGAGGGCATGACTATAGTGAGGCCACATTGCGAGTTCGCTCCATCATCGCGGCGGTGCTTCTGGCGGTTGCGGTCACGGCGCCCGCCGCGGCGGACGAACGTGAGGACGCGAAGAACCAGGTGCAGTTCGGAATCCGCGTTGCGCAGCTCGGACTGTGGCGCGAAGCGATCGCGCATTGGGAGCGCGCCATCAAGATGGACCCGACGTATGCGCCGGCGTACAACAACCTGGCGATCGGCTACGAGCAGCAGGGTGAGTTCGAGAAGGCGCGCAATGCATACGAAAAAGCGCTGGAGCTGAATCCCAACAACACGTACATCAAGCAGAACTTCGAGCTGTTCAAAGAGATCAATGACCGCACGAATAAATAGGACGGTCGTGAGCCTCGCGGCCGTGCTGGCAACGGCCTGCACGAGCTTCTACGAAATCCCGATCGAAACGCCGATCCGCGCGAAGCTCGATGTCGGCGCGTTTCAGCGCGTCCTCGTTGCCGGATTCCTCGCCGGCGGCTCGGACGACGTGGACGGGAACCTCGAGACGACGCGGCTGCTCCGCAGCCAGCTGCGGACGAAGTCCGAACTGCGCGTCATCGACGCCGATGTGCTGCCGCTCATGGACGTCGCGTCGGAGGATCGCAAAGGCGGCGGCGACGCCGGCAGCGCGGCGCTTCCCAACCCGATCAAGGACGACAAGGATCTCGATCAGTACCAGCACGTATTCGCGGATGTCGAGTACTGGAAGGGGATCGGCGAGGAATATCAGCAGCCGCTGATCGTGACCGGAACGGTGATGTTCACCTCGCGGGCGCAGACGCAGATGCAGCAGCGCGAGCAGGAGGTGTTCGACACGCTCGGCCGCCGCCGCACCGTTGCCGAACGCCGCCTGGTCGAACGCAAGGGCTTCGGGCTCACCGGCCGCTTCATCTTCATCGACGGCCGCACCGGCACGACGCTGCACTCGCAGGGATTCACCGAGTCGATCCTCTACGACGCCAACCGCCAGACGCCGGCACTCTCGTCGTACTTCGAGCTGATGGACAAGCTGATCCCGAACTTCCTGGCGACGCTGAGCAGCCAGAAGATCAAGGGCACCAGGATCCTGCTGAACTGAGGCTCGATCTTGCCACTCCGGCCCGCCGTCTGTTAAGCTAAGTCCTTTGTTCAGCTCACTTTCTTCGAGGTAGATCACTTTCTTTCGAGGTAATAGCGTGTACGCGATTGTTCAGGCCAGAGGCCGGCAGGTCAAGGTAACTCCCGGCGCCGTCGTCGAAATCGACGGGGTGCCCGGCGAGCAGGGCTCGGAGTTCAAGTTCGAGCAGGTGCTCCTGGTCGAAAAGGACGCCGGGGACATCGTCGCCGGTGCGCCGTTCGTCGCCAACGCCAGCGTGCTTGGCGTGGTGGACGGCGAGGCGCGCGGCCCCAAGATCCGCGTGTTCAAGAAGAAGCGCCGCAAGGGGTTCCGCAAGACGCGCGGCCACCGCAGCTTCCTGACGCGCATCCGCATTACCGATATTCAGGTCTAGACAGATGGCTCATAAAAAAGGTCAGGGCAGCTCACGCAACGGCCGCGACAGCAATTCGCAGCGGCTCGGCGTCAAGCGCCACGACGGGAACCTCGTCACCGGCGGGTCGATCCTCGTGCGTCAGAAGGGGCGCCGCTTCGAGCCGGGGCTGAACGTCGGGCTTGGCAAAGACCACACGCTCTTCGCGAAGATCGACGGCAAGGTCCGCTTCGAGGACCACGGCCAGCACGGCCGTAAGATCAGTGTGATACCAATTGAGGGCTAAGGCCCAGGGCCGAAGGCCGAAGGGCTGGTCCAGGCCCAAGGGCCTCTTCCTGCTTAGGCCTTAGGCCTTCGGCCTTCGGCCTTACGAAAGTCATGTTCGTCGACGAAGTCGACATTCACGTCCAGGCAGGTTCCGGCGGCGGCGGCTGCCTGAGCTTCCGGCGCGAAAAGTTCGTCCCGCGCGGCGGCCCGGACGGCGGCGACGGCGGCGGCGGCGGCTCGGTCTACATCGTCGCCACCCCCACCAAGAACACGCTCGTCGACTTCCGTTTTCATCCCGAGTTCAAGGCGCGCCGCGGTCAGCACGGCCAGGGCTCGAACCGGACCGGTCAGACGGCGGACGATCTCGAGATTGGCGTGCCCGTCGGGACGCTCGTTTTCGAGAAGGATCCCGAAGGCGGACGACATCTCCTCGCGGATCTTGCGGAGGAGGGTCAGCGCGTGCTCGTCGCCAAAGGCGGGCGTGGCGGCCGCGGCAACGCACGGTTCGTGTCGTCCACCAATCGCGCGCCGCGCCGCACCGAGCCGGGCGAAGACGGCGAGGAGAAGCTGCTGCGGCTCCAGCTCAAGCTGATTGCCGACGTCGGCCTCATTGGTTTTCCGAACGCCGGCAAGTCCACGCTGATCTCGCGGATCTCCGCCGCGCGCCCGAAGATTGCCGACTACCCGTTCACGACGCTGGTTCCCAACCTCGGCGTCGTGACGCTCAACGACGATCGCAGCTTCGTGGTGGCCGACGTTCCAGGTTTGATCAAGGGCGCGCACGAGGGCCATGGCCTCGGCCACCAGTTCCTGCGGCACATCGAGCGCACGAAAGTGCTGGTGCACCTGGTTGACGTCTCCGGCGCGAGCGGACGCGATCCGGAAGAGGACTTCGAGACGATCCTCGACGAGCTGCAGCGGTTCTCCCCTGCCGTCGCCGCCAAGCCGCAAATCGTGGCCGCAAACAAGATGGACGCGGTGGACGAACCGGACCGCGTGAAGGCGCTCGAGCGCCATGTCAAGAAACGGAAGCTGCCGTTTCTGACGATCTCCGGCGCGAGCGGGCAGGGCGTGGACGCGTTGCTCGAGGCGGCGTGGAAGGAGATCGTCAAGGGGCGAGCGACGCCGGAACCACCGACGGCAATCCGGCTAAAGCCGGACTCCACGACCGAATCGACCGACCTGCTCGCGGCCGAGAGGCGGGCGGCGCGCGTGCGCCGCAAAGCATGACGACGACGCGGCGACTTGGCGTGCTGGGCGGCACCTTCGATCCGATCCACAACGGCCATCTGCGCGCGGGCGAGGCGGCGCAGGCTGCATTGAAGCTGGACGAGATCCGCGTCGTCCCGTCGCACGATCCGCCGCATCGTCCGCTCAATCCCAAGGCGGGCGCCTTTCATCGCTTTGCTCTGGCGGCGCTGGCGATTCAGGGCCGCGAGAGCTGGCGCCTCTCCGATGCGGAGCTCACGCGTCCGGGTCCGTCGTACACGGCGCACACGCTGCGCGCACTGCACACCGAGGGATGGGATCCCGCGCAGATTTTTTTCATCATCGGGTCGGACGCGTTTGCAGAAATTGACACGTGGTATGAGTTCCCGGCCGTGCTGCGTGACGCGAACTTCGCGGTGCTCGGCCGTCCGGGAGGCATGACGCCGACGGCGGTATTGGAGCGCGTGGACACCGTGCGGCCAGCCGATCCGGCAGCATCCGGTACGACGGGATTTTTCACGATCGATGCGGAAATGCCGCCGATTTCCTCAACCGACATCCGGGCACGGCTGGCAGCGGGACGCTCGATCGACGCGCTCGTGCCGCGGCCTGTCGCGCAGTACATCCTGAATCACCGGCTGTATGAAACTTCAGCAACGGAGACGTCCGCCTGACGGTGGACACTACGCCGACTGGCGGTAGACGACTTGCATGGCGAAACGGAACGCTCCCACCGATAGAAGGCCTAAGGGCCAAGGCCTGAGGCCTAAGAATGAAGGGATCAGGGCTCAGGGATCGGGGATCAGGAAGACCCACGGCCCCAGGCGTAAGGCGCAGGCGCAGTTTCCCAAGGCCGTGGCCGGCGCGGTTCGCGCGGCGCTCGACAAGAAGGCCGAGGACGTCGTCGTCCTCGACCTGCGGAAAGCCGGCAGGTTCACCGACTTTTTCGTGATCTGCACGGGCGGCAATCCGCGGCAGATCACGGCGATCGCCGACGGCGTGCGCGACACGCTGAAACGCGATCTCGACGAGCGGCCCACGCTGATGGAGGGCATCGATCGGTCCGAATGGATCCTGCTCGACTATTTCAACTTCGTCGTCCATGTCTTCAGCCGTGACTGCCGCGCGTTCTATGGGCTGGAGCGGTTGTGGGGAAACGCGGAGCGCCACGAAATCTCCGACGAGGCGGGAGTGCGGGCATAAGGCACCTGTGGCGCGAACCCTTCGGGTTCGCGAGGCGAGCCTGCAAAGCTCGCCCCACTGTCGTAGGGCGCCCCTTCAGGGGTGCCGGCCATGAAGG
>JBOGIQ010000130.1:0-14567 GCA_050742535.1 Vicinamibacterales bacterium | reverse complement strand
GATGAGCTGCTTGGCCTGATTGACCTTGAAACCCTTGAAGCTGTTGACGGCCAGCGAAGAGAGCAGCTGAAGCGCGTCCGGGCCCTCAACATACAGGTCGGTCATGTGGTGCGACTGGTCGAACAGCGCGCACGTATGACGCCACGAGCGCTGCTCGTCGCGCCAGTTGGTGAACTCGTGGCGCACGACCGGAAACGCATACGGGCCGATCTGCGAGTTGCGGAGCATGTCGACCGGACTCTCGACGGTCCGGAGCAGTTGTTCGAGATTCTGGGGGCTCATAGTGGCGGACCTCTGCCATCGGTAGCGTCCGCTTCACGCGGACCTTCGTAGTGTCCGCCTTCAGACGGACCCTCGTAGTGTCCGCCTTCAGGCGGACCCATGACAGAGGCGCGAATTATACCCGCCGCGCTTCAGATGCGGCTGCGAAGCGTGATCTGTGCCTCGACGGCGGTGACGATGAACTGGATGAGCTGCCGATCCGACATCCAGGACACGTCCTCCCCGCCGGGGTTCAGGTCGTAGGCGGCGATGATGTTCAGAAGGCGTGGGCGGTTCAGCGCGCCAAGCTCCTGGCGCAGGATATCGAGGTTTTTTCCACCCACCTCGAACGGATCCAATACAGGCTCCGGTCCCGGCGGCATGACCCGTGGGACCACAGGGTCCCGAGGCTTCGGCTCGGTAGACATCGGGATCTCCAGCGGCCGGACACGAACCGTCACCGGACGGCGAGCGCGCTCGAGGGCACCTTCGAGGAAGATCGGTGTGAGTCCGGTCGCCCAATACACAAGATGTTCGCGTTCCGGCTGGCGCGATTCAGCGCCTGTGACGAGCACTTCGGTGCTGCCGTCGATCGGCGTGAACTCGATCCACCCTTCCCACATGCCATCGTCCGCCGGCCTGCCGACGGCGCGCGCGTGGTACTCGCCAAGCTCGTCACGAACAGGTTGGTCGAACGACACCAGAACTTCAGCCATATTGCGCGTACTCCCCCGCCGGGCGACTGCAACGCAAGTGCCGCATCGTGGAGTCCGGCTTAAGCCGGATAGCACTCATCGTTCGACGACGATTCGATCCGTGACCGGCAAGCCATGGCGATCGAATCGTGGCAGCGACTGGATGTTGCCGTCGATGAGCTCGCCGATCGGATCGACGCGCAGCGTGGCGTGGTCGACGGTGACGAGCAGGAAATGCGCATGGTCCGACCAGCTTCGCGTATGCGCTTCCTCGAACTTGCCTGGAGAGCCTTTGCGGACTTTGCTGCCGGCGCCGGTCACGAAATAGTCGATGCCGCCGTGAGAGGAGTGCTGGAAATTGTGCTCGTGTCCGCTGAAGACCGCCCGCACACCGCCGCTGGCAAACAGGGGAATTAACTGATCCATGCGGTATTTCCGTGTTTCGGCCCGGCGCAGTAGGGCGGGTGATGGCAGCACGCGACGCGCCACCGCGTCCTTTCGTCGGATGCCATCGCCCGTTCGAGCCACTCGCGGTGTTTCGGATATTCGAAGAGACGCTTGCCGCGGAAGAAGTGCTCCTTGGAGGTGTCCAGGCACACGAACTCGAGGTCGCGCCCATAGTGGAACCGGTAGAAGAGTCCCGGATCGAGTGAGGCCCGGCCCGACTGTGCATCAGCCGCGAACCGCTCCCGCAGGTAGAGGTAGCGGTAGGGCTGGAAGAACGTGAAGAACCATTCGTCGTCCTCGTCGCCCGTGCTCGTCCCGAGCGGCAGCCCGAGGATGCGCATTCCGGCGTAGATGTTGTCGCCCGCGGTGATGACGAAGCGAACGTCGTGCCGGTCGAACACGGCCTGCATGGCAAGCGCGACTTCGCGCTGACGCCGCTTCGGCGTCGATCGCCGGATCCCGGTGCCGTAGTCGCCGAGCACGATGAACGTAACAGGCGCGTCGAGCGGCTGTTTCGGATCGGGAAAGGTGCGGAATTCGTTGACGTACCGTCCGCCGCGCTGCACCAGACCTTCGACGTCGGTGTGCGACCAGTCCCACCGTTCCTCGTGTCCCCAGCGCTCGCCTTTGACGGTGACCGCGTCTTGAAATAGAAAGCGCCCCAGGCGATCAGCGCGGAGGTGTCGGAGAGGCTGGCAAGGTGGAGATACGGTTCGGCGTGAAACTCCGGCACGGCCCACTCGTCCGGACGGGAAGAATGGAGCACCGGTAGCGGACGCACGTCCGCCACCGGTGACCCGGGTGAAACGCTTACGGAGGGGTGATGCCGGACGCGGCGTTGAACTTGTAGCCGGTCTGCGCGTCGCCTTCGCGATACATCCCGTGGCACTGCTTGCAGGTGCCCTGGGTGTTCCCGAGCGACATCTGCGCCTTCATCGTGTCGCCGGCCTTGAGCGCCGCGACAACGTCCTGGGCGCCGGTCTTTGCGGTCTGCGCTAGTTTGATGGCATCGGGCTTGTTCCGCTGGGTGTAAAACATTTCGATCGTGGTGAACGCCGCGACAAGCGCCTCGGCGGCCGGCGCCGCGGCTGCTGCATCGCCGCCCTTCAGCGCCTTATTCGCCGCCCCCATGTTCTGTTGAACGATTTTCATCGTGGCGGCGTGCTGCTCGACCGTCACCGGCTTGCCGCCCTGCGCGATGACGACGGTGCTGGCACTGGCGAGAACAAACGCCGCCAGAACTATTGAACTGGACACAATCCGCATCGTGGCTCCTTTCCGAAGCGCAACCTGAGGCCCCCCCGCGGGCAGACCCGAAACGATCAGATACTACAAAAGAACTACCGAATACCGGCAATTTGTATCATGTGACAGCCCGAACGCAAGTTTCCGGCCTATTTCTACCCCCATGACGCCAGCCGCCATCGCCGCCGATTTACACGCCGCCATACGAGACGGCCTCGAATTGTTTCAGCGTGCGGACGAAACGAGGACATCGGAGCGGCCACGGGAGGACGGCTGGTGTGCCCGGGAAGTTCTCGGCCACCTCGTCGATTCCGCCTGCAACAACCACCGGCGTTTCGTGGTCGGGCGGGATGCGCCCCCCGTGGTTTTTCAGGGATACAACCAGGATGACTGGGTCGGAAGGCAGCGCTATGCCCAGGTTCCATTTCGGGACATCGTCGCGCTCTGGTCGGCGTATAACCGGCACCTGGCCCACGTCATCGCGACGACGCCTGCGGAAGCGCTTTCCAGCTCGGGCCAGGGTCCTGACGGCGATGTAGTGACGCTGGGCTTTCTGATGGAAGACTACGTCCGGCACCTTCGCCACCATCTCGAACAACTCCGCAGCCTGTTGAAACCGTGAGCACACAACCGCTTCACGAGCTCTTCGCTCAGAATCGCGCCTGGGCACGCGACATCACGGCGCGCGAGCCTGAATTCTTCCTCAAGCTCTCCGCACAACAGACGCCGCGGTATCTGTGGATCGGCTGTTCGGACAGCCGTGTGCCCGCGAACGAGATCGTCGGCCTCGCACCCGGCGAGCTGTTCGTTCACCGCAACGTGGCGAACGTCGTCGTGCACACGGATCTGAACTGCCTGTCCGTGCTGCAGTTTGCGATCGACGTGTTGCGCGTGAGTCACGTGATCGTCTGCGGCCATTACGGATGCGGCGGGATTCAGGCCGCGTACCGCCGCGACTCTCTCGGATTGATCGATAACTGGCTGCGTCACGTCCAGGACGTGCACGACCGTCACGTCGACCTCATTGGCCCCGAGACCCCCGACGAGCCCGCGATGGATCGCCTCTGCGAGCTGAACGTCATCGAGCAGGCGCGCAACGTCTGCCAGACCACGGTTGTGCGCGATGCGTGGACCCGGGGCCAGGAACTGTCGATCCACAGCTGGATCTACTCGCTGCGGGACGGGCTGCTTCGCGATCTCGGCTTCGTCGCCTCGACAGTTCCGGGTGTCGCCGACGAATATGCCCGCGCTGTCGCTGCCATTCACGCCTGATTCCCGCCATCCCGATTCGCCGTCACGTCACCGCATTTGCCCTTGGACGCCAGCGGCCGAATGAAATAAGGCGGTCACGCACCGTGGCTTCCGCCTTAAGGCGGAAGCTACATCTCTACGGCCTTTCACCCACATAGAGGCTCCGTGCCGTCAACTCCTCATGGTGGAGTCCCGCCGACTTGTCGAGCAGGCGCAGCAGTGGCGGCAGCTCAACAGGAATGCGCCAGTCGTCCTCCCGTCCCCCAAGACCTTTGATGCGCGCGGCGGTCTCGTCCCACCATGGCGTGACCGCGCGGGCAATCGGCTCGACGATGAGCAGCCGCGTCCCGCGAGTCGCCGCCTCCAGCAGATGCATCTCCACGGCGTGTCGTTGACGGTCGTCCAGCTCATTGAGGGTATAAGCCGCGATAACCGCGCCGGACGAGCCGACCGCAGGAAGGCGTTTCAGATTGCCAACCCGCGCATGCCCGCGCAGGTTCAGATCCCGATAGGTGCGCCGGCTTTCTTCCACTGCCCACGGATGGCGATCGATGCCGAGGATCGAAGGACTCGTACCCGCACAGACCGCCCAGGCGGCCGCCGCGACTCCGGTACCGGACCCAAGATCGAGAATCTGGGTTGGGGCGGGACTGCCGCCGCCGACGGCGCGGACGATGTGCGCGACGGTCAGCAGGTGAAGCGGGCCATAAAACAGCGCGAATGCCGCCCGCTTGCCGGGGGAGGAGAGAGCCGCTCCGGCAGCAAGTTTCTGACGGCGTTGTACATACGCGGACGACAATGCCCGGAGCGCGCGCGTGACTTCGGCCACCCGGAAGTCGGCAAGGTGACGCGTTTCGAGCGACGCCAGCCACCGGGTAAAGCGTTCGTCCTGCGCTGAGATACACATGGAATGCGTGATCCTGATCGGCTTACCGGCGTCTGGCAAGACGACGTTCTATCTGGAGCGGTTTGCCGGCACACACGACCACGTCAGCAAGGATGCCATGCGCCACAACCGTCAGCCGCAGCGTCGCCAGAACGAGCTGATCGACGCTGCGCTCGCCGCCGGCCGCTCCGTCGCGGTGGATAACACGAATCCCACCGTCGCCGATCGCGCTGCGATCATTGCCATTGCGCGGCGCCACGGCGCAGAGGTTGCAGGCTATTTCTTCCCGACGGAAGCGGCCGACGCGCTTCGGCGCAACCGGGCGCGCGAGGGCCGGAACCGCGTCCCCGCGGTCGCGATCTTCGCCGCGCGAAAACGGCTCGAGCGACCGGCGTACGAGGAGGGGTTCGACCGTCTGTTCACAGTGGCCGTCAACGAGGAGGCGCGATCGTTCGACGTTGCACCGCAGCCGCGTTAAATTGGCGACTCAACTGCGCCGGCTCCGCTACAATGCGATTTCAGGAGGGCACGCATGCGACTGTTCGTTTCACTTGTTGCAATTCTGCTGATGGTGACTGCCGCCGCGCCCCGGCTGCAGGCGCAAACCACTCATGCTGCACCGCAATCGGTGCTCGACGCCGCCGTGCGCCAGCACGTAGACACGACCGCGGCCGATCGGGAGGCCGTGCTGCGTGTGCTGGGTCGCTCCGAAGTCAAAGCTGTCGCCGAACGGGCCGGCATCGATCTGCGCCGGGCGACGGGCGCGGTGTCGACGTTGCAGGGCGAGGATCTGGCGCGAGTGGCGGCACAGGCGCAGCAGGTTGAGGGCGCGCTGGCCGGCGGCCAGTCACGCATCGTCATCTCGACGACGCTGATCATCATCGCGCTGCTGGTGCTGATCCTGATCATCGTTGCAGTGGACTAACAGGGCGCGCGCGCTCTTTCTGGTTGCGGGGCTGGCTGGGCACGTGGAGGCGCAGCCAGCGCCCCTTCCGATCCTCGACGTTCCCTTCATTTCACAATCCGAGGCGCTGTGCGGCGGCGCCGCCGCCGCCATGGTGCTGCGCTACTGGGGCGAGCGCGGGCTGAACGCGGAGTCGTTCAGCCATCTCGTCGATCGCAGCGCCGCGGGCATCCGCACCGACGCACTCGTGAGCGAGCTGCGTTCGCGCGGCTGGGTGGCGGCCGCACTGGCCGGCACCGGCGAGGCGATCGACGCCGAACTGCGCCGCGGCCGGCCGGTGCTCACGTTGATCGAGGATCGGCCCGGGCGATTTCACTACATCGTCATCGTCGCCAGAACACCGGACGCCGTGGTCTTTCACGATCCCGCACGGGCACCCTTGCGTGTCGTCGGCCGCGAGGAATTCGAGCGGCGCTGGCAGCCGGCGAAGCGGTGGATGGCCGTCGTTGTCCCTGGTGAGCGCGAGCGCGAGGCCGTTGCGCCCGTCAGCGCCGTGCCGTCGGCTGAGCCCTGCGATGCGCTGATTGCTGCCGGCGTCGCGCGGGCGCAGGCGGGCGATCTCGCCGCGGCGGAGCAGCACCTCACGACCGCGCTTTCCTGCGGCGGCGCGGCGGCGATGCGCGAGCTGGCCGGCGTCAGGGTGCTCCAGCGCCGGTGGGCCGACGTCGAGGCGCTCAGCAACGCGGCCACCGCCACTGACCCACGCGACCCATACGGCTGGCGGTTGTTGGGAACGAGCCGGTTCGTTCAGAACAACCGCGATGGAGCGCTGGCGGCATGGAACCGCGTTTCCGAGCCGAGACTTGATTTGCTGAGCGTGGCGGGCCTGGACCGGACTCGCCAGCGGGTCGTTGAACGGCTTATCGATGTGAAGGCGGAGACGGTGGTGACGCCGAACCTGTTGCTGCGGAGCGAGCGACGGTTAGGTGAACTTCCGGCGGCGGTTTCGACCAGTGTCGAGCTGCGGCCCGCGGCAGGCGGCCTGGCGGAGCTCCGCGCCACGGTGAACGAGCGACCGGTGATTCCCGCGGATGTCTGGAGCTATGTGGCTCTCGGCGCGGTCGCCGCGTCACGGCGTGAGCTTGGGGCCGGGACCGGGTCGCTCACCGGCGGAGGCGAGCGCCTGAAGGCCGAATGGCGGTTCTGGCCCGGCCGGCCGCGCCTCGGCGTCGCCGTGGACGCGCCGGCGCCATGGGGTGGTATCTGGAGCGTGGGCGGGTTCGGCGAACACGAGCGATTCACCGACGCCGGAGCACCCGACGAGGAGCGTGCGGGCGGATTCGTCGAGTGGTCCACCTGGACGAATGCGGTCGTGAAGCTCACGGCCGGAGCCGGCGTGGAGGATTGGGATCGGATTGGCACTCTGGGTCGATCCCGCGCGCAGGTGCAGATGTTGACGCGCGGAAGCCGCGTCCACGTCCGTGCGGATGGCGAGATGTGGGCTGGCGCAGCGTCGTTTTCACGCCTCAGCGTGAATATCGCCGCTGCCTCGGCTGCGACGCGTACCGGGCGCGTCTATCTTGGCCGCGGCGGCGCCGCCGCCGGCAGCGCGAATCTGCCGCCGCTCCTCTGGTTTGGCGGCGACACCGGCCAGACGCGAGAGACGCTGCTTCGCGCGCACCCGCTGGTGGATGACGGCCGCCTGCGCATCGAGCAGATGGGGCGGCGGCTCTGGCACGCGTCGGTCGAAGCGCAGCAATGGTGGTCAGCCGGAATCGTTCGAACCGCTGCCGCCGTGTTCCTTGATGCGGCGCGCGTTGGAGACCGCGTTGATGATGCCGCGCGGACCGATGTCGATGCGGGCGTCGGCGTTCGTCTGGCGCTGCCGGGTGCGCCTGGATCCTTCCGCGCCGACGTCGCCACCGGGCTGCGTCACGGCGGAACCCGCTGGTCGTTTGTGTACGACCCGCAACGCTGATAGAATAACGCCCCTCCAGTCCGAGTTGTAGGGGTGCCATGGTCCGGACGTCCGCGGTGATCACTCTCGCGGTCGTGGCGATGCTTTCGTCCACGAACGCCGACGCGCAGTACTTCGGCCGGAACAAGGTTCGGTACGATCGACTCGAATTCCGGCTGCTGCAGACAGAACATTTCGACATCCATTACTACGCCGAGGAAGAGGCCGCGACGGTCCACGCCGCGCGCATGGCGGAGCGCTGGTATGCGCGGCTGTCGCGAATTCTCGGCCACAAGTTCGCACGGCGCCAGCCGCTGATTCTGTACGCCAGTCACTCGCACTTCTCCCAGACGAACGTGACCGGCGGATTCATCGGTGAAGGGACGGGCGGCTTAACGGAGCGCATCAAATCGCGGATCGCCATGCCGTTTGCACCCGGTCTGGGCGAAACGGACCACGTGCTCGGCCACGAGATTGCGCACGCGTTCCAGATCGACATCGCCCGCAGCGTCAAGCAGGACGCGTTTGCCCTTCCCGGCTGGTTCATCGAGGGCATGGCGGAATACCTGTCGCTCGGCCCGGCAAACGCCCACACGTCGATGTGGGTCCGCGATGCCGCCGGCCACGACCGCCTGCCGACATTGAAACAGTTGAACGACCCGCGCTACTTCCCCTACCGGTACGGTCACGCGCTGTGGTCGCACCTGGCGGAGCGGTTCGGTGACGGCGTGTTCGGCAAGGTGCTGCGGACGCGCGAGAAGGACGCGATCAAACGGATTGAGCAGGTCACGGGCGAAACGTCCGCGCAGATTACGGAAGCCTGGCACGGCTCCATTGACGAAGCGGTACCCGACGCGGAGGCCAGGCGCGATATCGACGGCGAACGCCGCAGCCGCATGCAGCTCGCCCCGGCGATCAGTCCGGATGGCAGTCGCGTGATGTTTCTCTCCGAGCGCGATCGCCTGTCGATCGATCTGTTCGTCGCCGATACGGCGAACCACGCGGACGGACGCAAGGTCGTCAGCACGGCGGCCGATCCGCACTTCGACAGCCTGCAGTACATCAACTCGGCGGGAGCCTGGGACCCGACGGGAAAGCGGTTCGCGATGGCCGCGGTCCGGGATGGGGAAGCGGTGCTCGTCCTGATCGACGTTGCGGACGGCAGCCGCGACGAGACACGCCTGCCGGACGTCAGTCAACTCTTCAACCCGAGCTGGTCGCCGGATGGTTCGCAGATCGTCGTCTCCGGATTGAAAGGCGGTCTGTCCGATCTCTTCATCTACACCGTGGACACGCGGACGCTGCGCCAGCTGACCGCGGACCCGTACGCGGACGTGCAACCAGCCTGGTCGCCCGACGGCGCGACCGTGGCGTTCGCAACCGATCGCTTCACCTCTTCGGTCGACGACCTGCGCTTCGGTCCATTGCGAATCGGCTTATTGAATCTGGAAACAGGTCTCGTTCGTCCGCTCGACGAGCGGTCGGCAGCAACGACGGCCCGGCCCGACAAGGAGATCAACCCGCAGTGGTCGCCGGATGGCAGCGCGCTCTACTACATCGCGGACCACGAGCGGACGAGCAACGTGTACCGGCGGACGCTGGCCACCGGCGAGCTGATGCGGGTGACGAACGAACAGGCGGGAGTCAGCGGCATCACGGCGACCAGTCCCGCGCTGGCGGTTGCAGCGGACAGCGGAACCGTCGCCTTCACGGCTTTCGCGAACGGCGCGTACCGGATTCGGATCGTTGAAGGCTGCGGTGAGTGCGCGGTTGAAACGGACAGCGTCTCGCCGGTCACCGTCGCGACAGCGCACCCGATGACGGTGGCGGACGCCCTGCGGGATTCGACCTCAGGGCTGCCGCAGGCCGACACGTTCATACAGCGTCCATACGACGATCGACTGCGTCTGGAAACGCTGGCGCAACCGTTCATCGGCGGCGGGACGGGCAACGCGTTTGGCGGGCTCGTGCGCGCCAGCTTCGGCGCCTCGTTTGGAGATCTCCTCCGCGATCGACAGCTGCAGACGCTGTTCCGCGTCGGCACGGACCTGGACGACTTCGCGGCGCAGTTTGCCTACACCACGCGCCGTGGGCGGTGGAACTGGGGCGTGACCGCCGGCTTTGCGCCCGCCCGGTTCTACGGCGCGCGCCGCGCAATCGAGCGTGGCCCGGAAGCGACGACGAGACAAACGACCAGCCTGCGCTACGACCATCAATGGGGCGGCCTGGCCATGCGCTACCACTTCAACGCCGTGCGCCGCCTGGATGCACGAGTTGGCGTGCGCAGGACCGGATTCGCCTGGCAGACGGCGACGCGCGTGACCGACATGGACGGAGACGTCGTCAATCAGACGTTCGCGGAGTCGCCCGCGCATGCGGCGCTCTACCAGGCGGAGGCGCAGCTCGCGTTCGTGTACGACACCGCGGTGTCGGGCCCCCTGGGTCCTGTACTCGGTCAACG
Organism: Vicinamibacterales bacterium; assembly: GCA_050742535.1. Lineage (GTDB taxonomy): Bacteria > Acidobacteriota > Vicinamibacteria > Vicinamibacterales > UBA2999 > Gp6-AA40. The sequence goes on along the minus strand of JBOGIQ010000130.1, from coordinate 4,460 downwards.
TCTTCGCCTTGAAGTCGAGCCGGCATTCGGCCGCGTGCCGTTCACGGACGTCCGGGTAGACGCGCGCCGCTATTGGATGCCGATTCGTCCACTGACGATCGCCGCACGCGTCGAACATGTCGGCCGCTACGGTTCGGGGGCCTCGGACCCGCGCCTCACGCCGCTGGTGGTCGGACTGCAGACGCTCGTTCGCGGCTACGACCTGCGGACGTTTGCCGCCGACGCGTGCGGGCGGACAGCAACCGCGTGTTCAGTGCTCGACGAGCTTGCCGGCAGCCGGTTGGCGCTGATGAATCTCGAGCTGCGCGCGCCGCTCGTCGGCCTCCTGACGGGGGAGCTGGACTACGGACGGCAGGTTCCAATCGAGCTGATCGCCTTCGCGGACGGGGGCGCTATGTGGACGAAGACCCCCGCGGGCGCGTCGGACCGTGCGAAGTTCCGCAGCGTCGGCTTCGGCGGCCGCGCGAACCTCGGCGGATTCGTCATCGAAGTGACGGCCGCACGTCCAATGGATCGGACGCCGAACGGGTGGCGTGTCGGTTTCCTGCTGCGCCCCGGCTGGTAGCGCCGTGGTACGACCTCTGCTTTATCCGTCCACGTGCGGACGATTCTCTTTCTGCTTTCCCTTGTGACCGTGACCGGCTGCGGCGCGTCCGTGGCCGGTCCAATAAATCCGATCGACACGCCGTTCATCATCGGCGTTGGCGAAGCCACGAGCATTTCCGGCGCCGGCCTGGTGATCGAGTTCCTCGGGGTGAGCGGTGACTCACGCTGTCCTGCTGACGCGCTCTGTATCCAGGGGGGCGACGCCATCGTACGGATTCGAGTGGCCGGAAACGGCACCGCCTCGTACGAGCTCCACACGGGCGACGCGTCACGCGCGACCGTGGCACACGGGCGATATCTGATTTCGCTGGTGGCGCTGCAGCCGTATCCCTTCAGCTCGACGCCGATTGACCCGGACGACTATCGCGCCACGCTGGTTGTGCGGCTCCAGTAAGGTCCTTGGTCCTTAGTCCTTGGGGCTTAGTCCGTCCATGGTCCTTGGTGCGGGAAGGACCACGGACCAAGAACGGACCAAGGACTAAGAACGGACCAAGGACTAAGAACGGACCAAGGACTAAGAACGGACCAAGGACTAAGCCCCAAGGACCAGGGACTTAGGAAGCGCGCGGTGTTGCGGCGGCCAGCGCGCGCGCTGCGAACGCTTCGATCTCTGACGCCGGCCGCACGCCGGTCACTCGATCGATCTCGCGGCCCTTGTAGACGAGCGCCAGTGTGGGGATGGAGCGAATGGTGAATCGCGCCGCCACGTCCGTGACGACGTCCGTGTTGACCTTGACCACCAGATAGCGGCCGCTATTGGCGCGCGCGACGCGTTCCAGTTCCGGCGCGACCATGCGGCACGGCCCGCACCACGGCGCCCAGAAATCGACCAGCAGCGGCAGCGAACTGTCTGCTGCCGCCGCATCGAAGGTGGCCGAATCCGCAATTTCAATCGGGGCCGACAGCGACGGCAGGTTCGCGCGGCAATTGCCGCAGCGCACCGTCTTGCCAAGCGTGTCGTAGCGCAGGCGGTTCGACCGGCCGCACGACGGGCAGCTGACGATCACGCCCTGCCGATCGGCCGTCGCGCTCATTCTTATTTCGCCGCCTCGCACGGCTCGCCGCTGAGCGTCCACAGCATGATCAGCGGCCGATTGCCCTGGCGCGCGAGGACGAAGGGAGTACCGCGCGGGACGGAAATGAATGAACCGGTCGTGATGACGCTCTGGATCTTGCCGATGATTGCGGCACCCTGCCCGGAGAGGACGTAGAACGTCGATTCGGCGGTGTCGTAAATACGCTGCGGCTGTTCGTCGGTGAGCGCGAGCAGCATGTTCCGCGTGTTGCCGCTGCAGGACAGGATCACCTCGCGGCGCTCCTTCGTATTCCGATACTGATCTGCAACCTTGGACAACGATCCGAGCTGCGGTTGGCCCACTGGTCCGGCGGCGGGTGCTGGCGGCGCCACCGGCGCCGGGGGCGGCGGCGCCGGCGCAACCTTGACCGGCGCTGCGGGCGACAGCGTGATCGCCAGCTTGGCGATCTCACCGCCTTTCAGCGTGACCTCCCGTTCGAATGCGGTCACCGCGTCACCGGAGAAGCGAAGTCGATATGTTCCGGCTCGCAGCCCAGGCAAGCTGAGTTGTCCGGCCGCATCCGTCTTCCCGTTGCGTTCGACGGTACCGCTCATCTCGACGGTGACATCGGAGAACGGATTGCCCCTGCCGTCGCTCACGGTAATCGCCATCCCGGCGAGAGTTCCCGCGGGCTGCCGCGGGGCTGTTCGTGGCTGCGCAGGCGCAGCCTTCGGGGGCGTCGTGGGCTGTGGTTTCGGAGGCGGCGTGGGCTGCGGTTTCGGAGGCGTTGTGGCCTGCGCCAGCAGCAAGCTGAGCAGCAATGCGATAACCATACTGGAATTGTATGGTCAGGAGTGGTCGCCGACAGCGACGTATAATCACGAAGGCCGCCAGGGGTATCTGTGAAGTAGCAGATTGAGATAAACCCTTGGAACCTGACCCGGTTCAGACCGGCGGAGGGAGTGCGGCGATCCTCGTCCGATCCCGCCTACCCCACGCACGGTCATCGAGAGTTCCCATGATCGACTTTGCAGCGGCGTACCCGAATTCCAGGAAGGTCTACGAAGAGCGCACGGCGAAGCTGAGTTCCGGCGCGGACCTCACCGTGCGCGTGCCGATGCGCGAGGTTGCGCTCAGCGGCGGCGAGGCGCCGGTGCGTCTCTACGACACCAGCGGTCCGCAGGGGCACGATGTGCGTGCCGGGCTGCCGAAGCTCCGTGAGCCGTGGATCGCCGCGCGCCGTGCCGGCGGCACGGTCGGCACACAGCTCTATTACGCGCGCCGCGGTGACATGACCCCGGAGATGGAGTTCATCGCCGCGCGGGAGGGTCTGCCGGCGGAGTTCGTGCGCACCGAGGTCGCACGGGGGCGCGCCATCATCCCCTCGAACATCAACCACCTGGAGCTGGAGCCGATGATCATCGGCCGCAACTTCCTGGTGAAGATCAACGCCAACATCGGCAACTCCGCCGTCCGTTCGTCGATTGAAGACGAAGTCGAGAAGCTGCAGTGGGCGACCCTGTGGGGAGCCGACACGGTGATGGACCTGTCGACCGGCAGGAACATTCACGAGACGCGCGAATGGATCATCCGCAATTCGCCGGTGCCGATCGGCACAGTGCCGATCTATCAGGCACTGGAGAAGGTTGGCGGACGTCCGGAAGATCTCACGTGGGAGGTGTATCGCGACACGCTGATCGAGCAGTGCGAGCAGGGCGTGGACTACTTCACCGTGCATGCCGGCGTCTTGCTGCGCTACATCCCGATGACGGCACACCGCGTCACCGGCATCGTGTCCCGCGGCGGGTCGATTCTCGCCAAGTGGTGCCTGGCGCATCATCAGGAAAACTTCCTCTACACGCGCTTCCGCGAGATCTGCGAGATCATGCGCGCCTACGACGTCTCGTTCTCGCTCGGCGACGGCCTGCGCCCCGGCTCGATTGCCGACGCGAACGACGAGGCGCAGTTCGCGGAGCTGAAGACGCAGGGCGAGCTGACAAAAATCGCGTGGGAGTACGACGTCCAGGTGATGAACGAGGGCCCGGGCCATATCCCGATGCATCTCATCAAGGAGAACGTCGAGAAGCAGCTCGAATGGTGCGACGAGGCGCCGTTCTACACGCTCGGTCCGCTGACGACCGACGTGGCTCCGGGTTACGACCACATTACGTCGGCGATAGGCGCGGCGATGATCGGCTGGTACGGCACGGCGATGCTGTGTTACGTCACGCCGAAAGAGCATCTCGGGCTGCCGAACAAGGACGATGTGAAGGCAGGCGTGATTGCGTACAAGATCGCCGCGCACGCCGCGGATTTGGCCAAGGGGCACCCGCGCGCGCAGGCGTGGGACGACGCGCTGTCGAAGGCGCGGTTCGAGTTCCGCTGGCAGGATCAGTTCAACCTGGCAATGGATCCAGTTACCGCGCGTGCGTACCACGATGAGACGCTGCCGGCCGACGGGGCAAAAGTCGCGCACTTCTGCTCCATGTGCGGCCCGAAGTTCTGCTCGATGGAGCTGACCCAGCAGATCCGAGACGCCGGCATGCAGGAGAAAGCCGTCGAGTTCCGGAAAGCTGGCGAGCTTTACGTGAAGCAGTAATTCGTGCACGCCTCCGTCGACAAACTCCGCACGCTGATCGCCGAAGTCATGGACCTTCGGCATTCGGCCGACCTGATCGAGTGGGACGAGCGCGTCTACATGCCGCCTGGCGGCGTCACCGTTCACGGCGAGATGAGCGCGGCGCTTCGGCGGCTCGCGCACGAGAAGTTCACGTCCGACGGCGTCGGCAAAGCCCTCGACGCCGCCCGCGCCGAGGTGACGGGTGAGGATCCCGACTC